>NZ_JBEZDS010000076.1:0-34190 GCF_040648435.1 Dactylosporangium sp. NPDC049140 | reverse complement strand
CTCCCGGCCCAAACGGGCTGGGCGGCCGCCCACCGTCCGGTCGGTCCGCCGGCTGGTGCTGCGGCTGGCCCGCGAGAACAGCACGTGGGGGTACCGCAGGATCCACGGCGAACTGCTCGTGCTGGGCGTCGAGGTCGCCGCCTCGACCGTCTGGGAGATGCTCAAGGACGCCGGTGTCGACCCGGCACCCCAGCGGACCAGCGATACCTGGGCGACGTTCCTGCGCTCCCAAGCCCAGGCCATCCTCGCCGCTGACTGCTTCGACACGACGACGTTGACCGGCGCCCGCGTCTACGTCCTGGCGGTCATTGCGCACGCGACCAGTCGGGTGCGCGTCCTCGGTGCCACCGCTCACCCGACGGCGGCGTGGGTGACCCAAGCGGCCCGTAACCTGGTCATGGATCTCGACGACGCCGGATGCTCAGTGAAGTACCTCATCCGTGATCGTGACGGGAAGTACCCGGCCCTGTTCGACGCGATCCTCGCCGACGCCGGTACCACAGTCGTGCTCAGCGCGGTGCGGATGCCCCGCATGAACTCGATCATGGAACGGTGGATCCAAGCCTGCCGCCACGAACTGCTCGACCGTACGTTGATCTGGAACCAGGCGCATCTGCTGCACGCCTGGCAAGAGTACGAACGGCACCACAACCGGCACCGCCCTCACCGGGGCATCGGCAACGCCCGACCGCTGCAACCGCTGCCCGAACCGATCGCCGATCCCGCCACGCTCACCCAGCTGCACGTCCGTCGACACGATCGGCTCAGCGGCCTCCTGCACGAGTATGAAAATGCGACCTGAACAGCGCGGATGATGTTATCGGCACCCGCAGGGTCGTAGCGAGACAGTGTCGACGGTATCCGAGATCAGCATTGGCTGATCTCCAGGGGCATGCGAGCGATGCGGTGAACAAGGAGCTTGTACCTCTGCTCAGAGGATCAAGGACGCGCTCATGGCCTCGGATCGTTGCTGCCGCCGCCGACCGGGGCTCGCGCAAAACCGCACGTCACGATGCCTGAACCGACTCTACGAGCGTGCGAGTTGAGGCTGGCCGTAGTTGTAGCACGGCCGGGCCGCGATCGTCCGAGTCGACATTGCGCCCGCCGCGATCGGTGCCCCATGTAGCCGATCACGGCCGCTTGGCCGCGGCGAGTTCGTCGAGCGCGCGGATCGGGCTCCAGTCGCCGGGATCGGCGGTGCCGTCCCACTGCACGATCTGCTTGCGCGCCCAGCGCGCCCAGCGCAGCACCGCCGCCTCCTGCTCGTATTGCAGCCGCAGCCCGATGGCGCTCAGGTGCGCCCGCTGCGGGAACGGCACCGGGCGCGTCGCGGCCATCTCCGCCAGCGCCGCGATACGCCCGGCCGCCTCTGCCTCGATCTGCTCGATCGTGGCGAGCAGCTGCTCGGGCGTCCCCGCGTCGGCGAAGAACACCTTCACCATGCCCTCGAACTCGATGCTGCGCGGCTCGGGCGGCTCGCTCAGCCAGTCCCGCAGGGCTGCCCGCCCCTGCTCGGTGATGCGGTAGACGGTCCGGCCCCGCCGGCCCGTCAGCTCCCGGACGGAGGTCGCCAGTCCCTGCTCGACCAGCCGCTTCGGCTCGTCGTACAGCTTGCGCTCCGCGCGCGGCCAGAACCAGTTGAGGCTGCGCTTGACCTGCTTGGCCAGCTCATAGGTGGTCCAGTCGCGCACCGCGAGCAGTCCGAGCAGCGCGTACGAGGTCGTCGTCCTGGCTCCGGTCACCGTCATGACAGTTACGTTGACATACTGCCCAGGGCAGCGTCTACTCGAGCCAGGGATACTGCACAGGGCAGTATTCGAGAGGAGTCACGATGACCGTCACTACCCCGGCCCCCATCGCCTGCGACGACCTCGGCACCGGTGACCCGGCGCTGCTGTTCCTGCCCGGCTGGTGCGGCGACCGCACCGTGTTCGACCCGCTGCTGCCGCTCACAGCCAGGCACCGCCGGGCGATCGCCATGGACCTGCGCGACCACGGCGGGTCCGGGCGCACGGAGGCGGACTTCGGCACCGCCGAGGTCGTCCAGGACGCAATCGACCTGCTCGGGCAGGCCGGCGTCGAGCGGGTCGTACCCGTCGGGCTGTCCCACGCCGGCTGGGCGGCGATCGAGCTGCGCCGCCGCCTCGGCGCGCAGCGGGTGCCCGGCATCGTCCTGCTCGACTGGATGGTGCTCGGCCCGCCGCCGGGCTTCCTCGACGCGCTCGCGGGCCTGCAGCGGCCGGAGGCGTGGCAGGAGGTCCGCTCCGAGCTGTTCGCCATGTGGACCAGCGGCATCGACGTCGATGCTCTGCATCACTACGTCGAGGGCATGGCCGGGTACGGCTTCCGGCACTGGCGCCGGGCCGGCCGGGAGATCGCCGCCGCGTTCGCCGCGCAGGGCACGCCCCTGGCCGCGCTGGAGCGGCTCGACACGCCCTGCCCGACGCTGCATCTGTACGCGCAGCCGGGCGACGATGCCGTGCTGGCCGCGCAGCGCGGGTACGCCGCCGACCACCCCTGGTTCCGGGTGCACTGCCTCAAGGCCCGTAGCCACTTCCCGATGTTCGAGGTCCCGCAGGAGCTTGCCGCGGCCGTCGAGGAGTTCTTGTGCACCCTGGGATAACCGACGAGGGCGAGCCGCCGCGGCTGATGGTCGTGGTGGCCCACCCGGACGACGAGACCTTCGGCTGCGGATCACTGCTGCTGCACGCGGCGGCCGCCGGCGCGACCGCCGCGGTGTGCTGCGCCACGCGCGGCGAGGCCGGCGAGCCGGCACCCGGCAGCGGCGTCACCATGGCGCAGCTGCCGGCCGTCCGGGAGCGAGAGTTGCGCACCGCGGCCGCCCTGCTGGGCGTGTCGCGGGTGGACCTGCTGGGTTTCGCCGACTCCGGCCTGGCCGGCACCGCCGGGCCCCGCACCCTGGCCGGTGCGCCGCTCGGCGAGGTCGCCGAACGGGTCCGCGAGCACATCGAGGACTTCCGCCCGCACGTGCTCGTCACCCTCGACGCCAGCGACGGGCACCGCGACCACGCCCGCATCCGCGACGCCACGCTAGCCGCCGCCGGTTCGGCCGGATGGCGGGTGGGCAAGATCTACCTCCACTGCCTGCCACAGGCGCTGATGCGGCGCTGGCTCGAGCACGTCGCGCGGGAGAACCCCGCCTCGCCGTACGTCGAGGCCGACGTGCCCGGCACCCCGGAGGAGTTCATCACCACCGTCGTGGACACCCGGGCGCACTTGGCCGCGCGGGAGCGGGCAATCGCCGCACACGCCTCACAGGTCTCCCCGTATGAGGGACTGCCCGCCGACCTGCGCCACGCCTTCCTCACCGCCGAGCACCTCCGCCGGGTGGAACCGGCGTGGACAGGCGGCGACCGGGAACGGGACGTGCTGACCTAGCTCTGCGCCAAGAATTCATTAGATTTGAGGGTCTGATCGGGTATCCACTTCTCGGCATGGTCGCGAACCGCAGGGTCAGGTTCCGGACGCCATGTAGGCGACGAGGATGTAGTTGGGGATGGCGGTCGAGGTTGTTGCGGGCCCGGTCGTAGCGCATCGTTGTGCGCGGGTCGGCGTGGCGGGCGGCGATCTGGACGTCGCGGAGGCTGACGCCGGCATCAAGCATGGTCGTGACGAACGTATGGCGGAGCATGTGCGGGTGCATCCGAGGCATCCGTACGCCGGCGGCTATGGCCGGGTGCCTGAGCCGCCGTGAGGCAGCGTGACGGTCCATCCGCCCGCCAAGCACGTTGCGCAGGATCGGTCCGTCGACCCTGTCGCCGACGGCGCGTTCGATCGCTCGGGCTACCGCGGGTGGGAGCGGGAGGGTCCGTTGCATTGAGCGTTGCCCTAGTCAGGCAGGCTTGAACGGTGAAGCTCCCGACCAGTCGGCGTCCATCCTTCCCACCGCGGTCGGCGTTCGCCGGGTTCCGGTTCTCGCCCGACGTCATCATGGTCGCCGTCCGGCTCTACCTGCGCTACAACCGCTCCTACCGCGACGTCGAAGAACTCCTCCTCGAACGTGGCGTCGAGACCGACCAGGTCACGATCTTCCGGTGGGTGCAGCGGTTCACGCCGCTGCTGGCCGACGCGGCCCGGTTCTGCCGGCATGCACCTGGCGACAGATGGTATGTCGATGAAACGTACGTCAAGGTCAATGGTGTCTGACGCTACGTGTACCGCGCCGTGGACCAGGACGGGCAGGTCATCGACGTGCTCGTCTCCGCCCGCCGCGACGCCGCGGCGGCACGGCGGTTCTTCCGCCGGGCATTGGCCATGTTGAAGGTGCGACCCACCGAGGTCGTCACTGACGCGGCGCCGGTGTACCCGGCCGTCCTCGATGAGCTGGTGCCGTGGGCCCGGCATCACGTCGAACGCCATGCCAACAACCGGGTAGAAGCCGACCACAGCCAGCTCAAGCAGTGGCTCAGACCGATGCGCGGGCTACAGACCGACCGGACCGCGCAGACGATCATCGCCGGACACGCCTTGATCCAGAACCTCCGCCGCGGCCACTACGAACTCGGCATCGACGCCCTGCGCGGACTCCGCGTCGCCGCGGCGTTCACCGAACTCGCCGCTGCCATCTGAAGACCGGGCCGGCACTCGCTTCAACGCGCCCTCCGATCGGCAGATGCAACAGCGCCCGTCAGACCGTCGGGGTGTCAGCCGTGTGCGGGCCATGGCGGAAGTCCTCCTCGGCCGCAGCAGCGGCCGCGGTGCCCACCCGGTCGTAGAGACTGGCTGTGCCAGTGATGCCGGCCAGGATGAACGTGACGATCACGTTGACCATCGAGAACGCCAGGATGTTCGCTTCGGTCTGCAGCACCGCCAACGCCGCCAGTCCGACGGTCGTCAGGGCAATGCCGGCGAGCTGGTTGACGAGGTGCGCGAGGTTGCGCCCGACGAGGTTCGCGCCGAGCACCACGATACCGGCGACCAGCGACAGCAGCGAGAACGCCGGGTTGGACCGTAGGCCGAGCACCCACTCGGCCTCGTCCCGGGTGAAGAACGGCACGCCGGAGGTCTGAACGAAGCCGACCACACCGAAGACCAGCATGTAGAGGCCCGCCACCCCGGACAGCAGCCGGTAGAGAGGCCGGAGGCGGTGGTTGATCGGAAAGTGTGCGGCCATAGTCCTGATCTCCATTTTCTCGTGGATGGAGGTTCTGCGCATGCCCTGGTTCTCCGGCTGCGCGGATCCTCTGACAATCGCGGCAGCTCATCACCGGCGTCGCCTTCCACCGCAGCGACAGCGTGAGCTGGCATAGCTGTGCACGCGGTCGGCAAATGATCGCCTGCACGGTCACTGCCTGTTTTCACGGTGGGTTGAAGCGTGCGACGGTGGCGTTGCTGGCTTCAGTGTGGCGACGTGGCCCACCGGACGAGAGATGGAGCCGGCGGGCCACGTCGGTCTATGGGGGTTATCGATATCTGAGGGTTACCGGATGAGGAGACGGGTTTTGAGGGCGTTGAGTTCGGTCCAGAGTTGGGCGGGGAGTCTGTCGCCGAAGGTGGTGAACCATCCGGCGATCTGGGGGATCTCGGCGGTCCATTCGTGGACGTGGACAGCGAATGCGGCTTCGAGGTCGGTGCGGGGGATGTTGAGGCCGCGGGCGTCGATCGCGGTCGGGGTGGGGATGTACCCGATGGGGGTGTCGAGGGCGGTAGCGGTGCCGTCGAGCCGTTCGGTGATCCATTTGAGGATGCGGGTGTTCTCGCCGTAGCCGGGCCAGAGGTAGCGGCCGTCGGCGCCGCGGCGGAACCAGTTGACCTGGAAGATGGCCGGGAGGTTGGCGGGGTCGCCGGGGCTGTGTTTGCCGATCTCGGTCCAGTGCCGGAGGTAGTCGGCGGCGTGGTAGCCGATGAAGGGCAGCATGGCCATCGGGTCGCGGCGCACGACGCCGACCTGACCGACCGCCGCGGCGGTGGTCTCCGAGGACAGGGTGGCGCCGATGAACACGCCGTGGTTCCAGTCGCGGGCCTGCGTGACGAGGGGGATGGTGGTGTTGCGGCGTCCGCCGAACAGGATCGCGGAGATGGGGACGCCGCGGGGGTCGTCGTATTCGGGGGCGAGGATGGGGCATTGCTTGATCGGGGTGCAGAAGCGGCTGTTGGGGTGCGCGGCGGGGGTGGGTGTCTGCGGGGTCCAGTCGTTGCCGTGCCAGTCGGTCAGGTGCGCCGGCGGGGTGCCCATGCCTTCCCACCACACGTCGCCGTCGTCGGTGAGCGCAACGTTGGTGAAGATGGAGTTGCCGCGGGCCAGGGTGCGCATGGCGTTGGGGTTGGTGCTCCAGTCGGTGCCGGGTGCGACGCCGAAGAACCCGTATTCGGGGTTGATGGCGTAGAGGCGGCCGTCGTCACCGAAGCGCAGCCAGGCGATGTCGTCGCCGAGGGTCTCGACCTTCCACCCGGGGACGGTGGGCTCCAGCATGGCCAGGTTCGTCTTGCCGCAGGCCGACGGGAACGCCGCCGCGAGGTAGTGGACCCGGCCCTGCGGGTTGGTGAGTTTGAGGATGAGCATGTGTTCGGCGAGCCAGCCCTCGTCCCGGGCCATCACGGAGGCGATCCGCAGCGAATAGCATTCCTTGCCCAGCAGGGCGTTGCCGCCGTATCCGGAGCCGTAGGACCAGATCTCGCGGGTGTCGGGGAAGTGGGCGATGTACTTGGTGTCGTTGCAAGGCCACGGCACGTCGGTCTGGCCGGGTTTGAGCGGTGCGCCGACGGAGTGCAGGCACGGCACGAAGTCGGCGTCCTCGCCCATCACATCCATCAGGTCGAGCACCGGCCAGCCCATCCGGGTCATGATCCGCATGCTCGCCGCGACGTAGGCGCTGTCGGTGAGCTGCACGCCGAACTTGGGGTCTTCGGCGTCCAGCGGGCCCATGCAGAACGGGATGACATACATGGTGCGCCCGGCCATGCAGCCCTCGTACAGCTCCGTCAGCATTCCCTTCATCGCGGCGGGCGCGATCCAGTTGTTGGTGGGTCCGGCGTTTGCCTCGTCGACCGAGCAGATGAAGGTCCGCTCCTCGACCCGGGCCACGTCGGCGGGGTCGGTGCGGGCCCAGAACGAATTGGGTTTGATCGCCGGGTTCAGCGCGACCAGGGTGCCGGCGTCGACGAGTTCGCCGGTCAGTCGCTGCCACTCCTGGTCGGAGCCGTCGCACCACACCACCCGGGCGGGGGTGGTCAGCTCGGCGACCTCGCGGACCCAGGCCAGCAGCCGCCGGTGGCTGGTCGGTGCGATCGGCGGCGGCGTCTGTGCCGTGTCACTCATGGTCGGTGCCTTTCCCGGTGTGGACGTTCCTGCAGCGGTGCGATGCGGGTGGCCGGTCCTCGTCGTGCGGGCTACGGCGTGGTCGGGTCGCGGCCGTCGCGGCGTGGCGGTGTCCGGCTGGCCGAGAGCAGGTACAGCCGATCGGCCGTGGCCCGCAGCAGGGCGATCAGGTCGCCGCGTTCCCCGGCGCGGTAGAGGCGGACGGCGGACTTGACGGCGGCGACGAGGATCGGGCCGTGCTCACCCCACAAGGGGGCGTACTGCATGACCCGGGTCGTCACGCCGCCCAACTGGGTGTTGACGGTGCTGTCGAGCCGATCGTCGAGCAGGGCGGGCAGCAGGCCGAGGGTCAGTGTGAGGTAGGCGTCCCACGCCGCACGCTGCGCCGGTGCCACCGTGTTGGTCGACCTCCCCGGACCGATGGTGCGCTGCGTGGATCGTGGGCAGGCGCCACCGGCGGCGCGGGCTCGCTGCCCGTGCGGCGCAGCTGCGCCCGGGCGCGGGCCTGGCTCGTTGCGCGAGCGCCCCGGCGTGCCGGTCGGCGGCGGCCCGGGTCGTCGCGCACGGCGTCCAACCGCTCGGCCCTGCCGGCGAGGACCTGGGCGAGCACACCCAGCGTGGTGTTGATCAGGTCTGCCACGTCCGGTCCGGCGAGGGTGTAGCGGACGGCACCACCCTCGCAGGTCGAGGTCACGATGCCCGCGCGGCGCAGCACCGCGAGTTGCTGCGGCAGGCTGGATGCCTGGACACCGACCTCGGCGCGGAGGCCCGGCACCGCGAGGGGCCCGTCGCCGAGCAGTTCCAGCACCCGAATGCGGATTCGCACGTGACGTACCAGCGTGCGGAGGAACTCCGCCTTGGTCCGGTTCGGCGGGACCGACACGTGCCCTCCAACCATCCGGAGCAGTTACCTGCAATTGAAGACCTCTGCAATTGACCATGTCATCCGCGCCCGGGCGGTTGTGACCCACGCCACAGCAGTGGCAGTGCGGGTTGACCGGGCGATCGCCGCCTGCCACGCCGCGTCGGGTGCCGCCGTCAGATGGTCGCCGTTGACGGCCCGGGCCGCCGGGTCGCCGGCACGGTGAGGCGGTGAGCTGTTGGCCCGGCTGCCGGCAGCCGCCGTTGCGTGACGGCTGACAGGCGCCGGTTCAGCTCGGTTGGTCGGGTCCCACCGGACGGTGCGGGTCGGGCGCGTCCGGCCACCGCGCGTCCGGGTCGTCGTGCATGACCCCGATGAGGTTTCCTTCGGTGTCGGCGAGGCAGACCAGCCAGCCCGCGCCGGTGAGCGGCATGCGGGCGAGCAGGACCTCCCCGCCGGCGGCGATGGCGGTGCGGGTGGTGGCGTCGAGGTCTTCGACGTGGACGGTGGGGATGGCGATCCCGTCGTGCTCGGCTGCGGCGCCCAGCCGCGGGTCGTCGCCGGGGGTGATGACCCAGCAGCGCCGGTCGTCGTCGGTGAGCAGCGCCCATCCGAAGACCGTGGTGTAGAACGTCGCGGCGCGTTGCGGGTCCTTGGCGTAGATCCGCAGGAGTACTGATCGGCCCACGACGACCTCCGCCGTTGTCCCAAGATCGGACTGCGCGGCCGGTGCCCCCGCCGCGGACACGACCTGAGCAGTTGTTAAAGTTTGCAACTGATGGACACTGTGATGGTACGCCGGGCAAGGGGGTAGGTGGATGAGTCGGCCGCTGTACCAGGCGAAGGCGGAGTTCTTCAAGACGCTCGGGCACCCGGCTCGCATCCGGGTGCTGGAGTTGCTGTCCCAGCGCGATTACGCGGTTGGGGAGATGCTGCCCGAGGTGGGCATCGAGGCGAGCAGCCTGTCGCAGCAGTTGGCGGTGCTGCGCCGGGCGGGTCTGGTCACCTTCCGCAAGGACGGCTCCACGGTCTACTACTCGCTGACCAGCCCGCAGGTCGCCGAACTGCTGGCGGTGGCGCGGCGCATCCTCACCGAGGTGCTCGCCGGGCAGGCCGAGCTGCTCGCTGACCTGCAAGCGGCAGCCTCGGCGCCGGGTTCCGCACCGCCGCCGTAGTCCGTCCACGGTGCGGCCGGCGCGCGGTCACCCTGCCTTCCCCCGTGTCGGGTGACCGCGCCCCGGTCAGTGTGTATCCGGAAATCCTGCTGGCTCGATCCGTGGAGTATGACACCGTGGCCGTGTTCGACCTGTTCCGAAAGATCCGCCGGACCGGGCGGGTGGCCGAGCCCGTCCCGCCACGCCCGGGCGGGCTGTCCTGCCCGAAGGCCGCCGCACTGCACGGATCGGTGCAGCTGCGGCACGTGGACGCCGGGTCGTGCAACGGCTGCGAGATCGAGATCGGGTCGGTGTTCGGCCCGGTGTATGACGCCGAGCGCTACGGTGCCCGCCTCGTCGCCTCGCCGCGGCACGCCGATGCGCTGCTGGTGACCGGGCCGGTGACCCGCAACATGGCGGTGCCGTTGCGGCGCACGTTCGAGGCGGTGTCCGAGCCGCGGATCGTGGTGGCGGTCGGCGACTGTGCGATCGACGCCGGCGAGTTCGCCGGCGGGTACGGGGTGCACGGCCCGGTCGGGGACGTGGTCCCGGTCGATGCGCAGGTACCGGGGTGCCCGCCCGAGCCGGAGGCGATCGTCGCCGCGCTGCGCGGGTTGACCGGCCGGTGAACGTGATCGGGTGGGCCCTGGCCGGGGTGTGCGGGCTGGCCGGGCTCGGGGTCCTCGCCGCGGTCGTGTCCCCGCGCCGGGCCCGTCCTGGGCTGGTCGGCGCCGCCACGGCGGGGGTCGGGGTCGCCGGCCTGCTCGCGGGCGTGGCCGCGCTGCGCGGCCTGACGTTCGAAGCCCGGCTGCCCGGCCTGCTCCCCCTCGCCGGAGTGCAGATCGCGCTCGACCCGTTGGGCGGTTGGTTCGTCGCCGTGACTGGCGGGGTCATCGCCGTGGCTGCACTGTACGGGATCGGTTATGCGGGCTGCGGCCATGGCCCGAGCGGGCGTGGGGTGCAGGCGGCGCTGCCGGTGTTCGCCGCCGTGCTGCTGCTGGTGCCGGCGGCGGCGAGCGTGTCGACGTTCCTGGTGTTGTGGGAGCTGATGGCGGCCACGTCGCTGGTGCTGGTCCTGGCCGAGCACCGGGCCCGCCCGGCGGTGGCCGAGGCCGGCCGGTGGTACGCCGTGCTGACCCACCTGGGGTTCGTGGCGATCCTGCTCGGGCTGGTGTTCTACGCCGCCCACGCCGGCGGCGACGGGTTCGCCGACCTGCGCGCCGCCCATCTGTCCCCGACGCTGCGCGGTGTGGTGTTCGTGCTGGTGTTCGTGGGGTTCGGGTCGAAGGCGGGCCTGGTGCCGCTGCACGTGTGGCTACCGCGGGCGCACGCCGAAGCCCCTTCACCGACCTCCGCGATGCTGTCCGCGGCGATGGTCAACCTCGGCGTGTACGGGGTGATCCGGGTCGGGTTCGACCTGCTGAGCGGCGGCGCCCGCTGGTGGTGGCTGCTGGTCCTCGCGGTGGGCGCGGTCTCCGCGCTGTACGGCATCCTGCAGGCCGCCGTCGCGACCGACCTCAAACGCCTCCTCGCCTATTCGACGGTGGAGAACATGGGCCTGGTCTTCCTCGGCCTGGGCGCGGCCGGCATCTTCCGCGCCGCCGGCGCGGCCACCCTCGCAGCGCTGGCCGTGGCGGCGGCGCTGCTGCACGTGCTCAACCACGCCGGGTTCAAGGCGCTGCTGTTCACCGCCGCGGGCTCGGTGCTGCGCGCCACCGGCAGCCGCGACCTGGACGCGCTGGGCGGGCTGCGCTCTCGCATGCCCTTCACGACCGCCCTGTTCGCGGTCGGTGCACTCGGGGCGTCGGCACTGCCACCGGGCAACGGGTTCGTCTCCGAGTGGCTGCTGCTGCAGTCCCTGGTGCAAGCGCTGCCGGCCGGCGGGGTGGTGACCGCGGTCGCGATGCCCCTTGCCGTAGCCGTGGTGGCGCTGACCGCGGGGCTGGCGGTCGCCACGTTCGTGAAGGCGCTGGGCGTGGGGTTCTTCGCCCGCCCCCGCAGCGACCCGGCGGCCGCGGCGACCGAGTCGCCGCCGGTCATGCTCGCCGCGATGGGGGTCCTCGGCGCAGCCTGCATCGGCGTGGCCCTGGCCCCGGCCGCGCTGGGGCCGGAGCTGTCCCGAGCGGTCGGCGCGGCCATCCACGCCCCCGCCGCGGCGATGAGCGGTGGAGTGAGCCTGCAGCTGGCCGGGATCGCCAGCACCATGTCCCCGCTGCTGATCGCGCTCACCCTGACGGTCGCCGTGGCCGCCACGGCCGTCCTCGTGCGGCTGGCTACGGCACGGGTCAGCCGGCGCCGGGCGGCGGCGTTGTGGGACTGCGGCGCCGGCCCACCCACGGCACGGATGCAATACACCGCCACCGCGTTCGCCGAACCGTTGCAGCGGGTCTTCGACGACGTCCTTGCCCCGCAGACCGACGTCGACATCACCCCGCACGCCGAATCCGCGTACGTGCTCACCCGGGTCGCCTACCAGACGCGGGTCCCCGACCGGGTGGAACACGCCCTCTACACCCCGCTGCTCACGGCCGCCAGCCGGCTGGGCCGGTTGGGGCCGGTGCTGGCCAACGGCAGCGTGCACCGCTACCTCGGCTACGGGTTCTTCGGCGTCACCGGCCTGCTGCTGGTCCTGGCGGTGATCCGATGAGCGGCTCCGCCCCATTCGCCGCGCTGGCCGCTACCGCGGCGCAGGTCGTCGTCGTGGCGGCCGGGGCGCCGCTGCTGGTCGGGGTGATGCGCCAGGTCCGGGCCCGCCTCGAAGGCCGCGCCGGCGCCGGCGTCGCCCAGCCGTGGCGGGACCTGCGCAAGCTGCTGCGCCGCCAGCCGGCCACGCCGGCCGGGACCGGCTGGGCGTTCCGGCTGGCCCCACTGCTGCTGATGGGCACCACGCTGGTCCTGGCCGCGGTGGTCCCGCTGCTGAGCACCGCCCTGCCACTGGACCCGGCCGCCGACCTGTTCGCCGTCGTCGGGCTGCTCGCACTGGGCACCGTCGTCCTCGCCCTCGCCGCCCTCGACACCGGCACCGCGTTCGGCGGGATGGGCGCCAGCCGGGAGATCACCATCCTGGCGCTGGTCGAACCGACCATCCTCGTCGCGGTCCTCGCGCTGTCCGCCCGGGTCGGCTCCACCAACCTGGCCGCGATCGTCACCGCCACCCTGCACCACCCGCTGCAGGTCGTCTCCCCGGCCAGCCTCCTGGCCGCGGCCGCCCTCGCGATCGTGGTGGTGGCCGAGACCGGGCGGCTGCCGGTCGACAACCCGGCCACCCACCTGGAACTCACCATGATCCACGAGGCGATGGTGCTGGAGTACGCCGGCACCGACCTGGCGTTGATCGAATGGGCGTCCTCGATGCGCCTGACCGTCCTGCTCGGCCTGCTCGCCAGCCTCTTCGCGCCGTGGGGCATCGCTGGTGCCGGCCTCGCCGCGCTGCCCCTCGCCGGGCTGATCTTCCTGGTCAAGGTGGCGGTGTTGGGGGCCGGGCTCGGTGCGGTCGAGGTGTTCATCGCCAAGTTGCGCCTGTTCCGGGTGCCGGAGCTGCTCGCCGGCTCGTTCGTCCTCGCCCTGCTCGCCGTCGCCTCCTCCTTCTTCCTCGCCTGACAGCAACCCTCGCCTGAACGTACACACCTGAAAGGATGAGCAGCCTGACGTGAGCGACATCCGATATCCGCTGTTCCTGGACCTGGCCGCCGGGCTGTTCCTGCTCACCGCGATCGGCGTGCTGTGGCGCCAGCAGGTCTCCTCGATGATCCGGCTGTTCGGGCTGCAGGGCGCCGCGCTGGCGGCCATCGTCGCGATCCTCGGCATCCACCAGCACAGCCTGGAGTTGATCCTGGTCGCCGGAGGGCTGGGTGTGCTGCGGGCCGGGGTACTGCCCTGGCTCGCCCGGCGGGCACTGGGCGACTCGCCGGGTGAGGCTCGCGAGACCCGGCCGGTGGTCAACGTGGCCACATCGCTGCTGGCCGCCGGCGCGCTGACCCTCCTCGCGTACGCGGTCACCCGGCCCCTCGTCGCGCTGGCGCCCTCCCCGGCCACCGCGATCCTGCCCGCCGCGGTGGCCGTCGTGCTGATCGGGTTCTTCACCCTGGTCACCCGCCGCCGCGCGCTGTCCCAGTTGGTCGGGTTTCTGTTGCTGGACAACGGGATCACCGCCACCGCGTTCCTGGCCGCCGCCGGCGTGCCGCTGATCGTGGAGCTCGGCGTCTCCTTCGACCTGCTGCTGGTGGTCCTTGTGCTGCAGGTGCTGAGCACCCGGCTGCGCACCGCCTTCGGTAGCAGCGACCTGGACGAACTGCGGGAGTTGCACGACTGATGACCATCTTGCTGCTGCTCGCCCCGATCGGGTTACCGCTGACCGCCGCCCTCGTGTACGCCGCCGCGGGCTGGCGTGGCCGCACCACCGCCTGGGCGGGCGTCGCGACCACGGCGCTGTTGGCCCTCGACGCGGTGACCCTGGCCGCTACGGTCACGCACCGCGGCCCGGTGCACACCGCTGGCGGCCTGCTGCGCGCCGACGCCCTGTCCGCGTGGATGCTGCTCGGGGTCGCCGCGGTGGCCCTGCTGGCCTGCTGGGCGTCCCCGGCCTACCTCACCGCCGAGCACACCAGCACGAGCCGGGCCCGCTGGTACGGCATCCTGCTGCACCTGTTCATCGCGGCGATGGCCATCGCCGTGCTGGGCGGCAATCTCGGCATCCTCTGGGTCGCCATCGAAGCAACCACGATCGTCACCGCGTTTCTGGTCGGACACCACCGCAGCCGCACCGCGCTGGAGGCCGCCTGGAAATACGTCGTCATCTGCAGCGCCGCCATCGCCATCGCCTTCCTCGGCCTGGTCCTGCTCTACTACGCCGCCCGGCACACCGGCCTCGACAGCGAACAGGCCCTGGACTGGGCCACGCTGACCGGACACGCCCACAAACTGGACCCGGCGGTCACCCGCATCGCGATCGGCTTGGCCGTCATCGGGTTCGGCGCCAAGGCCGGCCTCATCCCACTGCACGCTTGGCTGCCCGACGCCCACTCCCAAGCCCCCGCCCCGGTCTCGGCCCTGATGTCCGGAGTCCTGCTCCCGGTCGCCCTCTATGCCGTCCTACGGGTCAAAGCCATCGCCGACCCCGCCCTCGGCACCGGCTACCTCCGCACCCTGTTGCTGATCATGGCGCTGGCCACGCTCGCCCTGGCCGCGGTGCTGCTGATCGGGCAACGCGACTACAAACGGATGCTGGCCTACTCCTCCATGGAACACATGGGCCTGATCGCCCTGGCCGCCGCCATCGGCACCCAACTCGCCGTCGCCGCGCTGCTGCTGCACATGGCCGGGCACGGCCTGGCCAAAACCGTCGCGTTCCTGGGCTCCGGGCACATCCTGCACCGCCACACCAGCAGCCAGATCGTCGACGTCCGCGCCCTGGCCGCCCGCATGCCGCTGCTCGCCGGGCTGTTCGGCCTCGCCGTCCTCGCCCTGCTCGGCTTCCCACCCGCCGCGCTGTTCGCCAGCGAACTGGGCATCGCCCGCGCCGGCGCCAGCGGCGGACTGATCTGGGCTACCGCCGCCGCGTTCGCCCTAGTGGTGGTCGCGTTCGCCGCCATCGCCGCCCACACCGGGCGGATGCTGCTTGGCCCCCCACCCGTCCCGGAGACGATCGCCGCGGAGGCGAGCGACCCACCGGCCGCGTTCACCCTCACCGGCGCAATGCCGCTGATCGCCGGACTCCTCGGGGTGGCCGCCCTCGGCATCACCCTGGGCCCCTTCGCCGACCTGCTGCACACCGCGGCCAGCATCGTGGCAGCATCATGACCGACAACACCGCGGCCACCAGCCCACCACCGCTGCCCAGCGGCCAACCCGTCGGCCACCACCGCGTCGCCATCCCCACCACCGCGGCCACCCTGGCCGACCACGCCGACGTCCTGCAACGCCGCGGCTTCCGGCTGGCTCTGGTCGCCGCGCACGACGACCACGGGCCGGACCGCGACACGCTGCGCGCTGTGTACCTCTACACCGCCGCCGACCCCGACCGGCGGGTGGAACTGCACCTGCCCATCGACCGCAGCGACCCGGCAGTGCCGACCCTGGCCGGGCTGTCGTTCCCCGCCGGCCGCTTCGAACGCGAAATGCACGACCTGTACGGCATCCAACCCCTCGACCACCCCCTGCCCCGCCGACTGGTCCGGCACCGGCACTGGCCCTCCGGCTGGTACCCGATGCGCCACGACGCCGGCCCGCCACCGCCATTCGGCGACACCGACGAGCCATTCCCGTTCCTCACCGTGCAAGGCCCCGGCGTGTATGAAATCCCGGTCGGACCGGTCCACGCTGGCCTGATCGAACCCGGCCACTTCCGGTTCTCCGTCGTCGGGGAAACCATCCTCAAACTCAAGGCCCGCCTCTGGTACGTCCACAAAGGCATCGAGCACCTCTTCCAGGACCGCACTGCCCACGGTGGCCTGCCGCTGGCGGAACGCATCTCCGGCGACACGGCCGTCGGCCACGCCCTGGCCTACTGCCTGGCACTCGAGGATGCCCTGCACGTCCAGGTCCCCGTCGAGGCGCGGCGGATCCGGGCCATCCTGCTGGAACTGGAACGCCTCTACAACCACATCAGTGACATCGGCGCCCTGTGCAACGACGTCGGCCACAGCATCCTCAACACCCACGCCCTGCGCATCAAAGA
Source organism: Dactylosporangium sp. NPDC049140 (assembly GCF_040648435.1). Taxonomy (NCBI): domain Bacteria; kingdom Bacillati; phylum Actinomycetota; class Actinomycetes; order Micromonosporales; family Micromonosporaceae; genus Dactylosporangium; species Dactylosporangium sp. NPDC049140. The sequence goes on along the minus strand of NZ_JBEZDS010000076.1, from coordinate 18,219 downwards.
AGCCCTGCTGCGCCTCAACAAGGACACCACCGGGCACCGACTGCTCCGCGGCGGCATCCTGCCCGGCGGCGCCACCCTCCGCCAGGTCCCCGACCCGGCACACCTCGCCGCCATCGGCGCCGACATCCGCGACATCGTCCACCTCGCCCTCGACAACAGCCTGGTCGCCGAACGCTTCACCGGCACCGCGGTCCTCACCACCCAACAGGCCGGCGACCTCGGCACCCTCGGCTACGTCGCCCGCGCCAGCGGCCAGGACATCGACGCCCGCCGCGACCACCCCACCGGCATCCTCACCGACGACGGCATGCAACTCGGCGACCTGCTGACCGTCCCCACCCACACCGCCGGCGACGTCCTCGCCCGGTTTCAGCAACGCGCCACCGAAATCGACGCCTCCCTCGCCGTGCTCGACACCCTGATCCGCACCGTCACACCCGGCACCATCGATGGCCGGTCCACCGTCGATCCCACGCTCCCGGCCGGCCCCGGAGCGTCCGGCGTGGGCATCGTGGAGGGCTGGCGTGGCACCATCGTGCACCGCGTCGAAATCGGCCCCGACCAGCGCCTGACCCGGGTCAAGGTCGTCGACCCGTCGTTCTTCAACTGGCCCGCCCTCCCCGTCGCGCTCGCCGGCACCATCGTGCCCGACTTCCCCCTCGCCAACAAAAGCTTCAACCTCTCCTACGCCGGCAACGATCTCTAGGACCTCCAGCAATAGGGGCGGGCTGACGCGACCGCCGTGGGATGTTTCACACCGTGCAGCCTGCTGTAGTGCTGCGCAGTTGCAAAGGTGTTCAATTGGCCAGAACGTAGAAGGCGTCTTGGTAGGGGTGTGGACTGGTGCCGGTTCCGCTGTATCAGCGCAAGGCGGAGTTTTTCCGCACGCTCGGGCATCCGGTGCGGATCCGGGTCCTGGAACTGCTCGGGGACGGACCGCTCGCGGTGCGGGACCTGCTCGCCCAGGTGGATATCGAGGCGACGAGCATGTCCCAGCAGCTGGCGGTGCTGCGCCGGGCCGGGATCGTCAACAAACTGCCCGACGGCCGGTACGTCCTGGCCGGGCCGGATGTCGCGGATCTGATGCAGGCGGCCCGCTCGTTCCTGACCCGGCTGCTGGCCAGCCAGAGCGAGCTGCTCGACGCGCTGCGCGACGAAGCCGGCGCCGACGGAGCCGACGCGGCTGTGACGGTGCCCGCGTGAGCATCATCGCCGCCAGTCGCGGTGCCGCCGGCGCCGGCGGGAGTCGGCGTGCGGCGCTGCCGCCGGGCCGGGCAGATGTCGCGACGGTACGCCGGGCGCCGCGCCGTGACCCGATGGCCGGGCTGACGGTCGTGGTGGCGTTGCCTGTCCCCGACCGGCACACCGATGCGCTGGAGGCGTTGGCCGCGCCGGATCGGCTCCGCGGGCGGGGGCGCCTGTTCGCGCACACCGGCGAGGCGCACACCGCCGCCCGCCAGCGGCTGCACCATACGGGCGTCGTCGTGCCACCACCGCGGCGGCACGGACTTGTGGGTCGAACGGCCCGGATCACCCGGGGAAACCAGTGAACGGCACGACCGGACCGGCCGGGCGGCAGGCGGCGTGGGACGCCTACCGTGCCATCACCGTCGGGCTGTTGCCGGTCCTGTACGACGGCAGCGGCACCGACGGCTGGGCGCAGGTCAATCCGCGTCTGGGCGGGGTCGCGGTCCGCATCCACCGCTCCGCGCCGATGTGGGACCACGACGGGCCGATGCTCGTCGCCGCCGCCGGCAGCGCCGTCCGCCTCTACCAGCGCGGCGACCGGGCGGCGCTGATCGCGCTCGCGCTTTCGATGGCGCATCGGCTGTTCCGGCTCACCATCGCAACGCGCCGGGCGCAACACCCGGGCCGGCACAACCAGCACGCGGCTTGGAACCGACGCTCCGAGCTCGGCGCCAGGCGGCCGGGCACGCCGCGGCGCAACATGCGCCAGCACGGACAGCGCCACCACGAGAACGGTGTCGACGATGACTGACGCGGCAACGGTGCCCGGCTCGGCTCCCACCACCCACCCGCGTCTGGTCGCCTGGGTGGCCGAGGTGACCGCCTTGACCACACCCGGCTGGGTGCACTGGTGCGACGGCTCCGACGAGGAATGGCAGGCCTTCACCACACTGCTCGTCGAGGCGGGCACCCTCGTCGCCCTCAACGAGCAGCGGAAGCCGAACTCGTTCTGGGCCCGCACCGACCCCTCCGACGTGGCCCGGGTCGAGGAACAGACGTCCATCTGCTCGGCGGATGCGGCCGATGCGGGGCCGACCAACAACTGGAAGGCCCCGCCCGAAATGAAACGGCTCATGGCCGAGCTGTACCGGGGATCGATGGCCGGCCGCACCATGTATGTCATCCCGTTCTGCATGGGCCCGCTGGACGGGGAGGATCCCAAGTTCGGTGTCGAGATCACCGACAGTGCCTGTGTCGCCGCCAGCATGCGCATCATGACCCGGGTCGGGACCCCGGTGCTGGACGCGATGGGTCCCGACGCCGACTTCGTTCCCGCCCTGCATTCGCTCGGCGCGCCCTTGGCACCTGACCAAGACGATGTGTTGTGGCCGTGCAACGACACCAAGTACATCGCCCACTTCCCCGACACCCGCGAGATCTGGTCGTACGGCTCCGGCTACGGCGGCAACTCGCTGCTGGGCAAGAAGTGCTATTCGCTGCGGATCGCGTCGGTGATGGCCCGCGATGAGGGCTGGCTGGCGGAGCACATGCTCATCCTCAAACTCACCAACCCCGCTGGTGTCGTGCACTACGTCGCGGCCGCGTTCCCGTCCGCGTGCGGCAAAACCAACCTCGCCATGCTCGAGCCGAAAATCCCCGGCTGGAAGGTCGAAACGCTCGGCGATGACATCGCCTGGATGCGCTTCGGCGACGACGGCCGGCTGTACGCCACCAACCCCGAGTACGGGTTCTTCGGCGTCGCCCCGGGCACCGACTGGGCCACCAACCCCAACGCGATGCGCACCCTGGCCCGAGGCAACTCCATCTTCACCAACGTCGCGCTCACCGACGACGGCGACGTGTGGTGGGAAGGCATGGGTGAACCGCCAGCCCATCTCACCGACTGGCACGGCCGGGACTGGACCCCGAATCCAGCACCCCGTCCAGTCACCCGAACTCGCGGTTCTGCACCCCGATCAAGCAATGCCCGATCCTGGCCCCCGAATACGACGACCCCCGCGGGGTACCCATCTCGGCGATCCTGTTCGGCGGACGCCGCAAGACCACCATCCCCCTCGTGGCGCAGGCCCCGGACTGGAACCACGGCGTGTTCATGGGCGCCACCCTGTCCTCGGAGACCACCGCCGCGGCGGTCGGTCAGGTCGGCGTCGTGCGCCGCGACCCGATGGCCATGCTGCCGTTCATCGGCTACCACGCCGGCGACTACCTGCGGCACTGGACCGAGACCGGCAAACACTCCACCACCCCGGCCCGGCTGCCACAGATCTTCCAGGTGAACTGGTTCCGCCGCGGCGCGGACGGCAGATTCCTGTGGCCCGGCTACAGCGAGAACTCCCGCGTCCTCAAATGGATCATCGAACGCCTCGACGGCACCGCCGACGCCCTGGACACCCCGATCGGCCTCGTGCCCCACCCGGCGACGATCGACACCAACGGCCTGAACATCATGGCCGACGACCTGGCCGCCGCACTGCGCATCGACGTCGAGGAATGGCAGCACGAGATCCAGCAGATCGCCGAATGGTTCACCCACCTCGGCGACAAACTCCCGATCGCCCTGTGGTCCGAATTCGCCACCCTGCACCACCGGCTGACCATCCGATAACACCATGAACACCGTGTCCGGACCGGCGCGGCCCACCGCAGGCCACACCGCCGCACGGCCGGGCACGCCCACACCCAGCCCGCATCGCTATCGCCCCCACGACTCGCAGGAGCATCAGGTGACCGTCACCCGCACCGAACTGGCCAACCACATCCAGGCCGCGTTCACCACTGGCCCCGCCACCCGCGACAGCATGCTCGCCTACGCCGCCGGCAGCCACGCCCGCCCAGAGGTCATCGCCGCCCTCCAACGGCTCAACGACAAGCCATACCCGAGCCTCCGCGACCTGTGGCACGACCTGCCCGACCTGCCCGTCAGCAACTGACCACACCACCCGAACCGACCCAATCCCGTACCGACGAAAGAACCAGGAACGTGGCCCACGACCAGGACCTCGCATCGGCCTACGAGCTCATCTACACGGTCGCCGCCGGCAAGAACTACCGACGGGAGGCCCACGACATCGCCGTCCTGATCCGGCAACGGCATCCCACCGCCGACAGCCTCCTCGACGTGGCCTGCGGCACGGGACTGCACCTGTCCCATCTCCGCGACAGTTTCGCGCACGTCGAGGGGCTGGAACTCTCCAACCCGATGCGCACGGCAGCCGCCGCGCGACTCGACGGGATCGCGGTGCACGCCGGTGACATGCGCGACTTCCGGCTCACCCGCACCTTCAGCGCGGTCACCTGCCTGTTCTCCGCCATCGGCTACGCACGATCGGTCCACGAACTGCACCAGACCCTCGACTGCCTCGCCGCACACCTGGAACCAGGCGGTGTCCTGCTGCTCGAACCATGGTTCACCCCAAGCCAATTCATCGCCGGACCGGTGGACATCGGCGCGGCCGCCGACGGCCAGCGGCACCTCGCCAGAATGTGCGTCTCACGGCACACCGGCACCACCTCCACGCTGACCATGCACTACCTGCTCGGCGAGACCGGCACCGGCATCCGGCACTGGACCGAAGAGCACACCCTGACCCTGTTCACCAACGAGCAGTACCTTCACGCGATCCAGCAAGCAGGCTTACGCAACGTGGAGTGGCTGCCCGGCTGGCACGACCAACGCCCACGTATCGCCGCCATCAAGCCTCGACCCGGACGATCCCACGCTGCCGCGCCCAAGCCACCCGGATCGACGTCGTAGGACATGAACGCGACTTGACCGGCCGGTTCGGCGCGGTCTGATGACTGGGGCGATGTCTGCGGTGACCGGGTCGGGTGCCCGCCGGACGAGGTGAAGCCGAGCGGAGACGTGGGCGCCGCGGACGATGAGGCGCGCCGGTGCCGCCGCTCGGATGGTCTGTCGTGGCCGTTCGCTGTGGTGCGGGGGCTTGGTTGCGTCAGGACTCCGCGGCGGGTGTAGGCAGCACATGCAGCATGCCGCGGTGGTCGAGTTTTTGGTGTAGCGCTTGGGTTTCGTGATAGAGGTTCGCGGTGACGGTGGCCAGGGCGTCGAGTTTGCCGCGCAGTTCGGTGATCTCGCTGTTGGCGGCCGAAAGCTTCCTGCGTAGTGCGGCGATGTCGTCGTCGCGGCGGACCTCGCCTGGTGTGCGCAGGATCGACCGGTCGACGCGGGTGTTCCACTCGGCGAGGATGTCGGTGGCGCGGTGGACGGTGGCGTGGCTGACCCTGGCTTCGCGGGCGAGGTTCTCCTTGGTCAGGGCGCCGTCGGTGTGCGCCGGGGTGCCGGCCAGGAGGCGTTGCATGGCGGCTCGAAGTTTCGCCTCGGTGGCGGCAGAGACGGCCATCAGGTGACCTCTCTTCGATTTCCAGGCGTCGGTGACGAGTTGCACGTCGACGAGACGGGATTGTAGGGACGCTAGTCGCGGCGTGGACACGCGGCGTTCGCCAATCATGACCTGCAGGTCGTGTTCTTCGGCGAGCCATACGGGTGCATGCGCGCGGGTGACGACCGAATTGCGACACCGCGACGGCTCGCAGACGCCTATGAGCGGCGCGGTTCCGCGTTGGTCGGCGGGGAGTGCCTTCTGGCATGCGGCGTATGCGGCGTCCCACATACAGTGGTTGAGGGTGCCCCAGTGCAGGCTCGGGAACTCGTTGCGCAGCAACGTGACCTCCAAGTCTGGGGTCGGCGAGTGGCGCGCGCAGGGCCGGGTCTGCTGCGGTGCGGCGTAGCGTGTCCGCGACGCGGTCGAGGCCGGCATGCAGCCGAGCGGCTCCCGGACCCACGGCCACCTCCTCGCCGTAGCGCCGGCCGTTGAGGAGGTCGACGAGCTTGGCGGCGGCGGACAGTTCGAGTTGGTTGTCGAACTCTTTGAGCCAGGCGGCGTCGGCCCGGTAGTAGCCGGCGGTGACCCGGTTGGCCATCGCCCGGCGGGCGGCGTGTTTGAGTTGCAGGCCCAGGGCGATCTCGGCGTCGGGTTCCTGGCCGGTGATGACCGACATCGTCATGCGGAACATGTGCGGGCGGACCAGCCCGGCCGGGATGGGCTGCAAGCCGGTCGTCGTGGAGCGGGTGTTGACGCCGGCGATGAACGTGTCGATGTCGTACCCGGCTTCGATGCCTCGCCGGCCGATCCGCTTGCCGGTCGTCGTGCGTTGCGGGCCGGCGGCAGGAGGGTTGAGGGTGGCGAAGATGTGTGAGTCGTGCCAGGACAGCCGCTCGGCGACCGCGATGGCTTCGGCGACGGGCTCAATCACCCACCACCGTTGCGGCGACTGGGTCGGATCATGCTTGATCTTCCTGGACCGCACGGCGGGCGAACCGTGGAATGTGGTGACGGCGCCGCGTTCGATCTCCTGGATCTCCGAGTCACGCATCAAGCTCAACCCGGCAATGAACACATAGCAGGCTGCCCGGAGCATCAGCAGTTCCTCGTCGAGTTCGGCGAGGCTGATCGTGGTGCGCCACGGGACGTGGGTGCCGTCGGGGCGGGCCACGGTGCTGAAGCCGTCGCAGGCGATCAACTGCCGCCGGTACGTGCCGTCGACGCCGAGGACCTGGACGCGCCCAGGTGGCGTCGGGCAGGGTGGTGGTGGCGGGGTGGTGCAGGGGTACGGCCCGGGACGCGGCGATCGCGATCGCGGCGTCGGGGTCGGTCAGGGCGAGGTGCGCGGCGTGGCCATCGGCGGCGGTTGCCCCGGCGGCGGGGCCGTGGAGGGTGAGTTCGGCGGCGGCGGTGACGGTGAGCAGGGCGTGTGGGTCGCGGACCTCGAGGGAGTCGAGGACGGCGAGGGTGCACGTGTCACCGGTGTGCAGGTCGACGAGGGTGACCATGACGGGCCGGTCGTCGGGGCGGGTCCAGGTGACGACGTCGAAGTGGTCGTCGGCGACGGTGGTGGTGAAGCGCCGCCAGGCGTGGTTGTCGGTGTCGAACGGTGTGTTGGTGTCGGTGCCGTAGCGCATGCGTGGGCTCCTTGCGGCTTGGACGGTACGGGCATCGCGGCGTTCATGGACAAGACGTTCGGCCTCGGCCACGACACCACCGCGGCGCAGTCCTGGCTCAACGGCGGCAGCCCCACCAAGGGCTTCCTCGGCGTCGTAGCCACCGGGCCGTTCGCCGGGTTCTATCACTCCATTGCCGCACCCGTCACCGACGTGCTGTTCATGGCCACGCTGCTCGGCGTCGGCACTGCCCTGATCCTCGGTACCGGCATGCGCCTCGCCACCGGCGCCGGCGCGCTCCTCATCATCATGATGTGGACCGCGGTCCTGCCACCGGCCGGGAATCCGTTCATGGACGAGCATCTCGTCTACGCCGCCGTCCTCATCGTCCTGCCGTGGCTGGGCACCGGCAACACCCTCGGCCTGGGCCGCTTCTGGTCGGCCGTGTCACTGGTACGCCGCACACCTTGGCTGCAATAGCCGCTACGACCTCGAGAAGGCTGGCATGACCCCCGACCGCAGGTCGATGGGATCAGCGGGCTCCGGGCGGCGCCGTCGCGCTCGCCCCGGTCGCGGCGGAGACCGCTCGTAGCCGGTGGGACGCCTCACAATCGCCACACTGTGAGCCGATGGCGCTGCCCGGCCTCGGTGTGGAGCTGTTCCGCTCGTCCAGTTGGTTCAGGGTCAGACAGTGGTGGAGCTCCTGTGGGCTCTCCTGATCATCACGGTTGCCGCCGGGACCAGCCATACGATCGACGCCGGGTAGAGCAGGTAGCTCGCCCAGCCCTGCGGCGCCAACGGACCACCGGGATCGACCAGCGCGAAGGACAACAGCACGGCGGCAGCTCCAGCAACCACCGCGAGCCAGCCCAGCCAACCCGGGAAAACCCTGGTGCGCAACGACACCACCGCGACCGCGAAGAACATCACCGCGAGCGGGATATTGGCCACGATGAGCATCACCCAGCCCAGGTCGGTAAGCGCGGCTGCCGTCTCGGGCAGCATGTTGTGCGCCGATGGCAGGGTCAGGGTGATCTGCGGGGCCTGACCCACCACGTTGAGCCCGTAGCCGATCATGCCGGCAGTAAAGGCGAGCGTGGACAGCCGACCCGGTGCACCTTCCGCCTCGATCAGAAAGCTACGCAGGACGCCCAGGAACCACATGAACAGGCCGGCACTGAACAGAAACAGCATGCTCTGCGCCAGGATGGCGTCCCGGTTGTCGACGAGGAACGTCGGAAGCGCCGCCGGCTCGCTCGTGCTGGGCCAGGGCCGTTCCAACGTGACAGCTGCCGCCCCGAACACCAGCGCTGCGACGCCGGACCAGGCGGCTAGCCTACGCCATCTCGCCTCGTTCATCACTCCTCCTGCCTCCGGCGGCCACACGGGTGGCTGGTCGACGCGCTGGGCGGCGAGCAGGCCGGCGCCCGGGTCGTCGTCACCAACTCGGATCGGGCGTACGCGATGGTGGTCCTGTCGACGCCGCGGACGTCAATGTCCGCGACCGGCGGCGCGGCAGTGCAGGTGCTGCGCGACCCTCGCATCGTTATCCTCTCCCGGTAGCCACCCTCGCCCGGCGCGTGGCCTGCGGTCCAGGGCCGAAGGTCCCGTCCATTGTGTAACGTCGCTCGTCCGCCGGCGGCCAGGGCGGTGCCACCACCGACCGGTGCAGCGCGCTCACGACGACGGTCGAGCCGTCGAGGGCGGCTTGCGACCCATGGCGCGAACGTTGTTTCACGCCCCCACGGAGCGCTCGGCCCGGGACCGCGCTGCATTGCCGGCGATCGTGGCCACGCTGACCGGACGCGGTCGCGGCGTCATCGATGCTCTGCTGTGCCCACCAGGGGTCGAAGGTCCGCCGCGGTCGGACCTTCGACCCTACGCGCCACGGTACGCATCGATACAGAATGAACTGTGGATGTCCATGTCCGACGGCGGCGCGTTCCGCCATCCGGTGGGTCCGCCCGCCATCGGCGTCCACCTGCCCTCATGTGAGGTGCAACATGTCGTACCCCGCGGTATCCAACTACCCAACGCAGCAACTGCCACCGCTGCCACCGCTGCCACCCGAGCCGCCGGAGCCATCCGAGCCCGCAGAAGCCGCCGAGCCGTCGCCGCCACCGCACAGCCGGAGATGGCGCATCGCCCTGCTGGCCACGCTCGTTGTGCTGGTGCTGGCGATCCCGATCGCGCTGTTCGTCGTGTTGCACGGCGACAGCAACACCCAACCGGCCGGCACGCCACCGGCGGCCGGTCCGTCGCCGGGCGTCACCACGAGTGCCCCGGCCGCGCCCTCCCCCGCCGCTCCACCCGCACAGGCCGCGCCTGACGGACGGATCCCGCTCGACCAGTTGAAGAACGCCACCCTGGACATCCCCGCCTGGCCGACGGACAACCTCACGGGACCCTCCGGCAAGCTGAAGTTCGTCGACGGCGAGGTCACCGTACCGCCCGACGCCGCGTTCCCGTTCGTACGGCACATCATCATCTTCGGTGCGACGTACGGTGACGTCGACCGCGACGGCGCCCAGGAGACGCTCGCCAGCATCGGCTGTGTCGTGGAGGGCGGCAGTATGCAGCTGGTCGCCTTCGACCGCACAGCGTCGGGTGCGATCGTCACCATGGGCCAGGTTGTCGCGACCCGAGGCGAGATCCGGGTCATCGGCACCACCGACGTCAAGGTCCGTAACGATGGGACCATCGCCGTCAAGGTCGGCGACTTCCAGGGCTGCTGCGGCGACGAGACACCCCAGCAGTGGCAGACCCGCGCGTACGGCTGGACCGGACGCGACTTCCGCCAGACGTCCGGGCCGACCGCGTTCCCGGTCAGCGCGAACGTGACCGACAGCGGGGTAACCGCCGGTGAGCTCGTCCTCGGCCCGTCCGTCAACGGCGTGCGGCACGGGACCGTCACGGTCACCGTCACGTACGTCCGCGGCGCCAAGCCGGACCACCTCGTGCTGGACTTCTCCCCGCCCGACGGCCTCCAGGTCGACGGCAACGCCTGGCCGGCGGTGCATCCCGGCTACGGCACGGGATTCTGGGTCGACCTGCCAACGCCGGCCGCGGGCGGCAAGGTCACCTACACGTTCGCGTTCAGCCGGCCGGCCACCGCAACCGGTAGCGAGCTCGGCCTGCACCTCACCGCAGCGAACACGAAGAACGTCGGGCTGGCCGAATCCAACCCGTACGACAACACCGTGACGGTCCACATCCGCTCCGTCGACTGACCGACCCCGTCCGACCGCCAGCGGCCGGTGAACGACACCGCCCCGCGCACGCCGACCCGTGCGCGGGGCGGCTGTTCGACGCCACAACCACGACACGCCTGGTGTTCATGACGTCAGCGTGACATTTCGATGCGATGCATCGGGTCCGCGGACCATGCACCGTGCGCCGCGCCGGGCACCATGACGTCGGACACCGTACGGCGCGAACTCACCGCCACGGGCAGGCCATAGCCGATCCGGAGGAGCATCTGTGGATGCCATCGGCGGAAGGGGCCGGCAATCGCCCGGCCACAGGACATCGGAGCCGCCGTCACGGATCCGGAACAGCCACGGTTGGGTGTTGTGGATCGAGGGTGCGGCGACCGCCGCATGCCGACACGCACCGATCGACCGATCGGTCAGCCGCCCATCCCGCTGGCTGCTCATCACGGTTACCTCCGGCCCGGCGTGAGACATCGCGCTTCGGGCGTTGTCATCGCCGGCTCGCCGCCAACAGGTCGCGCCAGGCTCCCTCCTCGGCGTCGGCGACGAGCGACAGCACCGCCGAGATCTCGGCCAACAGGGGGGACGGATCCTCGCCGCCGGCCGCCTCGTCGAAGAGGGCGGCGACCTGCTGCCACCCGTCGCCGGCGGCGTGCAGCCGCGCACCGATCTCACCGAACGCGAGATCGCCGGTGATCGCAGCGGCCTCGTCGAGGAACCGCGCGTACATGTACCGGAACAGCCCGCCGCCGGTGCCACCGACCTCATCGATCATGATGAAGCCGTTGCGGCACGCGTCCCGCAACGGCTCGGCGCCGAGCAACGCCGGCCACCCAGGAACGAGCCGGGCGGCCTTACGGATCCCGGCCACGCCGAGGTTGCTGATCGGGGGTTGCAGCATGCCGGTGGCGACCTCTTCGATCGCTGTGCGCACCTCATCCGGCGTCGGTGGCCGCTGACCGGCGAAGTCAAACGCCCAGGCGCGGTGCCGCGGCGGGAACGGCTGGAACGTCGAGCCGCGTGCCGCAGCCAGATCCGCCAGCGACACCTGATGCGTCCCGGTGTCGCGGTCGCAGACCAAGACCGTCGCGGATTGCGGATCGAACCCGACCACACCGATGACATGACCTCCGAAGTGGTACTCGCCGGGGAAGTCAAAGTACGGCAACAGACCCATGTCGACCTGCAGCATCGCCGGCACCTCGGCCGACAGGTCCGCGACGAGGCGGTCCTGCGCCTTGCGCGCGCTCGAAGTGCTCGTTGCGGCAACGACAACTCCGGTGCGGCGGCCGGCGTGCGACTCGAGGCCGTCCTCGCCGGGCCGGCCGACGTTGGCCCGGCCGCCCAGGAACGGCGGCTGACCCTTCTGATGCCAGTACACGAAGCCCACACCGGCGCCGAGACCGAGCAGCATCTCCTCGCCCACGTCACGGCCCATCATCTGGTACACATGGCGCATCGAACCCGTCACGCAATGGCGCGCCGGAAACGCAGTGAACCCGGGAAACGATTTGATGGCCATATCGGCAACGTTCGTCGACACACCACAGACCCGGTAGGGCCGAACGGCCCACAGCGGCACCCGATGGATTCCGGCCGTGGACCGCCCACCGGCGTCGCATCAGAGCAACGGATCACCATCGCCCCACTCCCGGGCCACGCGCCTCGGGTCACGCGTGCTGGGGAACGCGGTCGACCCGGCTCAGGCCGCCCGGATCGATCCCGAGCGTCGCCAGCAGGCTGCGATTCCTGCCAACTTCGACGATCTCGGGCAGCTCACGTTCGAACCAGTCAGCCCGCGCGAGCTTCCCCCTGGATCGCAGTGTTGCAACGATCTCTGCTCTGCTGACGTGCGTGGCGGTCACGACCGTTCCTCCTCATCCGTTGTGAAGCCGGCGCGTATCTTCCGCACCGAGACCATCACGGCCGGCCGACGCCCGGCTTACCGGGCGCGCCTCCTTGCATTGCCAGCCTGCGCCGAGGCGGTCGGCGAAGACAGAGTCGTTCTACCCGCTACGCCGGGACATGCATTACGGCGACCGTCGCGCGCCCCTGGACCTCCTGATCGACGGCCGTGGACCACGCCGCACTCCGCCTGCGGAGTCCTGCCCACGCGACCGGCTCTGCACCCCACCGGTTCTACGTCTCGACGACTGCAAAAGTCGCTGCAGGCCGCCCTCGACGCCGCCCACCTGTCCTGACCGTACGAACGCGGGAGGATGCCGAAGCCCCCACGCCATCCCGGCCCGGCTACGCTGCCGGGCATGGCCGGCACGTCCTGGCCAAGCTCGCCGGCGACGTCGACGCGCTGTACAGCGGCTGCCGGCCGCCCGGTTGCCGCGCTGCCGGCCTCCGCACCGGTCAGCGCCACCGGTACGGCACGACGATGTCCACGACCGCGCGGTCCGGGCCCCTGTGCGGCGCCTCCCGGTGGTACTCCCAGTTCGAGCCGGTCGGACGGAATCCCCTCGCGGACAGCCACGAGCGCAGCGCGCTGCGGGCATCCTCGAACTCATCGGGCCACAACACGTCCACGGCCATGATCGCGGGGCCGCCGGGCAGGCCCGACGCGACGATCTCGCCGGCGTCCTCGATCGGCTCGCCGACCAGCTGGCCCGCCTCCACCTCGATGCCCGCCTCCGTGTACAGGTAACGGACGAACGGCGGACCTACGGCGGTCACCCGCTGCCGCTCCAGTTCACCGGTGACGCGGCGGAGCACACCTGGCAACCACGACGCGAGCCCCGCGCGCGGCGGCAAGACACGCGTCACCGCTGTGGGTCGCGCATCCAGATCCACGGCGCGCAGCCGGAAGCCGGTCACGGGCGGGTCAGCCCGTCGTTGTTCGACACCCGCAACTACGGTTGCCTCCTCCCGTACCAGGCGGCCACACCCGCCGTCCGGAGCGTTGTCTCCTGGGACCGCGCCGGCCAGGGCCGTTCGGCCCGTCCCCTTCAGGACCATCGCAGCGTCAGTTGTGTCCATCTCGATACCCGGCCTGTTCATCTCAATACCCGGCCTACCAGCCACGGATGGCGACTCCATTCGCGCCGCCGGCCCGGAGTTCCGTGCGTCGACGATCGCGGCGGCCAGGACCGGCACCGGGGGCGGCGGACCATCACCGCCGATCCGGCGCGAGCCACCACCGTGTGTTCACGCCGCGGCGTGCGGGACAACCGCCACCGGGCAATGCGCGCGCCGCGTCAGCACATCGAACACCGGCCCGGTCCGATGGCCGCGGCCGATAACGGCCAGTTGGCTGATGCTCGAAGCCGCAGTCAGCGCCACCGGAACGTCGAGGCTGTGACGGGCGGCAATGCGTACCTCAACCTCCGGGTATTTCTCCGTCCAGCGCTCCAGCGCCGAGAGGAGGATGTGCTGGGCACCTTCGTGGGCGGCCCGGTCGTCCAGCTCGCGCTCGGGCGCCGCATCGGCCGGTGCGGTCCACACGTGTAGGGCGACCAGCGGCGCGCCGCGCAGCACCGCCTCGGCGAACGCGAACTCGACCGTGCTGTCCGAGCCGGCCGTGCCGGAGACGCCGAGCAGCACGGGCCGGGGCAGCACCACCGACTGCGGATGTGTCAGCGGCCGGTGCACGATCAGCGGCGCCGAGAGCAGCGCGGTGATCCGCGTCGGGATGTCGGCCGCGCCCAGCCCCGTGCGCCGGTCCCGCGCGCCCAACACGAGCAGCGCCGCGCCGCAGCCGCGCGCGACCAGCGCGCTCACCGGGTCGTCACCGGCGACCTCACCGGCGACCGCGAGCCCCGGATGCTCGGCCCGGGCCCGGGCGACCGCCACCGCCACCAACCGGTGCGCGGCCCGTGTCGCGGTGTCGCCGGAGCCTTCCACTGCATGCACGATCACCAGCGGCGCGACCCGCACCATTGCCTCGTCCGCCGCCAGATCAACGGCGGCAAGGCTCATCGGCGACGTGTCCACGCCAACAATCACAGGTCCGAACGGCTCACCAGGCATGACGCACCTCCGCTCTCACCCTCCCGCACCACGGCCCGCCACGGCAGAGGCCTTCTGCCCGCTCCGGCCGGGACAAGGCCATGGTCGTGGCAGCCTGCCGTTGCGGCGGCGGCCCGGCGCGACCGGCTCGCCGCAGACAGGCCGAACGGCCCTGAACCGGCCGGGGCACGACGGGGCAGACTGGGCGTGCCGGCGACGACCGGCGATTCGTCATCAGCCGCGGAGGCGCCCCTGACCCGACCGCCGATCCAGATGCGGCGGGGAGACCAGCCCGGAGCCGGTGCTCGCCGCCCGGCCCGGGGTCTGGTGGGACTCCGCCCGGGTCGGCGTCGGCCCGCCACCGCTGGAGACGCCGCACGGCTGGCTGGTCCTCTACCACGGGACGAAATGGGTCGCCGACGGCCCGGTGCACCGGATGGGACTGGCCCTGCTGCGCCGCGGCGACGAGTGGCTGCTCGCACCGGACCGGGACTATGAGATCGTCGGCACCGCGCCGAACGTCGTGTTCCCCACCGGCCTCGTGCACGACACCGCCACCGACCAACTGCGGCTGTACTACGGCGCCGCGGACCGCTGCGTGGCCTTGGCCACGGCAAACCTGTCGGAAGTGCGGCACTCTCGCCTACGCCCTCGCCGCGGGCTGCCCTGTGGTCTCCACCGACTATCACTACGCGCGTGATCTCATCCCCGGCATCGCCGGGCTCGTCGTACCGCCCGACGACCCGGACGCACTCGCCGGTGCGGTCAACGCACTCCTCGGCGACCGCACCGGCCACGCCCGAGCCCGCGCCGGCGCCCGCCGCATCGGCGCCCGGACCGCCTGACCCTGCGTCGCCGGCCAGGTCGCCGCGCTGATCCGCGCCACGCCGCGGCAGCCGCACGTCACGGTGGTCCGCTGAGGGCGCGGCTGCCTGCCGGCAGGTGCCGGCAGGAAGCCCGGGATCACCGGGGTCGAAGCGCGTCGCCGAGCGGCGCCGAGGCGGTGGCTCAGTGACGCGTGAGCAGCACCTTGAGTGCGCCGGTGTGCGCCGGGTCAGCGAAGACCTCGTACGCCTCGACGAAGTCGTCGAACCCGAACCGGTGGGTGATCATGTGGCCGACGTCGAGCTGGCCGGTGCCGAGCATCTTCAGCAGCGTCGGGGTGGAGTAGGTGTCGACCAGACCGGTGGTGATGGTGATGTTACGGATCCACAGGTCTTCCAGGTGCAGCGCGGCGGGCTTGCCGTACACACCGACGTTGGCGATCCGGCCACCCGGCCGCACCAGCGTCGTGCACAACTCGAAGGCCGCCGGGGTGCCGACGGCCTCGATCACCACGTCGGCGCCCAGCCCGTCGGTCACCGCACGCGCCAGCTCCAGCACGTCTGCGTCCGGCTTGGCGACGATGTCGGCGCCGAACTGCTTGGCAGCCTGCAGCCGGCTGTCGGCCTTGTCGACGGCGATGATGTGCGACGGCGAGTACAGCCGCGCGGTGAGGATCGCGGCGAGCCCGATCGGGCCGACCCCCACCACGACCACCGTGTCACCCGGGCGTACCCGGCCGTTGAGCACGCCGACCTCGTAGGAGGTGGGCAGGATATCGGCGAGCATGACCGCCGCATCGTCGGTGATGCTCTGCGGCAACTTGTAGGTGGACAGGTCCGCAAACGGCAACCGGGCGTACTGCGCCTGCACCCCGTCGACGAGGTGCCCGAGGATCCAACCGCCGCCGTTACGGCACTGGCCGTACGACGCCTGCCGGCAGTACCGGCACACCCCGCACGCGGAGATGCAGGAGGCCACCACCCGGTCGCCCGGGGTCAGTCCGCTCACGCCGGCGCCGACCTGCACGACCGTGCCGACCGCCTCATGGCCCAGGACCCGCCCCGGCGCCACCGCCGGCACATCGCCGCCGAGGATGTGCAGGTCGGTGCCGCAGACCGAGGTCCTCGGCAGTGAGCACGCCGACCAGGGATCCATGGTCGGTCATGAGTGCCGCCCGCCCGCGAGACACCACCGGTGCGACATCGGCCAGCAACCGGCCCGCGTCCACGACCGGCACCGCCGACAGCGGCGAGCCTGCGGAGGCCAGCATCGTACCGTCGCGCAGCCGCGGCCGCTACGGTGCCCCGCTGTAGCGGCTGAGGTGCGAATGCTTGGGAGGAGTCAGGGTCTTGGCGCCTGGACGACTGCGTGCTGCGGTAACCAACCCACAGCAGATGACGGTCCGAAGTTCCCCTCCATAAGGGTGAGGTGAGCGAGCGCATCAGAGGCCGTGAATCTGGTAGCCAAAGTCGAGCAGCATGGCCAAGACCGCACCGAAGTCACCGTCGTCCGGTTCGCGTTTGCCAGTGTTGCGCTGGAGGGTGACCACGACCGTCGAATCGGGCACCTCCAGCCAGCACTTCGCCGACCATCCGTTCTCCGGATCGAACAGCGCGAACTGTTGCGCGAACGCCTGCTGGTTCCCTGGCGCCTCCCAGGTGCCTGTCCGAACCATTGACACGAACGCCCTGCCGAGCTGCCGGTTGGTCTGTTCGTCATCGACAGGTCGATACTTTTCCGACGGGCCTTCCGCATACTGCATCAGATGCAGTTCGAGCTTCTCGGCGCCACCGCGCGGCACCCAGCAGGTTTTGTTGTACTTCCTCTGGCCCGACTGTGCGTCCGGGGTTCGGGTTGAGCGATGCGCTGGTTTCACCGCACGGCTTGGCCCAGATCGTCCGCTGCGCCTGATACGGGTTGACACCCGCCTTCTCGACGGGCGCTTCGCCGGACGGTCGTACGGAGGTTGGTGCCGCGGTTTCGGCGACCTTCTTTTCTCCGGCGGAGTCATGGTCGAGCCAGATCATGCCGACGACGCCAGCCATGACGGCGACGACAATCATCACTACAAGCGACAACCGGGCCCACGCACTCGTCCCACCCGATGCGTTTGGTGGTGCAGGCGACGGTGCGGTGCCGCCGGCAAGTGCGGCGAGCACCGCGACGACGATGGCTAGGATCAACGAGTTGACCGAGGCAATCTGGTCGAGCTGTTCCTTGGCGTTGTTGCCCAGTACAAGGGCGGTGACCCATGCCGCAGCCGGGGGCGGCCACCAACGGGACGCCGACTACCACGGTCCAGTAACGCACTGTGTTCTTCGGTGGCACTGACCCAGTGTGCCCGAGTCCATCAACAACCGTAAATCGATCATGGCTGCCATAAGCCGCCCTGCGTCCGATGCCACTCGATCAGGTTAAGCGGATCAGCCAAGGTCCCAGCGGCCCCTCTTTCGCTGCGAAAGTGAGCTTCCCCGGTTTCTCGGAGGGTGAATTACCTGTCGCTGGTCGGCTCGGGTTGGGCGATAGCTGTGTTGTGGTGGGCCGTCGCGGCGTCCCAATGCGATCGCGACCGCCGTCCCGGCGAGCGGGATGAGCAGGACCGCCACGACGGGCAGTGGCAGGACCCGGCCGACGGACTTGAACGTCAGGTAGCCGATCGCGGCGGCTGCACCGAGCACGGCGACCTGCCCGGGCGGTCAGGCCCCACACAATGCGGTCCGGTGCCTCGATGTCGGCCGCACCCGGGCATGCACATCTTCAACATCCACAGTGGACTCCAAGGTTGATGACAGCCTTCGACGGCCGCGTCACCGCCGGCCGCCGCTAACAACTCAACAGCATCGATCTACCGCAGAAGCGTTACACCGTTTAGTTGGCTCTGGCGCAAAGACGGTGGTGTCCGGGGCGATCGAGGTTCGCTGATCAGGATGCGGCAGGGTGTCAGCGGTGCGCTTCGATCTGATCAAGGTATTGTTCGCCGGGCTGGTGTCCATAGTGGTCGATCAAGTCGTTGACCAGGGCGATACGGTGCGGATTCGGGCTCGGACCCGGTCGGGGGCGGTG
>NZ_JBEZDS010000075.1:0-34445 GCF_040648435.1 Dactylosporangium sp. NPDC049140 | reverse complement strand
CGCCGAACCCGTCGCCCAGCACCTGGCACGCCTGGCGGCGGATGGCCGGGTCGGGGTCCGCGGCCCGGGCCAGCAGCGCGGTGCGCATCTCCCCCGCGTCGGCGAGCGGGCCGAGACTCTCGGCGGCGATGCGGAACACCTGCGGGTCGGGGTCATGGGTGACGCGGTCCCGGAGCACGTCAAGCATCTCGGCCGGCGGGAAGCGATCAGCGTCTCCAGCGCGGCCCGTTGGGCGCCCGCATAGTTGTCGGTCTGCGAGCGGTGCCGCAACTGGCGGAAGACCCAGTCACGGTAGGAGGGCCATTCGATGAGCGCCTCGGCGCTCTCCCGCACGATCTGCGGCTCGTCGTCGGCGCGGACGCGCTCGAGCAGGCGGTCGTGGACCTCGGGCGAGGCGCCGAGCCGGATCAGGGCCCGCACGGCGGCCAGCCGCACGACGGCGTCGACCTCCTCGGCGGCCTGCCGGATGATCAGGTCGCGGCTGCGCGGGTCGCCGGCGAAGTGCTCGGCCAGCAGCCGCAGCACGCACCGGCGCACCGGGTCGGTGGTCTCGGCCCCCACGCGCGCGAGCAGCAGAGCCCGGACCTCGCCGACCGTGCCGGCATCGAGCAGGGCCAGTGGCCGCCGCCTCGACCACGCCCGCTTCCGGATCGTCGCGCACGAGTCCCATGAGCAGAAGCCTGGTCTCCGATCGCCGGGAGTCCGGACCGAGGGCCTGTACCGGGGCCCGGCGCACCGGTCCGTCCGGATCCGTGGTGGCCGCCTGGAACAGCACGGCGCGGACCGCATCAGTGGGCTCGCGAAGACCACCGAGGGTGCCTACGGCGGCGAGCCGAAGCTCAGGGTACGGATCATCCGGGAACTCGATGAGCAGCTGGGTCGTCGCCCGTTCGGCGCCGAAGTTCACCACCAGCGCGGTGAGCGCCGCCAGCCGGATCTCGCCGGCACGGTCCGACCTGGCCCGGGCGGTCAGCAACGCCGCCACACGGGCTCGGCGGCTCGTCACGGCCGGCCGGCCGGGCCGGTAACGCTGCCCGGCGATCTCGGCCAGGCCGGCGATGAGTGCGTGCCGGGCGCGCCGGTCGTCGACGCCGCCGGGCTGCTCGTCCAGCAGGTCCTCGATGCGCTCCTGCGGGGTGGCCAGCAGGGCCGCGATCCGCGTGGCGAACGCCGAGCCGGTGACCCAGCTGACCATGAGACCCCGGCGGCGGTACCAGAACGGGAGTGACGGTCCTCCCCGTCACCTGGCGCGGGCGGTGACCAGCCACAGGCCGGCCGGGAGGCGGTGGCCCGGGCCCGGTCCCCGGTACCGGGCGAGCAGCCGGGCCGCTCCGTCCCGGGCCGCGGCCTGGGCCTCCGGCGGTGCGGCCCGGTATGCGGCGCCGGCCGGCCCGAGCTCGATCAGCCACTCGGCCACCGTCCCCGGCTCGTCGGGCGACTCCAGCACCACGTCGACCGGCTCGACCTCGATGCCGTCGAAGCCCGCCGCCGCGAGGATGCGCCGCGCGCGGCCCGGCTCGGCCCAGGCGAACGGGCCCGGCTCGTCGCCCACCGGCAGCGGTGGCAGCGCGCCGACGTGCGGGGCGGCGCCGAGCAGCGCCGCCGGCAGCCACGGGTTCGCGGCCATGTCGCGGAAGACCATCGCGGCCAGCGGGGCGCCGGGGCGCAGGGAGCGGCGAATCGCCGTGCAGCCCGCGACGGGGTCGGCGAGCAGCATCAGCGCGTTGCGGGAGTACGCCGCGTCGAAGGGGGCGCCCGGGATCTCGTCGAGCGTCTCCACGTCGGCGCAGACGAACTCCAGGTGCGGGAAGCGGCGGCGGGCGGCGGCGATCATCTCCGGGGAGACGTCGACGCCGACCGCCGCCAGCTCGGCCGTCGTGCCGCCGCACCCGCACCCCACGTCGACCACCCGGCCGGGCGCGGGCCCGAGCCGTTCGATCGCCGCCGCGCCCAGCGGGCGCCCGACGGTGTCGGTGCGCTCGGCGTGGCGGACCCAGCCGGGCGCGGCCTGCGCCCAGAAGGCGGTCATCAGAACGGCATCTCGTCGCCGTCGACCGTCATGACCCGGAACCCGGCGGCCAGCGCGGAGTCGAACCCGTCCTCCTGGGCGGCGAGGCCGGCCGCGCGGACCAGCCGCTCGGACTGGAACCGGCGGAACGAGCCCTCGTCCTGCCAGACGTTGACGATCCGCCACCCGCCGTCGACCGGGCCGGCGACGTGGGCGAGCAGCCCCGGCGGCCGGTCGGGGCCGAGGTTGCGCTCGACCATCCGGTAGTCCGCCTCGCGCACCCCGGGCATGTCCTGCACGACACCGAACGGCATCGCCACCACCTCCGTTTAGTAGAGTGACACTCTATCCAATAGAGCACTACACTCCAGCCGTGGTTGTCAAGCGGCGGTACGAGTCGGCCCGGCGACAGGAGCAGGCAAGACAGACCCGGCGCGCGATCCTGGCCGCGGCCGCGAAGCTGTTCGTCGAGCCCGGGTACGCGGCCACCCCGCTCACCGCGGTCGCCGCCGAGGCCGGGGTCGCGGTCCAGACCGTCTACGCGGTGTTCGGCAGCAAGCGGCAGCTGCTCTCCCAGATGGTCGACGTCACGATCGCGGGCGACGACGATCCGGTGGCGCTGCCGGACCGGGCGTTCGTCGCCGAGATCGCGGCGCTGCCGGACCCGCGGGCCAAGCTGGCCCGCTACGCCCGGCACCTGTCCGCGACGAACGCCCGCGTCGCCGACGTGATCATCGCGCTGGCCGGGGCCGCGAGCGCCGACCCGGACGCCGCGGAGATCTGGCGCAAGCACACGGACGAGCGCCGCCACGGGATGGGCCGGTTCGCCGCCGAGCTCGCCGCCACCGGGGAGCTGCGGCCGGACCACGACGTGGAGTCGGCGGCCGACGTGCTGTGGCTCGCCATGGACATCCGCAACTACGACTGGCTGGTGCGCCGGCGGGGGTGGAGCCCGCAGCGGTACGAGCGCTGGTACGTCGACACCGTCGCCGCCGCGATTCTCAGGCCTTAGCCCGGCCGAGCCCGCCCGCACGGCCCAGCGCGATCGCCTCCTCGCGTGTGGCCACGCCAAGCTTGGCGAGCATGTCGGAGACGCGGTTGCGGATGGTCTTGGGGGCCAGGAAGAGCCGGGCCGCGACCTGGCCCGTCGGCAGGCCCTGGGCCAGCAGCTCGAGGATCTCCAGGTCGCGGGAGTCCAGCGCGGCGAGGGCGGCCGGAGGCGGGGCGGCCGCCGCGGCCGCGATGACCGCCGCCTGGGTGCCGCGGCCGAGCACGAGGGTGCCACGGGCCGCGGAGTGGATGGCGGCGAGGACGTCGTCGGGGTCGGAGTCCTTCAGCAGGTACCCGTCCAGGCCCGACCCCAGGCTGCGGATCACCGACTGGTCGTCGGCGTGCATGGTGAACAGCACCGCTCGCAGGCCCGGCCACCGCCGCTTGAGCTGCGCGCCCAACGTGATGCCGTCGCCGTCGGGCAGGCGGAGGTCGAGCAGGGCGATGTCGGGGCGGGCGGTCACCGCGAGCGCGTCGGCCGCGCTGCGCACGGCCGCGACCAGCTCCAGGCCGCCGTCGGACTCGATCAGCGCGGCCAGGCCGGCGAGCACGATCGGGTGGTCGTCCACCACCAGCACGCCCGTCATGCCGGCAGCTCCAGCCGCAGGCGCGTGCCGTCCGGGCCGGCCGCGACGTCCAGGGTGCCGCCGAGCTCCTCGGCGCGGCGCCGCAGCGAGGAGAGGCCGACGCCGGGGTTGATCGGGCCGCCGGCGCCGTCGTCGTGCACCTCCACCAGCACCCGCCCGCCGGGAGTCGCGCGCACGGCGACGGCGACCCGGGCGGCGCGGGCGTGGCGCAGCGCGTTGGTCAGGCCCTCGGCCACGGTGCGGTAGACCGCGACGGTGACGGGAGCCGCGAGGGGCGTCTCGAGGCGGTCGTCCAGCGTGACGGACGGGCCCTGGCCGGTGAAGGTACCGACGAGGCGGGCCAGGGCCGTGGACAGGTCGGTGTCGTCGAGCACCGACGGGGTCAGCCCGGACACGACCCGGCGCAGGTCGCCGCGGCAGCCGGCCAGCTCGGCGGCGAGCGCCTCCAGCAGCGGGGTCGGGCTCCGGCGCAGCTCGGCCCGCACCCGCAGGCTCATGCCGGCGAGCACCGGGCCGATGCCGTCGTGCAGGTCGCCGAGGATGCGGGCGCGCTCGGCGTCGCGGTGGCGGGCGACGTCGCGCCGGGCGTGGTCGGCCTCGACGGCGAGGCTGACCGCCCGGGCCATCAGCGCGACCGTCGGCAGCAGCTGGCGCACGACGCGCTCCTGCCACGGCTCGGGGCCCTCGGGGTGGCGGGGCTCGAGGAACACCGTGCCGGCGCGGGTGCCGGCGACGATCAGCGGGTACAACACCCAATGCCCCGGCGGCTCGGGCGCGTCGGGGCCGATGACGATCTCGACCCGCCGGTGCCCGCTCGCCGCGGCGATCATCGCGGCGGCCTTGCTCAGCAGCGCCCGGACGTCGGCCTCCGCGTGCAGGTCGGCGGTGATCTGCTCGACGTCGGCGGGGCTGAGGGTGCCGCGGCCGTACCGTCGCGACAGCAGCGCCCGCCGCAGCCACAGCGCGGCGGGCAGGACGAGGGCGGCCGCCACGACGGCCGCGAACACCCCGGACACGTCCACGCCGGGCAGCCCCGCCCGCTGCCCGACCGCGCGCACCGCGGTCCCGGCGCCGGCCCCGGCCAGCAGCGTGAGCACCGCGACGGCGGCGTCGAGCACCGGCTCGTCGACGGGGCGCAGCTCGCGCACGGTCGCCAGGCGGAACACGACGCCGGCCATGGCCGCCGCGCCCAGCGCCTCGACCGTCGCCGCCACCCGGGGCCCGCCCCCGGCCGCGGCGAGCAGCGCCGCCGTGACGAACCCGGCCGACCACACGACGAGCCACACCAGCCGGCGGCGCGACATCCGGTCGGCGGGCCGGTCCAGGCCCCAGGCGATCACCGCGAACGCGACGACGACCGGGGCGACGCCGAGCCCCGTCCAGGCGTGCTCGACCCGCGCCCACCGCGACGGGTCGCCGCCGCTCGCGAGGGCGACCGCGACGACGACGGCCGGCAGGACGGCCAGGGCGGCGCACGACCAGCCGAGCCGCGAACGGGAGTCGCGGTCGAGCAGCAGCGCGCCGACGATCCCGAACGCCGGCCAGCCGAAGCCGAACAGCGCGCCGGTCGGCATCACCGCGCCTTCGAACCCGGGAATGCCCGGCGCCACGCCCACGGCGGTCGCCGCGCCCGCCACCACGACGGCGCGCGACAGCCCGCGGGGGATCGACGCCGGAACGGTCACGGGTTCATAGTGCTACAGCGGGGGCGCGGCGCCACAGACCGGCGGGACACGCCGGGACGGCGCGGGACACGGCGGGCCTGGCCCTCGGGACGGCCCGGCCCGCACGGTGGGTGCACACCGACCCGCTCCCCCAGAGAGGCAACCGACATGTCCGCTCTCAGCACCGACCGGCCCGCGTCCACGACCCGCGGCCTGCCCGCCCCGCTGCTCGTCGGCGGCGCGTTCGCCCTGTCGACCGTGGCCAACATCGCCTTCCAGCTCGGCGACATGCTGTTCACCGACAAGGACCCGCACCGGCCCGAGGGCCCGATCGCGAGCATCGTGAGCATCGCGGTGGTCGGCGTGGCCGCGCTCGCCATCGCCCTCGCGGCCGGACTCCCGCTGGCGCCGCACCCGGCCCGGGCCCGCGTCGGGGCGATCGTGCTCGGCGCCCTGTCCCTGGTGACCGTGCCGCTGTTCTGGTCCGGGGCACCCGCGGTCCTGGGCGCCGCGGCGGCCTGGCTCGCGGGCCTCGCGCGGGGCGGGCACCCGCAGCCGGGCGCGGCGCGCGCCTTCGGCATCATCGGCTTCGTGGTGGCGATCCTGGGCGTCGTGGCCGTCTTCGCGGGCGCGATCAGCGGCCTGATCGGCTGAGCGCGCGGCTTTCAGGCCTCGTCGTCCGGGGCCGGCGCCACCACGCGGTCCCAGTCGACCGTGACCCGGCGCCCGGTGATGCGGACCGGCAGCGTCGCCCCCGGCTCCGGCCATCTGTCCACCGCCACCACCTCCTCGACCCGGAAGCGCGCCTGCTGCAGCCCGGGCGCGTCCACCACCAGCTCCATCTCCGCCGAGCCCTCCGGCCGATCGCCGGGGGGCTCGGACACCTCGGCCACGACGGCGACGCCGGGCATGTCCCACGGCGCTCGCCGGCCGGCCGGCATCCTCAGGGTGAGCATCGCCGCGCCCACCGAGGCGATGGCGAGCGCGGCCCCGAGCATGACGACCCACGGGGCCCCGGACCCGCTGCCGAAGCTGAACAGCGCCAGCGCGACCAGCAGGCCGACGCCCGCCCCGGCCCGGGCCAGGAGCCGCCGGAAGTGGAACCCCTCGTCGCCTACGGCCCCGAGGAGCCGGGCGAGCATGCCGGGCCCGGGCCGGCCCAGCTCGTCGGCGGTCAGGTGCGACAGGCGCTCGGCGGCGACGGACAGCGCGCGGCTCGACGTGCCCAGCGCGAGGCTCGGGGCGCCGCGGCCCACGGCGGTACGCGCCGCCCGCCACACCTGAGGCGTCAGCTCGAGACGGTCCGGCGACGTCATCGGCGCGCCGCCAGCACCAGGGCGAGCACCGTGGCGACGAGGGCGGCCGCGGCCTGGCCGTAGACGGCGAAGGACGCGAAGACGAGGCGCCGCCGGTTCGCCTCCAGCACCAGGAGCTTGGCGGCGTAGAGCGCGGCCAGCCCGTCCTCGGCCGAGTCGTCCACCGCCCAGGCCTTGAGCGCCCCGGCGCCCGGCCCGACCGCCAGCGCCGGCACCACCGCGCCGACGCCCGCGACCATGGCCAGCACGAGCACGACGAGGAGCAGCACCGCGACGGCGCCGCCGTCGCCGGCCGCGGCGAGCACGACCGCGCCGACGAGGCCCGCCGCGAGCAGCAGCCCGGCCCGTCCGGCGAGCGCGGCGGACTGTTCCCGCACGTCGCCGAGCTGCCGGTCGACCTCGGCCAGCAGGTGATCGAGACGGGACGTCACGCGGTCCACCCACCTGTCGGAGCGGCATAACACGGAATGCTGGTGTGTCTGTCGGTCAATCGGCACGATAACACTGTGGACACTGACGGTAAGCGCGACGGACGGCTCGCCGTCGTGCTCATCGATCGGTACGACCACCTCCCCGGGCTCGATCACAGCCGCCGCGAGGTCGCCGAGACGGCGGTACTGCTGGAGACACTCGGGTTCGCCACCCAGGACCCGCCGGCCGGCCAGGGGCTGCTGACCGACCTGCTCGACATGCTGCGCGGGTTCGAGCCCGCGGAGCGGCGGCTGCTGCTGTACTGGACCGGCCACGGCAAGGGCGAGCACGACGGGCGCCACTACCTGGCCGCCCGGGACAGCCCGAGCAGCGGGCTGGACAGCGTCAACGCGATCCCGATGGAGACACTGGGCCGCCGGCTGGCGCGCACCGACGCGGAGCAGATCCTGGTCCTCGTCGACGCCTGCTACAGCGGCGGCGGCGCCGACGAGCTGGCCACCGCGTTCAAGGCGGCCGCCGACGCGCGGCGCAGCGTCTCCGGCCGGCCCCGCGGCATCGCGGTCATCACCTCCGCCGAGCGCTACGACACGGCGCGGGAGAAGGTCTTCGCGGCCGCGATCCGCACGCTGCTCACCGACGGGCCGCCGGCCGGGCCGGAGCTGAACCTCTGGGGCCCCCACGACCGGTACATCGGCGCCGACGAGTTCGCCCGCGCCCTGAGCATGGTGATGGGCGACGGGTCCGCGCTGCAGCGGCCGGACATCGCCACCCGCGGGCCGATGGGCCGCTGGCTGCACAACCCGCACCACGAGCCGGACCTGCCGTCGCGGCCACTGCTCGACCCGGGCTCGGAGGTGCTGCGCGCGGCGGACGTGGCCGAGCACTTCCTGCCGAAGTTCCGCGGGATCGAGGTCGGCGAGCGCGGCTGGTACTTCACCGGCCGCGAACAGCAGCTGCGCGAGCTCGTCGACTGGCTGGGCACCGCGCCGCACGGCCTCGCGGTGGTCACCGGCGCGCCCGGCACCGGCAAGTCCGCGCTCCTGGGCCGGATCGCGCTGCTGTCGGTGCCGCGGTACCGGGAGGCGGCCGAGGCGGCCGGCGGCGCGACAGGCATCGTCCCGCCCGTCGGCGCGATCGACATCGGGCTGCACGCCAAGAACAAGACGCTCCTGGAGTGCGCGGCCGAGATCGCCGCGGGCGCCGGGCTGCCGGCGTCGGGCTGGGCCACCGCCGAGCAGTTCGTCACCGCGGTGGGGCGCTCGGGGCGGCGCCTGACCATCCTCGTCGACGCGCTCGACGAGACCCAGCCCGACGACACGTACGCGATCGCCGCCGACCTCCTGCGCCCGCTGGCCCACCTCGACGGCGTGCGGGTGCTCGTCGGCACCCGGCCGGACCGCGCCGGGCTCGAGGCGGGCGCCGACGGGCCGCTGCTGCGTTCGCTCGCCGCCGAGCACACGGTGCGCCTGGCCGACACCGTCGACACGCGCAAGGACGTCGCCGCGTACGCCCGGCTGCGGCTGCGCGCGACCCCGGGCTCGCCGTACGCGGACCGGCCCGAGGCGGCGGAGGAGGCCGCCGAGGAGATCGGCCGCGCCGCCCAGGGCGTGTTCCTCATCGCCCGCCTGCTGGCCCGGGCGCTGGCCGGCCGCGCCGACGTGCTCGACCTGACCGGCACCGAGGCCCGCGAGCTGTTCAGCGGCGGCCTCGCCGACGTGTTCGCGGCCGACCTGCGCCGCTACGGCAGCGACATGCAGCGGGTCGTGGTGTTCCTGCGGGCGCTGGCCTGGGCCGAGGGGGCGGGCCTGCCGCGCCGGCAGGTCTGGCTCGCCGTGGCGGACGCGCTCGGGCCGGCCGGGTCCGCGTACACCGAGCACGACCTGAACTGGATCATGGCGCACGCCGGCGCCCACCTCATCGAGGCGGGCGAGGACGGGCAGACCGTCTACCGGCTGTACCACCAGTCCTACAACGACTACTTCCGCCGCGGCCGGGACCCGGCGCGGGTGCAGTCGCTGGTCGTCGACGGGCTGCTGGCGACGGTCCGCCAGGACGGCGTCCCCGCCTGGCCGATCGCCAACCCGTACGTGCTGCGCCACCTCGCCACCCACGCCGCGGCGGCCGGGCGGATCGAGGAGGTGATCCGCGACGCCGGCCTGCTGGTGTACGCCGACCCCGACCGCCTCGCCCGGGCGCTGGCCACGCTGGGCTCGGTCGCCAACCCGGCCGCCGAGCTCTACTGGCGCGCGCTGGACACGCTGCGCACGACCGAGCCGGACCACCGGGCGAAGCTGCTGCACAACGTGGCGCTGCATGAACAGCCGACGGGCCTGGCCGTGCTCGGCAGCCTGCTCGCCGGGGAGTTCCGGGCCCTCTGGTCGACCACGCCGACCGGGCCGCTGCTGCTGTCGCTGACCGGGCACACCGACGGCGTCCTGTCGGTGTCGTTCGGGACGGTCGGCGGGCGCACCCTGCTCGCCACGGCGAGCCTCGACCGCACCGTGCGCATCTGGGACGCCGCCACCAGCGAGCAGCTGCTCACGATCGGCGGGTTCGCCGGGACCCCGCGAACGGCCGCGTTCGTCGCGACCGGCGCGGGCGCCTGCGTCGCCGTGCTCGAGGAGGGCGGCCGGGTCCGGCTCTGGGACCCCGTCTCCGGCGCCGCGCTGGAGGCCCAGGTGCCCGGCATGACCGGCTTCGACGAGCTCGCCGTGCACGGTGAGCTGCTCGCGGGCGCCCGGGGCGAGACGATCGAGCTCTGGGACGTCGCGGCCGCGAGCCTGCGGATGACGCTCGACCGCGTGCCCGGCGGCCCCACCGACCTGCGCCGGCCGGCGTCGACGTTCGGGTTCGGCGAGCACCGCGACGGCGTCTACCTGGTCGACGGCGGGGGCGGCCGGGTCCGGGTGTGGGACACCGGCTCCGGCGCCGTGCTCACCGACCGGCTCGAGCACGACGACGGATGGGTGCGGACGGCCGCCGGGGGCGTGGTCGGCGGGCGCGCCGTGATCGCCGGCAGCGGCAACGGCACGGCCCTGTGGGACCTGGCCAGCGGCCGCGAGGTGCTGCGGCTGCGCGGCCACCTGAGCTGCGTGGCCCTCGGCAGCTCCCGCCAGCACGGCCCGGTGCTCGCCGGCGGCCAGACCGTGTGGTCCTGGACCGGCGGCCGGGGCCACGACCAGCTGGTGTTGTGGGACGCGCGCACCGGCGAGGAGCGGCTGCGGCTGCGCAGCCGCGGCGCGGCGCGCACCGTCGCGTTCGGCACGGTCAGCGACCGGAGCCTGCTGGCCTCGGTCTCGGACGAGAGCTCGGCGGTGAGCCTGTGGGACCTGAGCCTCGGCGCCGACGACCGGCCGGCCGCGACCGCGGTCACGGCGCTCGCCCTGCGCTCGACCGAGGCCGGCCCCCTGCTCGCCGCGAGCACCGACGACGGGGTGCGCATGTGGAACGCACGCACCGGCGAGCACCTGTTCCGCCTCGCCGGCGAGCCGTACCCGGGCCGGCCGCTGGCCTTCGGCCGCCTCCGCGAGCGCACCCTGCTCGCGACGGGCGAGAGCGACTCGGTGTACCTGTGGGACGCCCGCACCGGCGCCGAGCTCGCCTCGCTGGCCGAGCCCGCGCCGTGGACCAGCGCGCTGACGTTCGGGCGGCTCGGCGACCGGCGCGTGCTGGCGTCCGGCTCCGCCGACGGGCACGTCCGGCTCTGGGACGTCGCCACCCGGCGGGTCCGGCTGGCGCTACGCCTCGGCCGGCGGGCGGTGCCGGCGCACCGGGGCGCGGTGACGGCCGTGGCCTTCGGCCGCATCGGCGACGACACCGTGCTCGTGAGCTGTGCCGCCGACGCGGTGCACCTGTGGGACGCCCACACCGGCGAGCACCTGGCCGACCTCGGCCCCGGGTTCGCCGACGCCGCCGGCGTGGCGACGGTCGACGCCGCCGGCGCGGCGATCCTCGTCGCCGGGTTCCTGGACGGGCGGGTCTGGATCGGGCCGGTCGATCCGCGGCGCGCGGCCGAGGGGCGCACGGTGCAGTCGCGCGAGCCCGGCCGGGCGGTCACCGCCGTCGCGGCCGGCGTCCACGAGCCCTGGCCGCTGGCCGCGACCGGCAACCTCGACGGCGAGGTCGTGCTGTACGACGCGACGAACGGCCAGTGGTACGCCCGGGTCGTCGGGCACTTCGACGAGGTCGCCGCGCTCACGGTCGGCTCCGACGGCGGCCGCACGCTGCTGGCCGTGGCCGACCAGGCCCGGGCGACCGTCTACGAGCTGCCCGACGCGACGGTGACGTAGTCGCCGACGGTCACCGGCGGCGTCTCCGCGACGGCCGTGACGTCCAGCCGCCAGATACCCTCCGGGGCGGGGATCCGGCCGTGGTACCCGCCCGAGCCGTCGGCGTCGAGCCGGATCTCCGCGACGGTGTCCCGGCCGTACGGGTCGGGCCCCTCCGCGCCCGGCTCGCGCAGCACCGCGTGCAGGAGCAGGTCGGCCCGGTCGGCGCGCACGGCGACCGGCACCGGCCCGGACGCGACGACCTCGGGCACGTCCAGCCCGAGCTCGCACGGCGGCGCCAGGATGCCGCCGAGGTCCCGGGCCAGGATCTTGTCGGTCAGCGCGTCGAGGAGCGCGGCGGTGCCCGGCAGGCCGCCGTGCCGGGCCGCGTGCAGCAGCGCGGGCGCGGTGTTCGGCCACTCCGGCGGCACCGCCGAGAACAGCGCGACCGTGCCGTCGCCGGCGTGGTCGACGCCGCCCTGCTCGTGCCGGTACCGGCGGACCGGCCCGAGCTCGACGCTCTGCACGGTGGCCTGGATCTTGCCCGCGAAGGCGTAGAGCTCGTAAGGCGGGGGGCCGTTGCCGGCGACGGCGGCGGCGATCTCGCGGTGGAACGCCAGGGCGTCGCGGACCATCGCCGGGTCGGCGCCGGGCACGCTCACGGTGTCGAGACCGGCGGGCCCGCCGGCGGTGGACACGCAGCGGTACGTCGGCAGCAGCTGGTACACCGCGGGCAGGCTGCGGGCCAGCTCGGTCAGGGGCTCGTCCCAGCCGAGGGCGCCCAGGCCGCCGAACGCGTCACCGGTCAGCGCCGAGATGGCCTTCACCGCGCCGCGGTAGGGGGTGCCGAGCGTGACCACGCGCCGGGCGTGCTCGCGGCCGCCGAGCACCTCCAGGTGGTACCGGACCACCAGCCCGCCCATCGAGTGGCAGACGAACACGACCCGCGCACCGGCGTTGCCCGGCCGCGCGCGCCACTCGGCGAGCCAGCGCTCGACCTGGCGGCTCAGCAGGCGGGCGGTGTGGCGGTTCGAAAGACGCCAGTCGTACCCGAACCCGCGCACGCCGCCGGGGTTGACGCTCTCGAGGTGGGCGAGCAGCCGGCCGTACCCGCCGCCGGCCCAGAATCCGGGCCACAGGTGCCAGCCGGTGATCGGGCCGCCCGCGCTGAGCCCGCCCGGGTCGTCGGGGGCGGCGTCGCCGATGCCGGTCGGCAGCCGGAGCGCGCCGACGGTGCGGCGCAGCCCGGTGAGCCCGCCGACGATCGCGCGGGGCGACAGGTTCCACACGTCACGACCGGCGGCGTCACGCAGGACGCTGCCGGTGATCCCGGGCACGACGACCAGGAGGTCAGCCATCGACATCAGCCTAACAGCCGGCGGGCCGCCCTCACCGGACGGCGGGCAGGACCCGGTCCGACAGCACCTGCCGTCACCGCCGCCCCGGCCGCGGCGCGGGCGGCTCAGGGCGCCGCTCGGCTCGCACCGTGAGCCGGGCCAGCGCGTCGCTCATCGCCATCCCGAGGGCCGCGACCCCCGCCCCGAACACCAGCACCCGTATGTCTCGCCGAAGCATCGTCCTCGACCTCCCTCGCCTCCACGATGCGGCCCGGGGCGCCGGCGCGCCTGAGGCCGGCGGCCCGGATCGGCGGGACGTTCGGCCCTGCCGCCGGGTCCGCCGCGGCGCGAGAGTGAAGGCGAGAGATGGGAGCACGACATGCCCGCGACCGAGTACCGGACGAAGCTCGAAGCGCACGCGATCGAACACCTCACGGCCCGGCTGATCCGCCGGTACGCCGCCCGGCACGACCCCGCGACGGTTCGCGCCACGGTCGAACGGGTCACCCGGCGCTACGCCACGGTCGGCGTGCACACCTTCGTGCCCGTCCTGATCGAGCGCGACGCCCGCAACGAGCTGGAGGCCGCCGCCCAGATCTAGAGGACGCGGGCCTGGACGAGAAAGCGGTGGGTGCGCACGGCGAACGCGCCTTCGCCGCGAATGCGCTCGTCGATGCGGCGCAGGGCGGGCTCGTACCGGGTGACCGTGAAGTCCCGCACCTGCCACGGCACGGCGCGCAGCTGGTACACGAGCGCGCCGATGTCGTGGAACACGAGCTCCGGCCGCTCCTCGCGCACGTCGGTCACGGTCAGTCCGGCCGCGGTCAGGGCCGCCGCCGCGACGTCGGCGCTCCACGCCCGCCCGTACGGCGGCGGGGCGCCCAGGGCCGCGTTGAGCTCGGCGCAGTCCTCGGCCCCGACCTGCTGGGTGAGCAGGTCGCCGCCGGGCCGCAGCACCCGGGCGACCTCGCCGGCGTCGAGCCGGCCGTGCCGGTTGAGCACCAGGTCGACGGCGCCGGCGGGCACCGGGAGGTCCGCGTCCGGGGCGTGGCGCACGTCGACGCCCAGCGGTCCGAGCCGCTCCCGGGCCACGGCGACGTTCGGCTCCCAGCCCTCCGTCGCGATGGTGACGGGCGGCCGCGGCCCGAGCGCGGCCAGCATCTCGCCGCCGCCGGTGTCGATGTCGAGCAGGGCTGCCCGGCCGGGCAGGAGCGCGGCGGCCCGCTCCGCGTACGACCACGACGGATCGGATCCGCTCGCCCGGCCGCGCAGCCAGGAAAAATCCCAACCCCGCAACGGTACCGCCGACGCCTCGGCCACGAGCCGCTCGAATGTCTGCACAGCGCCGAGCTTAGGCTCGAGGCGCCACGGCCTTGTCCTGGGCGAACTCCAGGGAATAGGGTGACGTCTGTCGATTAGTCAGGCTTGTTAACAGTACGGAGGCACGCCATGCGGTGGAGGCTGATCCTGGCAGCACTGGTCGCGGCCGGCGCGTCCACGGTGGCGGTCGCCGAGCCCGGCGCCGCCGCCCCGGCCCGCGACGCGTACGCCGACATCCTCCCCGCGCCCGTCTCCGCCCGGCCCGAGCGGGGCGCGTTCACGATCGGCCGCCACACCACGATCACGGCCGGCCCGGGCGCGCGCGGCGTGGCCGAGCAGCTCTCGGCGATCCTGCACGTGCCCGTGGCGAGCCGGGCCCCGAAGGGCGGCAACACCATCGCGCTCGCGGTCGCCGGGCGCGACCAGGGCGACGAGAGCTACCGCCTCGACGTCGGCCCGGGCCGGGTGACACTGACCGCCGGGCGCGCGGCCGGCCTGTTCGCGGGCGTGCAGACCCTGCGGCAGCTGGCGAACGGCACCAGCATCCCGGCCGGGCACGTCGCCGACGCGCCGCGGTTCGCCTACCGGGGGGCCATGCTCGACGTCGCCCGGCACTTCTTCAGCGTCGCGCAGGTGGAGCGGTACATCGACCAGCTGGCACTGTACAAGATCAACACTTTGCATCTGCACCTGGCCGACGACCAGGGCTGGCGCATCATGATCAACAGCTGGCCCCGGCTCGCGACCTACGGCGGCAGCACCGCCGTCGACGGGGACCCGGGCGGTTACTACACGCAGGCCCAGTACCGCGCCATCGTCGCCTACGCGGCCGCCCGGTACGTCACCGTCATCCCCGAGATCGACATGCCCGGGCACGTGAACGCCGCGCTCGCCTCCTACGCGGAGCTCAACTGCGACGGGGTCGCGCCGCCGCTGTACACCGGCACCGACGTCGGCTTCAGCTCCCTGTGCGTGAACAAGGAGGTCACGTACCGCTTCCTCGACGACGTCATCGGCGAGCTGGCCGCCCTCACGCCCGGCCCGTACCTGCACATCGGCGGCGACGAGGCCCACGCGACGAGCCAGGCCGACTACGTGACGTTCATGAACCGCGTCCAGGGCATCGTGGCCGCGCACGGCAAGCGCGTCCAGGCCTGGCACCAGGTCGTGACCGCGAGCCCGCTGCCGACGACGGTCGCGCAGTACTGGGACACCACGAACGTCAATCCGCAGGTCGCCGCGGCGGCGGCGAACGGCACCGGCGTTGTCCTGTCCCCGGCGAACCTCGCCTACCTCGACATGAAGTACAACGACTCCACCCCGCTCGGCCAGGACTGGGCCGCGCTGATCGAGGTCGCCGACGCGTACGGCTGGGACCCCGGCACGTACCTCGTGGGCGCCCCGACGTCCGCCGTCCGCGGCGTCGAGGCTCCACTGTGGACCGAGACGATCCGGACGTCGGCCGACATCGAGTACATGGCGTTCCCGCGCCTGCCGGCCATCGCCGAGCTCGGCTGGTCGCCGGCGTCGACCCACGACTGGGCCGCGTTCCGCCTGCGCCTGGCCGCCCAGGCCCCGCGCTGGCAGGCCCTGGGCATCAACTTCTACCGCTCACCCCAGATCCCCTGGTAGCTGCGAACGGTCAGCGCCAGCTCCGGGCGGCGACCCGACGGAAGTTGCCGCCCAGGATCGCGCCGACGGCGTCGTCCGGGTACCCGCGCTCGCGCAGGGCCGCGCCGACGCCGAGCAGCCCCTCCGGCGGCATGAGCTCGACCGGCCCCCAGCGGGTGTAGCTCTCCGGGAACAGCGAAGGGTTCTGCCGCATCTCGGCCGCCAGGTCCTCGGCGTCGAACGAGTAGTCGGTGGCCAGGCCGACATGCTCGGGGCCGAGCAGGTCCACGGCGTAGTCGACGTGGCGCAGGAGCGCCTCCATTGACGCGTCGTTCGGCCCCAGGAAGATCCCGACACCGGTGATGCCGACGACGCCCCCGGTCGCCGCACACGCCCGGGCCTGCTCGTCGGTGATGTTGCGCGGGTGGTCCCAGAGGGCGCGCATGCACGAGTGGCTGTAGATCACCGGGCGCTCGGACGCCTCGCACAGGTCCAGGCCGGTCCGGGCGCTGCAGTGCGAGCCGTCGGGCACCATGCCCACCGCGTTCATCTCGCGGACCAGGGCCCGGCCGAAGGCGGTCAGCCCGTCGTCGGTCTCGTCGAGACACCCGCACCCGGCGGCATTGCGCTGGTTGTACGTCGGGAGCAGCGTGCGCACGCCGAGGTCGTAGAACTGCCGCACCCGGCCGAGGTCGCCCTCCAGCGGCCCGGAGTCCTCGAGGTCGAACGCGACGGCCACGCGGCCGGCCCCGACGTCGTCGAGGCCCGCGGCCAGTCCGAGCCGCTCGTCGGCCGCGATCCGCCGCCGCCAGTTCTCCAGCAGCCCGAGCACCTCGCCGGCCCCGTGCGGCGCGTACCCGACGTTCACCGACACGAAGCTGCCGCCGGGCCGCTGGTACCGGGCCAGCTCCCCCACGTCGGCGCCGGTCGACAGCGGCAGGCAGCAGTGCTGCTCCCACAACAGATGATCGCTCATGCGCAAATCCTGCAACGCGCCCGGCGTCACTGCATCGCGGTGGCCGGCGGGTGGTCGAAGGATTCGGGGCAGCGGAAGGTGTACAGCGCGTAGCCACGCCCGATCTGCACGCCGACGGTGTCCGGGGATGTGGCCGGGTCTTCGTCGGACGGGCGCCAGCTGCAGTTCGTGCCGTTCCAGTCGGACGAGTCCGCGGTGAAGGTCAAGCTCATCGAGGCGCCGCAGACCGCACAGTCCATCGGGTACGGGTCGGTCAGCGACCAGTTCGCGTACCCGCCGACCTTCCATCCCGGTGCCAGCGACAGGTCGGCCTGGTAGTCAGGACGGCTGTCTTCGTCCTCGTCTTCATCCCACGCGTCGAGGCGCTCGCGCAGGTCATCGGGGAGCAGGTCGGCGTACTGGTACTCGCGAACCTGCTCGGGGTACACCACGCACGGGATCGGCAGGTACATGTCGCTGACCACCGCCGGCTCGGGAGGCGCCTCGAGCAGCGGGCCGACGGCGGAACTGTCGCGCCAGTAGAGAAAGACGCGGGGGCTGTAATGCCGGTCCGAGTGGTCGACCGGGCACCACAGCACCTGGAGCACGTCGGTACCGTCCGGACCGGCGTAGTCGGGAATGTCCCGGCGGTACAACTGCGCGACCGGGACCAGCGGGATCGACTCCTCGAGCAGGTCGTCCAGCTCCAGCGCCTCGGCCGCGTCGAGTTCGGCCCGCTCCTCGGCGGTCAGGAACTCCCCGCCCGGCAGCGGCTCCCGGGCGTTCGCGGCCGCGAGAACCTCCCGCCGGCGACGCACGAAGGCCGGGCTGGTCAGGTTGTACGGCTCGTGCGCCCCGGCGTCGTCACAGACCGGCCACGCCTCGCCGGCCGGCCACAGCAGCGGCCCGCCGACCGAGCTGTCGGCAGCGGTCGGAGCACCGGGCCGGGGATGCAGGCGGGTGGCGGTGGTGGAGTGTTCCCGCAGCTCGGGGAAGAGTCCGGTGATGTCCACGGGACGCGGGGGTGTAGTGCGGACCATGGCAGTGGATCGTACGGCGCGCGTCCCGGCCGGCTTTGGCCGCTCGGCGTGAAGCCCTTCGCGCCTCGGGTCAGTGGCTCCTGGCCGCTAGCATCGGATCCCGTGATCGTATGGATCAACGGTACCCACGGTGCAGGCAAGACAACGACCAGCGCACTCGTGCAGCGGCTGATCCCGGATTCACGGGTGTTCGACGCCGAGAAGGTCGGCGCGATGCTCATGGACATCACGCCGGGGCTGCCCGAGACGGACAACTTCCAGCACTGGCCGCCGTGGCGGCCGCTCGTGGTCGAGACCGCCCGCCATGTCCTCGACTACACCGGCGGCACGCTGGTGATCCCCATGACGGTCCTGGTCGAGCAGTACTGGCGCGAGATCAGCGCGGGCCTCGACCAGCATGCCATCCCGGTCAGGCACTTCGTCCTCCACGCCGACCGGAACGCCCTCATCGGGCGCATCGAGGGGGAGCACCCGGTGCCCTCCCCGTTCCGCCTCAAGTACCTCGAGCCCTACGCCGAGGCGGCCCGCACGTGGCTGCACGCCGAGGCCGAGGTCGTCGACACCACACATCTCACGCCCGCCGAGGCCGCCTCGCGGATCGCAGATGCCGTCGAGTTCGGCGTGTAGGACTTGGCTCAGCCGACGGCTGGAATCATGGGACGATGAGGTCGATGCTGCGGAAGCTGCACATCGACGGCCGGGAGTACACCTGGAAGGCCGACGTGACCGAACGGCCGCAGCCGGCCCCGGCCGGGGAGTCGTATCCCTCGGCGAGCAGGACCCCACCACCGTGCGCATCGGCGGCGAGCTGCGCGGAGGCTCAATCTGATCGCCACGCCCCCGTCACTCCAGTGGCCGGCGGGCGATGGCCCGCGGGATGCCCGGACTGTCGGATGGATCGTGTGGCATGTGTTGAACTAGGGGCGTGCAGATGCGTCCCGCAGAACTGGCGGCGATCCGGGCCGGCGACGTCGACGTGGCGTTCCGCCGGTGGGAACGGCCTCGGGTCAGGGTCGGTACCCGGATGCGTACCGCGGTCGGGCTTGTCGAGATCACATCCGTCGACCGCGTGGCGGTGAGCTCGCTGTCCGCCGCGGACGCCCGCCGGGCCGGCGCGGCGTCGCTGGCCGCGCTCCGGCAGGGGCTGGACCGCCTCCACCCCGAGCGGCCGGTGTATCGGATCGGGCTGCGGTACGCGGGCGCGGACCCGCGGCACGCGTTGCGGGAGTCGGTACCCGACGCTGCGGAGATCGACGCGATCGTCGCGGCGCTCGACCGGCTCGACCGCGCCTCGCCGATCGGGCCCTGGACCCGGGCGACGCTGCTGCTGATCGACGAACTGCCGGCCACCCGGGCGCCCGACCTGGCACAACGGCTGGGGCGCGACACCCCGTCGTTCAAGCAGGACGTGCGCAAGCTCAAGGAGCGCGGCCTGACCGAGTCGCTCGACATCGGGTACCGGCTCTCGCCGCGCGGCGCCGCCGTCCTGGACCGGGAGGGTCATCCCCGGCCGGCCCGGGCCCGGCCGGTACCGGAGCCGGGCACCCCGCTGCCGCACATCGGCGCGGCCGCGACACGCGCGCTCACCGCGCAGGGCGTGGTCCGGCTCGAACAGGTGGCCGGACTCAGCGAGGGCGAGGTCCAGGCACTCCACGGAGTCGGCCCCTACGCCATTCGACACCTGCGAGCGGCGATGGACGCGGCCGGGCTGTCCTTCCGCGCGTCGCCGTGAGCGCGGCCGCCCGCCCGGTCGGCTATTCTTCGTCCCGCCATCGACACGGGGGTATGTCAACATGCCACGTCGAACGCCACTGCTTGCTGCCCTGATCCTGACCGGCGCCGCCCTCGGCACGTCGGGCTGTCTCGGCCTGCCCGACACCGACTCGGAGCCGTACCGGCGGCCCACGAGCGCGCCGAGCGTCAGCCGCTCGCCCGCCCCGCCGCCGGCCAAGGACGACGTCGTCGCCGCGCTCACGAAGCTGATGTCGGCGCAGTACACCTTCCACGTCCAGAGCAACCTCGCCGACGAGACCAACGGCCGGATCGAGGCCACCGGCGGGTACGACCACGCCGGCAAGGTGTTCGAGGAGGACGTCACGCTCACCGGCACCGCCCACGACACCCACTTGCATCGGGTCGTGTTCGGCACCGACTCGTACAGCCGGGACAAGGACTCCGAGAAGTGGGTCCACCTGGACCTGGCGCGGCTCAAGAGCCAGTCCCTGGTCGGCCTGAACATGGACAACCCGACCGGCCTGGCCACGTTCATCACCAGCGTGGCCTCGGCGACGGCGACCGGCCCGCACGCGTACAAGGGGCTCTTCGACCCGATGGAGGGCACCGACGAGTTCCTGCCGGTCGGGCACCCGAGCATCGTCGCGTTCTACTCGAAGAACGCGCCGTTCACGCTGGAGACCGACGACCAGGGCAACGTGACCTCCATCCACGTCGAGATGGAGCTGACCGGCAAGCCGGCGTTCGTGTGCACCACGACGTTCGCCGGGCACGGCCAGCCGCTGGCCACGAAGCGCCCGGCCAAGAACAAGACCGCCGAGGCGGACAGCTTCTACTACAACTGAGCCGCGAGGAAGTAGCGCGCCGTCGCCTCGTCCGCGGGCAGGTACGTCTCCACGGCGACCTCCGAGAGCGCGATGTCGAACGCGGCCCCGAACGTGGTGACCGTGTTGATGAAGTGCAGCTCGGACCCGCGGTGCCCGATCCGGATCGGCAGGGCGATGTCGGCCGGGTCGGGCGGCGGCGGGTGTACGTCGGGCCCGTACCGCAGCAGCTCCTCGTGCAGCGCGTGCAGCTGCGGGTCGCCGGTGTGCAGGGCCTGACGGGCGAGCCGGGGCAGGAGGTGGGCACGCACCTGGGCGAGGTTGCGGATGCGCGGCGCGAGGCCGCCGGGGTGGAACCCGAGCCGCATCATGTTGACCGGCGGGCGCAGCAGGTCGGGGTCGACGCCCTCGGCCAGGCCGTCGAACGCGGCGTTGGCGGCCAGGACGTTCCAGTGCCCGTCGACCGCGACCGCCGGGTACGGCTCGTGCGCCCGCAGGATCCGTTCCAGGGCGTCGCGGACGCGGCCGGAGTCCGGATCGTCCGGCGGCCGTTCCCGGTAGAGCGGGGCGTGGCCGGCCGCGACCAGGAGGCGGTTGCGCTCCCGCAGCGGGATGTGGAGGTACTCGGCCAGCCGGAGCACCATCGCGCCGCTGGGCACGGTGCGGCCGGTCTCCACGAAGCTGATGTGCCGGGCCGACACCTCGGCGCCGATCGCCAGGTCGAGCTGGCTGAGGCCGCGCAGCCGGCGCCACCGGCGCAGCAGCGGGCCGATCGGTTCGGCGGAGGCAGGCACGTCCCGAGTGTCGCCGAGGAACGCGCGGATGACCATTACCTCGCATGTCATCGACAGCCGGCCGGTCCGCCTGCCACGGTGCTGGGCATGACAGACATCAGCGTTGCCGAGCACAACCGGGCGTTGGTCCTGCACGGCTTCCGCGAGTTCGCGGCCGGCAACATCGAGGTGCTACGGCCGCTGCTGCGGGAGGACTTCGTCGAGCACAGCCCCGGCAACCCGTCGGGCCGGGACGCCTTCATGGAGTGGATTGCGGCCGCGCCGGTCGCCGGCGCGGCGCTGGAGCTCAAGCGGGTCGTCGCCGACGACGAGTACGTGGTCGTGCACTACCGGATGGTGACGCCGGAGGACGAGCGCGGCACCGCCGTCATCGACATCTGGCGGCTCGTCGACGGACGGATCGCCGAGCACTGGGACGTCGTGCAGCCCGTGCCCGAGCCTTCCACGACCCCGAACGGGATGTTCTGACCCGCGGGGATCAGCGGCATTGCCGGTCCGGCCCACACTTCTACGACCGGTCGTCTATCGTGATAGGCGACCGGTCGTCTCGTTCACCGGCCGGACCGAAAGAAGGGGATCGGACATGAGCATCCACAGCCAGCGGGTGGCGGTCGTCACCGGCGAGATCGTGCACGTCGACGGCGGCCAGAGCGCGGGGCACTGAGGTGGCCGGCGAGGA
This sequence comes from Dactylosporangium sp. NPDC049140, assembly GCF_040648435.1. NCBI lineage: Bacteria > Bacillati > Actinomycetota > Actinomycetes > Micromonosporales > Micromonosporaceae > Dactylosporangium > Dactylosporangium sp. NPDC049140. The sequence continues at coordinate 12,826 of NZ_JBEZDS010000075.1, read as the reverse complement.
GGCGATCCTGCACGAGGCGCTCGGCCGGTGGCGGGACGCGGTCGGCGCGCACGAGCCCGAGCGGGTTGCGGCCGGCTTCACCCCGGACGCGATCTTCCAGGGGCTGCATCCCTACGGCGTCGGGCGGGAGGCGGTCGCCGCGTACTACGCCGCCCAGCCCGCCGGGCTCGCGGCCGACTACCGGATCCTCGAGACCCGGCGGCCGGCGGACGGGCTGGTGCTCGGCTACCTGGCCGTGGACTTCACGTTTCCGGACCGGCCGGCCCTGCACGTCAACCTCGCGGTACTGCTGCGCCGCACGGACGACGGCTGGCTGATCGCCCACTATCAGGTGTCCCGGCTGGACTGACCGGCGGCTCAGGCCCCGGCATGCCGGCGCTCATCGCCGGACTCGGCCCCGGCGATGACGGTGGCCAGGGCGGCGCCGTCCGGCACCGGGGCCGAGACGTCGGCCGGGGCCTCTTCGTCCGGCTCGTCGACGGCCGGGCCCACGGCCGCGGCCAGCAGCGCCGAGTTCGGGATGTTGAGCGGGCCGTCCTTCGTCTCCAGGATCGTGTACAGCAGGCCCGCCGACACGACCACGCCGGTGTGCGGGCCGTTTATCGCGCCGGACAGGACCCGGACCTGCTGGCCGGGCACGTACGGGCGGGCGAAGAGCAGCACCAGCCCGGCGAAGAGGTTGCCCAGCACCGGCTGCGCCGCGAGGCCGACGACGATGCCGGTGATCGCGCCGCCGACGAGCACCTGCCGCAGCTGCACGCCGAGCAGGTCGCACACGGCGAGCACGGCGATGAGGTACCCGGCGAGCAGCACGAACAGCCGCAGCGGGGTGCCGGCGGCGGCCCCGGCCCGGGCGACGGCGACGCGCTGCACCTCGCGGGCGGCGGTACGGCTGGCGGCCACCCCGAAGATCGCCGTGAACAGCGCGCAGCCGTAGGCGATCAGCCGCGCCCGCAGCGACTCGGCGTGCACGCCGCCGATGTCGTGCCCGACGACCAGGAAGATCAGCGCCAGCGCGCCGAACGTGATCGTCTTGCGGAAGTCGGCGCGCACCGTGATCTCGATCGCGCGCCGCCGTGTCAGCCAGCCCACCGCCGTACCTCCCGCTCGGATGATCACCGTAGGCGACCCTACCGTGCGACCTCCGCGGTGCTCGCCAGGACCAGCGCCGACACCGCGGCGAGGACCGCCGCGAGCGCGTACACGAGGCCCGGCATCCTGAAGGCCAGCGACCACGCGAAGACCGCGAGCGCGGCGACCGGCACCGCCGCCTCCGCGATGGCCCCGATGCCGCTGACCGCCCCCTGGACCGTGCCCTGCTCGTCCGGCCCGGTGACGCGGGACAGCCAGGCCTGCGCGGCCGCCGACCCGACGGCGCCGAGCACGCCCACGGCCTGCAGCACGTAGACCCCGGCCGGTACGGTCACGAACGCGGTGCCGGCCAGCGTCGCGGACCCGAGGGCTCCCCCGAGTACCGCCGCACGCTTCTCCCCCAGCCGGCGCACGACCGGCCCGACGAGCCGCGCCTGGAACGCGACGCCGGCGAGCGCCCCCGCGGCCATCACGAGCCCGACGTGGGCGGTGCTCCACGCGAACCGGTAGGTGACCAGGAACGTCCAGCTCGCCTGGCTGGTCATCCGCGCCAGGTCGGCGAGGAACCGGGCGACGGCGAGCCGGGACAGCACCGGCCGGCGCAGCACGTCCGCCAGGGCGGCGAGCGGGTTGGCGGCCCGCAGGCTCAGCGGCGTGCGGCGGTCGCCGGGCCGCGACTCCGGCAGCACGAACCATCCGTAGGCGGCGTTGGCGAACGCGAGCGCCGCCGCGGCGTAGAACGGCAGCCGCACGTCGACGCCCCCGAGCAGGCCGCCGAGCGTCGGGCCGGCGATGAAACCGAGCCCGAACGCGGACCCGACCAGCCCGTAGGCGCGGGCCCGGTCCGGGGCCGGCGTGACGTCGGCGATGTAGGCGTTGACGACGGTGTTGGTGCCCGCGCAGGCCCCGGCGAGGCCGTGGAAGAGCAGCAGCAGGGCCGCGGCCGGCGTGACGGCGTGGCCGAGGTAGTCGACGCCGAGGCCGAGAAGGGACAACAGCAGGACCGGGCGGCGGCCGTACCGGTCGGCAAGCCGCCCCAGCAGCGGGGAGGAAAGGAACTGCAGCACGCCGTAGCTGGAGCCGATGATCCCGGACCAGCGTGCGGCGTCGGCGGCGGTCCCGGCGATCGCGGTCATGAGGGCGGGCACGATCGGCACGATCAGGCCGAGCCCGAGCATGTCGACGAAGACGGTGACGAGCAGGAACGACAGGGCGGGGGCCCGGCGCATGGGTACTCCTGGGGTCGAGGGGGTCGGGTGCCCCCCTCGACCTCGCAGAGGTACGGAGGATCAACGTATCGCGGGCGTCAAATGGTTTAATTCGGGCGGCGCGGCGGCGTGCATCCGCCGGTCGACGACGAGCATCAGCACGGCGGCGAGGGCGGCGGCCGCGGCGAGGACCAGCCAGAACGGCGCCGGTCCGCCGACCAGGAACACCGCGATCGGCGGCCCGATGGTGTTGCCGAGCTGGAATACCGCCCAGGCCGCCCCGGACGAGCGCCCGAGCGTGCCGGCCGGCGCGATCCGCTCGACGAGCGTGTAGAACGCCGGGCTGTACGCGCACTCCCCCAGCGCGAACGTGACAATCATCGCGACCAGCAGCGCGGTGCGCGCCCCGCCGGTGAGCGCCCCGGCAACCCAGCCGAGCAGCCAGGCCCCCGCCCACAGCAGCCCCATGGCGATCAGGGCCCGCGTCTTGTGCACCCGCTCCACCCAGCGCGCCACCGGCAGCTGCCCGACGAGCACGACCAGCGTGGCGACCGCGTACAGCCCGCCCACCAGGGCCGTGGACCCGGACATCGCGCCGCGGACCATGAGCGGCACGCCGCTCTCCACCTGCGCCAGCCCGAACGTGACGAGCAGCAGCTGGGCGGCGAGCAGGAGCCCGAAGGTGTACCCCGGCCGGAAGGGCGCGAGCCGCTCCTCCCGCCGCACCGCACGGACCGGCGGGACGCGCCGGGCGAGCACGAGCGCGTACACCGCGCAGCTGACCCCGTTGGCGACACACAGCCAGCGGAACGCCGGCGCGCCGGCCGGCCCGAGCACGAGCCCGCCGATCCCGGCCCCGACGCCCAGGCCGAGGTTGAGCAGCAGGTACCGGATGGACATCGTGCGCGCCCGGACCGCCTCGGAGGCGCTCAGCCCGGCGATGACGGGGACCACGGCGGGCAGGAACGCGCCGGTACCGACGCCGATGACGAGCATCGCGGGCCCGTCGGCCCCGGCGGCCAGCAGCACCCACCCGGCCGCCTGCACGAGCAGTGCGCCGATCGCCACGGCCCGGGGCGCGTACCGGTCGACGAGCCGCCCCCCGAGCACCGACACGGGCACCGCGACCCCGGCGAGCAGCAACAGCAGCCCAGCGGTCGCCGTGTCGGACCGCCCGCGCAGCTGGTGCAGGTAGATGGCGAGGAAGGGGTAGCAGAGCCCGGTCCCGATCGCGGACACCGCGTACCCGGCGACGAACCACCACGCCGGACCGCTCAACCGCGCCGCGCGCATACGCCTCCCCGCTCAGCCCGCCCTGAGCGTAGCCCGGCGCGCGGGTGGCGCGCCGCGCTCTTCCTCGCCTGAGGCAGGCCCCCGCCCGGCGCGACGGCCAGCCGGGGGCCCTTTCCGAGGACGGTCAGCCGTCGGTGTCCGGGGCCGGGAGGTAGGCCCCCGGCACGTTCTCGGGGGCGTAGATCTTGTCCTCACCGGGGTACGGCTTGGACCAGTCGTGCGCCTCGTACCAGTCGAAGTGGTTCATCTGCGCGGGGTTGGACGAGTCCGCCCGCGCGTTGGTGCCCGTCAGGTGCTGCTGCGACTTCCACTGCGCCCACTTCGACGCCACGGCCTGCTGGGCCGCGGGTACCGTCGCGGTGGCCGCGGGCGGGGCGTTCGGGTTCGCCGGGGCGGGGGTATCGGCGCCGCACGGGGGCAGCGTCGTCAGGCCCGCGGTCAGCGAGGTCTGGTTGGGCAGCGCGGTGAAGGGCGTGTAGTCCGGGCGCTGGGTGAAGGCGTCGCGCATCGGGGTCGCCGCGCTGTCCTTCTGGTTCATCGGACGGATGCCGAGGATCTGCTCGATCGTCCGGATCATCGTGATCTGCGTGTAGTAGTGGCTGTCGACGACGCCGTGCTGGGCCCACGGGCTGATGATCTGGATCGGGGCCCGGTGGCCGTCGACGTGGTCCAGGCCGGCCTGGGAGTCGTCCTCGACCACGAAGATCGCGGAGTCCTTCCAGTACGGGCTGTGCGAGATCTCGTCGATGATCCGGCCGGTGGCGAGGTCGTTGTCGGCGACCTGGGCCGCACCGTTCGGCGGGCCGCCGGTGTGGTCGCTGGAGAGCCAGAACATGTTCAGGTTGGCCGGGCCGTGCTGCTCGAAGTCGCGCTTCCAGATCTCGTACCGGTAGATGTCCGGCACGTCCGTGTCGAACTTCGGGAAGCCGTGCACCGACACGTCGTTCAGCGACGGGATCGGCGAGGACGAGGTCAGCGGGTACGCCGTGTCCTGACCGGTCGCGGCCATGTTCTTCGTGTCGCAGTACAGGTTCTGCCAGGTCGCGCCGGCCGGCTTGGTGAGGAACTGCTGGAACTCGCCGAAGTCCCGGACGGTCTTGCCGGTCGCCTGCGCGCCGGTCCACAGGAAGCCGGTGCGCTGGTGGCCGAGGGCGTCGTCCTCGGTGTCGTAGCTGCGCAGGTACTCGCCGGCCGAGGACTCGGTGTACTCCGGGTCGTCCGCCTGCATCAGCCAGTTGTGCCCCTCGGCGGAGTTCGTGCCGATGTCGTACGTGTTGTCGTACAGCCCGAACTGCTGCGCCAGCGCGTGCTGGTTCGGGGTCACGTTCTGGCCGTACTGCGCCAGCGCCGGGTCGCCGTTGCCCCGCGTGTCGTCGCCGAACACCTGGTCGTAGGTCCGGTTCTCCTTGACGATCAGGAACACGTGCTTGATCGTCGACGGGTCGCCGAGGCGCGCCGGGACCGGCACCGGCCGCGGGTGCAGCCGGCCCTGGTCGGCCGCCAGCGCGACGGAGCCGCCGGCCCAGCCGTTCTGGCTGAAGACCTTGGCCGTCATGGCCCGGATGACACGGTCACCGGGGAGCGTGAACCGCTGCAGGCTCGAGGTCGTGTCGTGGGTACCGTGGCCGGCCGGGTTGTTGGGCCGGCGGGCGTCCACGCCCCGCGTGTTGGAGACCAGCACCTGCTTGCCCACCGTGGTGATCTCGGCCGGGAAGTAGTCGGTCGGGAGCAGGCCGACGAAGCTGACCGGCTGCTGCGCGCCGCCGAACCGGTAGACGGCGACCGCGTTGGCCCGGCCGAGCGTCACCAGCAGATGGCCGTCGTCGGTGAGCGTCACGGCGTCGGGCTCGTAGCCCACGGACGCCTCCGGCCACGGCTGGGTGGCGATCGTCTGCACGACCTTGTTGCGGGCCGTGTCGATGACGGACACGTCGTTGGACGCCGTGTTGGTGACGAACAGCGTCCCCCGCTTGGCGTACAGCGCCGTCGGGTGCAGGCCGACGTCGATGCTCGCCACGGCCGCGGCCGGGTTCGCCAGGTCGATGACGCTGACCGTGCCGGTGGTGGTGGCCGCGGTCACCTGGCTGGCCGGCACCTGCGTGTTGTACGAGTTGATCGTGCTCTCGCCGGGCTTGGCCGGACGGCCGCCCTCGTTGCTGACGTAGAGCCGGCCCCCGGCCATGAGCAGGTCGCGCGGCGCGTTGCCGACCGCCCAGCTGTGCTGGATCTCGCCCGTGGCCGCGTTGATGGCGACGACGCGGTTCTGGCCGTTGACGGCGGAGTACACGGTGGCGCCGTCGGGCGAGAACACCGCCTCGCCGACGAGCGCCCGCCGCGGACCGTCCGCCGCGATCGGGACGAACACCGGGTCGGCGAGCGAGCCGTCTGCCTGCACGGTGAACTTGCGGTAGCCGTCGGCCTGGCCCAGCCACAGCTGCGAACCGTCCGGCGAGTACGTGGGGCCCTCCTGGCCCACGTCGTTGCCGCTGATGCGCAGGTTCGCCGCGGCGTTGTTGCCGATGAGCTGCTGCACCTTCCAGTTGCGCAGGTCGACGATGGCCAGCGCCTCCCCGCCGTCGGCGACCGCGGCCGCCAGGTGGGTGCCGTCCGGGCTGGCCGACGACGACATGATCTTGCCGTTGTTGATCTGGAGGCGCTCGCCGATCGGGTCGAGGTACTGGTCGTCGGAGACGACGAGGCCCCGGTCGGTGAGCTGGCCGACCTGGTCGGTGCCGAACTGGTGGGTCTGGGCGTAGGCCGCGCCTCCGCCGGCGGCGACCACGGCGACCGCGGTGGTGCCGGCCACGAGGGGGATCTGGCGAGTGAGAAGGCGGACGTGAGCCTTCTCGACACGCCTGCGGCGGCGTGTTACCTGCATGGGCTATCCCTTCCGGTTGGTTGACCACAGCTCGACGTTGCCGTCGAACTGCCAGAGCGGGTTCGGTGTGTCCCCGGTCGGGGTGTGCACCAGGAAGTAGCCGTTCACTTCCTTCGGTCCATCGCCGTCGGCGATGTACCGCCCGTCTGCGGTGACGTCGAGCTGGTAGATGGCCGACCCGGTGGCCTCGACGCCGGGAAGGTGCCAGGAGACGACGCAGCGCCAGTCGTTGCCCGGCCCCTCGGGGGTGCCCTGGCCGCCGCCCTTGGTGCACGCCGCGGTCGCGCCGAGCCGCTCCTCGGTCACGTCGGGGCGGTTCAGCTGGCCGGTCTGGATGCGGTACAGGTGGGCGAACGCGATCGCGACCGAGCGCTCGACCTTGTCCTGATCGATGCCGGAGCTCGTCGCCCCGCTGCCGTTCGCCGCGGCGACGACCGCGATCGTCACGGCGACCAGGCCCGCGAGCGGCAGCAGGCCGGCGGTGACCGCCCGCCGCCCGGCGCCGTCGTAGGCCGGGTTGGTGAAGTCGCGCCGGATGAAGAGCAGGTAGGCCAGGGCCGTCGCGGTCGCCGCCCACACCAGGCTGACCGCGACGCCGATGAGCAGCGGACCGGGCTGCGCCGGGCTGGTGAACAGGCCGTTCCAGGCGATGAAGGCGTACCCGGGCAGCGCGAGACGGACGGCGACGGGCAGCGGCAGCATCTGGGCGACCTGCATCGCGAGGGCGACGAGCGCCGGCAGCAGCAGCCCCATCGGCGAGCGCCCGAGCGCGACGGAGCCCAGCAGCCCGATCGCGGCGAGCGCGAGGGTCGGCGCCAGCACGCAGACCCAGGCCAGCAGGACCCTGCCGGCGGCGTCGCCCGGGGACAGCAGGTGCCCGTCGAGGCCGACCAGCGGCCGGTTGCCGACGGCCGCGAGCCCGCCGGCCGTGCTGGAGACGGCCAGCCCGGCCACCATCAGCACGATGACGCTGAGGCTCGCGAGGGCCTTCGCGGCGAAGATGCGCCGCGGCGAGCGGACCGCCACGAGCAGGTGCCGCCAGGTGCCGAGCCGGTCCTCGGCGGCGAACACGTCGCCGGCGACGACCGAGGTGAGCAGCGGCAGCGCCCAGGTGCCGGCGAAGCCGAGCATGACCAGCGACCCGGCCCAGCCGGTGGTGAGCATCCAGCGGCCGAAAAGGGTGTCGGTGGGCAGCGTGCTCTGCTGGCCGACCGCGGCGACGAACAGGGCCGGCGCGATCCAGCAGGCGAGCACCAGCAGCCGGACGCGCCACTGCGAGACGAGCTTGACCACCTCGAACCGGTAGCCCCGGGGCACGGAGACGGGCCGGGCGGCGGTGACGGTCGCGGTCATGCGGCCGCCTCCTGTTGTTCGGTGAGCGCCAGGAACGCGGCCTCCAGGGGCGACACCACGGGCGCGAGCTCGCGCAGCGCGATGCCGGCCCGCACGAGCCGCACCACGAGCTCGTCGAGGGCGGGCACCAGCGCGTGCACGACGAGCGCGTCGCCCTCGGCGACGGCGATCCCGGGGGTCTCGGCGGCCAGCCGGCGCGCGGCGGGCGGGTCGGAGGTGAGCAGCCGGTAGTCGAGCTCCCGGCTCTCCACGGCCAGCTTGGACAGCGGGCCGGAGAAGACGACCCGCCCGGTGGCGAGGATGGTGACGTCGGAGCAGAGCGCCTCGACGTCGTCCATGCGGTGGCTGGACAGCACGACGCCGGTCCCCTGGGCGGCGAGCCGGGTGAGGACGCCGTTGACGTGCTTCTTGCCGGCCGGGTCGAGGCCGTTGGCGGGCTCGTCGAGCACGAGCAGCCGGGGCCGGGACAGCAGCGCGGCGGCCAGCCCGAGCCGCTGGCGCATGCCGAGGGAGAAGCCGGCGGCCCGGTCGTCGGCGACGTCGGTGAGCCCGACCTGCTCCAGCGCTTCGTCGATCGGGGTCGTGGGCGCGTCGCGGCCGCGCAGCGCGGCGAGCGCGGCGAGGTTCTGGCGGGCGGTGAGCGAGGGGTAGAGGCCGGGCCCGTCGACGAAGCCGGCGACGCCGTCCGGGGCGGCGAGCGCCCGGCCGACCGGGGTGCCGAGGATCTCGAGCCGGCCGCTGTCGGCGACGGCGAGGCCCAGCAGCAGCCCCAGCAGCGTCGTCTTGCCGGCGCCGTTGGGCCCGACGAGCCCGTGGATCTGGCCCTCGGCCACGTCCAGGTCGACGCCGTCGAGCGCGACGACCTCGCCGAAACACTTGGTGATCCCGCGCGCGCGGATGGCTCGACGTCTGTCCATGCCATCGAACCTAAGGATCGTGCAACGACACAGCAGCCCCGCCGAGCTGAACGTTTCCGAAACGGGGAGAAGACCGACGTCGATGAACAATCCTCCGGAAACCGCCCCTTTCCACTGTATGGTCACCCTCCCCCGTAGAATCCCCGGCGTCGATGCGTCGGGTGAGCCAGGGGGTGGCATGCCAGAAACGATCATGGTGGCGTTCCGGGGCGCCGGCGGCGGCGTCGAGGAGCTCAGCTGGGGGCAGCGCGAGCTGTGGAACGGCATGGAGCGGCAGCGCACCTGGATGCCGATGGGCATCGTGCTGCCGCTGGCCGCCGGGGCCACCGTCGCCGACGTCGCCGAGGAGCTGCGGTTCATCCTCGAGCGCTTCCCCTCGATGCGCACCCGGCTGCGGCTGCGCCCGGACGGGCCGCCGCTGCAGGTGCTCGCCGGCGCCGGGGAGGTACCGCTGGAAGTCATCGACGCCCCGGACGGCGCCGATCCGGCCGCCGTCGCCGCGGCGGTCAGCGCCCGGCTGCACGAGACGGCGTTCGACTTCGAGCGCGACTGGCCGGTCCGCACCGCCGTCATCCGGCACCGGGGCGCGCTGACCCACCAGGTGACAGTCGTGTGCCACCTCGTCAACGACGGCTTCGGCGGGCTGGTGCTGGCCGAGCGGGTCGGCCGCTGGCACCGCGCGGGCCGGCGCGCCGACGGCGAGCCGGGCGGCCTGGCCCCGCTGGAGCAGGCACGGTGGCAGCGGTCCGAGGCCGGGCGCAGGCAGTCGGCGTCGGCGCTGCGGCACTGGGAGAAGACCCTGCGGGCCATCGAGCCGCGGCGCTTCCCCGGGCCCGTCGACGCCCGGCGGCCGCGGCACTGGCAGGCCGACTTCTCCTCGCGCGCGCTGCACCTGGCCGCGCAGACCGTCGCCCGGCGTACCGGCACCGACCGCACCACGGTGCTGCTGACCGCGTTCGCCGCCGCCCTGTCCGAGGCGACCGGCATCCACCCGGTGGTCGTGCGCGTGGTGGTCAGCAACCGGTTCCGCAGCGCGCTCGCCGAGGCCGTGAGCCCGGTCAGCCAGCCCGCCCTGTGCGTGCTCGACGTGGCGGGCCGGCCCTTCGACGAGGCCGTGGCGCTGACCGGACGGCGGAGCCTCACCGCGTACAAACACGCCTACTACGACCCCGGCGACCTCGACGAGCTCATCGCGCGGGTCAACCGCGACCGCGGCGAGGAGGTCGACATCGCCTGCTACTTCAACGACCGCCGCCCGCCGGGCCCGGCCGACGGCCCGGTGCCGACCGCCGAGGAGGTGCGGGCCGCGCTGCCCGAGACCACGTTCCGGTGGATGGCCAGGCAGGACCGGCCCAACGAGCGCATGTTCGTCACCATCGCCGCCGAGCCGGATACGGTACACCTGGACATCTGCGGCGACACCGAGCACATCCCGCCGGCCGTCCTCGAGGCCTGCGTGCGCGGCATGGAGGCGGTGACCGTCGCCGCGGCCACGTGATCGCACAGGAGGATCTGGACGTCGATGCCGAAGGTGCTCGTGTCCACCACCCGCACCGACGCGGGCCACAACACCCGGGTCGTCGGCGGCGACGTGCCGCGCGCGTTCGAGCGGGGCGTGACGATGCACCGGTACGCGGTCGGAGGATGACCACGCCTTGATGTCGAGAACCGGCGGGCCGCTCCGACCGGATGGCGAACGGACACCGAGAGGGAGAGGATCACCGCCATGAGCAAGGTCGTATGCAACATCGCCGCTTCGCTGGACGGGTACGTCGCCGGGCCGAACCAGAGCCTCGAGTTGCCGCTGGGCGAGGGCGCCGAGAGCGCGCTGCACCGGTGGATGTTCGAGGCCGAGGAGGAGAACGCGGCCGAGGTCGCCGAGATCTGCGACGCCGGCGCGTTCATCATGGGGCGCAACATGTTCGGGCCGAGCCGCGGCGCGTGGGACCTCGGCTGGCGGGGCTGGTGGGGCGAGGACCCGCCGTACCACGGCCCCGTCTTCGTGCTCACCCACCACGAGCGCGAACCGCTGCCGATGGACGGCGGCACCACGTTCCACTTCGTCACCGGCGGGATCGCCGAGGCGCTCGAGCGGGCCCGCGCGGCGGCCGGGGACCGCAACGTCGCCGTCGCCGGGGGCGCCTCGACCGTCAACCAGTTCCTGGCCGCCGGGCTCCTCGACGAGCTGCGGCTGCACGTCGCGCCGGTGCTGCTCGGGCGGGGCGAGCGGCTCTTCGAGGGGGTCGGCCGGGCCGGGCTGACCCAGATCTCGGCCCGGCAGACCTCGCTGGTGACACACCTGCGCTACACGATCGACCGGTAGGCGGCGTGGACACCGGTTCGTGGACGTGGGAGTCGGGCTGCTGCTCGCGCGGGGGTGACGGCGGCACGTCGTGTCGCGGCACCACCACGCTCAGCCTCGCCGGTGACCGGCTGGAGTACCGGGGGTTCTGCGCCGACCCCGGATTCGGCGGCGGGTACTGGATCGCCGAACAGCCGGTCGACGACTTCCTCGCCCGCGGACCGGCACGACCGCTGCCCGAGGACGTCGTCGCGGCCGTCACAGCCGCTCGATCCAGAACTGGACCGACGTAGGCGGCAGGGACAGCGACAGCACCGGGCCGGTCTTGTCGGCCAGGTTGGCGTTGCGCGCCGCGGGCGTGTACTGCTGGCCCTGGAACGCCCGCGCCGAGCCGGTGTCCACGGTGTAGGCGACGGTCGACGTGCCCCGGTTGGTGAAGGCGAAGACGAGCTTGCCCTGCGGGGTCTTCCACGCCATGATCCGCTGGTCGGTGCGGACCGTCGCCTCGTCGACGGCGTAGCGGACCGAGTTCCACGGCAGGTACTTCACGAAGCCGTGGATGCCGTTGAAGTTCTGCGGGTTGTAGTCCCAGTGCCCCTTGGCGATGCCGGCGAACTTCGTGAAGTCGTCGTCGTCATAGGGGCGCCAGTAGCCCAGCGAGTAGCCCGAGGACTCCGAGTTGTACGTCGGCTTGAGCGCGTGCAGCCAGAACCAGGTCGGCGCGTTCTGGAACGTCATCCAGTTCATGATGGACTGGGCGGTGTTCACCATCTTCCAGTCGCTGGTCGGCACCTGGTACTCGAACTCGTTGGAGAACACCGGCTTGCCGGCCGCGTCGCTGGTGTAGTTGTTCTGCAGCTGGTCGTTGCTGTCCGAGCCGATCCGGTGGAACGACCATCCGTCCACGTAGGACAGTGCGGCGGCGTCGGCCCGGATGAGCGCCCCACCGCGGCCGCGCTGGCCGTTCTCGGCGTCGGCGTGGATGAAGACGTCCGGGAAGGCCGCGCGGACCTTGGGCGCGACCGCCTTGAACGCCTTGTAGTACTGGTCGTTGCTGTACCCGCAGCAGGAGTAGGCGACCCCGGCGATGCTGGGCTCGTTCTGCAGGCTGAACATCTTGACGGGGACGCCGTTGTCGCGCAGGTACTGCAGGTCGCGCACGATCGCGTCGCCGAACTGGTCGAGCCAGCCCGGGTCGGTGGAGGCGATGGTGCCGCCGACGTAGCTGCCGTTGCTCTTCCAGCCGGGCGCGGGCGACCAGTACTCGGCCGAGACGCCCTCGATCCCGGACTGCGCGACGAGCTCGGCCAGCTCGCTCAGCTGCGTGGACCAGCGGCCGACGATCTGCTTCTGGGCCGCGTCCAGGCCGCGCAGGTAGAGCCCGAGCGCCAGGCGGAGATAGCGGAAGCCGCGGTCGTCGCGGATCTTCAGCAGGTCGCGGTACATCCGGGTGCGCTCGGTCGCGACCAGGTCGTGCGGCACCGAGGTGGTCGCGGCGGGCAGGCCGTTGTTGCCCGAGCCGATCGAGTCGGACTGGATCTCCACGCCGAGGCCGAGGATGGTCTGGCGGGGCTGGTCGTGGCGGACGACGTAGTCGGCGGTGGCGGCGCTCGCGGGGCGGGCGAAGGCGGAGGCGCCGATGACGGCGCCGGCGAGGCCGATGGTGGTGCGTCGGGTCAGAGGCATGGCGGTCCCTCCTGGAGCGGTGGCAGGCCGAGCTTGCCCCGTGGTCCGGGGCGTAGCAGGGCGGCGGTCTGGGCCGCGCCGGCGCCGCCGTCGAGGA
>NZ_JBEZDS010000074.1:0-34559 GCF_040648435.1 Dactylosporangium sp. NPDC049140 | reverse complement strand
CTGACGCTGCAGGCGGCCCGTCAAGCCCGGTCGGGGCGAGCCCCACGCGGCATTGAGGAACCACAGTTACCTCGACGCTCATCATGGGCAGCCCCGCCCGTCGTCTCACCAACCCGATTACACGCTGCCGGGACCAACCCCATTACCGCTATGCCGGGACAGACGACGGACGAGGCACCGACCAAAGCTTGACGCAGAACGTCTTACGCTGATGAGCGGAAGCGTTGTGCGGCAACCACGACAGAGTTCCCGGCGCTATGGTCGGTTGGTCACCTTGGTCTCGGTCGCCCAATTGCTGACGGCCAATCCCACAGGTACTTCGGGTCGCGCAGCGGGCTGGTGTCGGGGATGCCTGGGTACGACGCGACGAAGTCGAGGAAGCCGTGGTCGGTGCCACCGAACACCTGGCCAGAGCCGGGCTCGCCGTAGGCGGGGTCCTGGTTCTGGAAGTACTCTGCCACCAGTTCCGGTCCGCTGCGGTCGAGGTGGCCTTGATCGCGCCACTGCTGCGTGCGGGCCTCCAGCCAGTGCAGTAGCGTGTAGAACCCGTCGTTCGGGTCACGCTGTCCACGCCCAGGTCGCGGCCGGAGACCATGTCGTTGTCGATCTCCACGCTGCCCGATGTGTTGGGTGCTAAGGTCGCGGTTCGCGATCTGGTCGAACGCCCAGTTGTCCGGCAGTGCGAAGCCGAGGTTGCCGCTGTAGCCGGTTGACATGCCGCTAACGAAGCTGCGCGTGGTCAGACCCTCCGCGGCGAGCCGCGAGCAGGTGTTGCGGCAGCTGTACACGCCGATCGCGTAGTAGCCGCCGTCGGCTGCCACCGCGTCCCTGGCGCCTTGGAAGTTGGGGTATGACATTGGTGGTGATCTCGTCGTCGATCGCGTCGAAGTCGACTGCGACGTACAGCACGGTGCCCTGCGGAATGCCGAGGCCACGCGCGGCGGCGCACGCCGCGACGCCGGCGGCGTGCCCCTGATCGTGGTCGAAGTACGCGATGGAGTCGCCGAACTCCTGGTAGATCGGGAAGAATGACAGCCCGTTGTCGTTGATGAGGGCGATCTCGGAGCTGGTGACGCTCAAGTTCACCGGCACGGAGGGCACCCAGCAGCAGACGTCCTTCGTGATCGACGACACCGCGATCAACGTGGGCTGACGCCCGGCCCACCCCGGCCGGATGGCCAGGCTGTAGTGGCCGGTCGAGCGGCCATACGCTCGACCGGCCACTGCACGGTAACGCTCCCAGAAGCTCGCACACATGCACGTGCGTCTGCACCGTCGTGCAAGATCGGGGGTCAAAAGGGCACCAAACGGTACGAGCCGATCGGTCGTTCGCCGGCGCCGAGTGCCGACCCTGGAACCCTCCAGGTTCCGCTCACGGGACGTACCGGTCAGAATCCTCCGGACGGACAACGGGGGGCGCGACCGGCGGAAGCGGGCCCGGTCGAGTGCGACGTCCTCACCTCAAGGCACCACGGTTGGTGGCGCCGATTCCCATAGGAGCGTGGTATGCGTTTGCACCAGCGCATCAAGACCGCATTCGTCGCGGCCGCGGTCGTCGGCGGCACATTGGTCGCGCCGAGCGCGGCCCACGCCTCGAGCGACTGCTACGTCGACGGGAGCTACAACATTTTGTGGTGCGGCAACGTCTACAACGCACCGCTGCGGAGCTCGGCCCGCAACAACGCCAATGTCGTGGACCATCTGCACACGACCTGGAGCTACTTCGGCTGCTGGGTGTACGGAGACTGGCACTCCGGCGGCAACAACGTCTGGTACCTGACCGAAGGCGACCAGTACGGCAACTTCGGTTACGTGGCGGCGGTGTATGTGTACACCGACGTCGACCCGTTCCCGGGGCACCAACACTGTTGATGCGCCGGCCCGCCTACGATTGCCGCATGGGGAGCGACCGCGCCAGCGACCCGGTGCGTCGGGCCGTGCCCTCGAGTGAGTCCGGGCGAGGCATCGTGGTGCAGAGTGCGGACAATCCGCCCACCGTCCTCCACCTCCCGCCCGGCGCCGCCGTGACCTTCGGCCGCGGCGGCCGGGACACCCCGGTCGACCTGGTGCTGCCCGACGCGGCGGTCTCCCGTCTCGCCGGCCGGATCACCGCAGTCGAGGATCACTGGCTGATCAGCAACCTCAGCCTGCGCAGCACCTACGTGATCGAGAACCCGGAAGGCGGCGGCGAGTTTATCAAGCTCGCCCCCCGCCGGCTCGACATGCCGGTGCCGTTCGAGTTCGCCCGGGTCGTCGTGCCCAGCGCCGACCGGCCGTCCTCGTTCTACATATTTGCGCCGCAGCACGTCTACGCCGACCAGCAGGCGCAGCCCGACAGCTCTGGCGACGCTACCCGCGTGGCGTTCCCGTTGGACGAGACCGCGAAGTACTTCAAGGTGCTCGTCGCGCTGTGCGAACCCCGGCTGCGTGACTCGTCCTCGCCGGTGATCCGCACCGTTCCGGAGATCCTCAACCGGCTCGGCGGCGGCGCCGGGCTCTCCCGGTCGGCGGTCAATTTCCACATCGACTACCTTGCCCGCACCAAGCTGCGGATCAGGGCGTCGGCCGCCGACGACGAGCAGGGCAAGGCCGACTGGCAGCGTGCGGCGCTCGTGGCGCTCGCGCTGCAGTTCGACCTGGTGCGCGAGGAGCATCTGGCGCTGCTGCCGCCGTCCTGACCGGCCCGGCACCGCGGACGGCGGCCGGTCAGGACGGAGACGGCCGCGTCACCGGGCGGTATGCGTCGAGGGCCGCGCGCAGGCGCGGCATGTACTCGCGCAGCGCCGGCCGGTCCGGCACGCCGCCCGCCTCGTGGACCTTGGCTTCCGAGGTCCGCCAGGCCGCGACCAGGTTGATCATCGGGTCGCCGGGCACGTCGTGCAGCAGGGGCGCGAAGCGGCAGAGGTAGTCGCCCATGGGCGGGATGGACATCTCCGGCGGGAACGGTGGCTTCGGCTCGGCTTCCCGCTGCGCGGTCGGGAGGTAGTACTGCAGGACGTTCGGCGTCCAGCGTGCAATGCCGTATTCGTTCTTCGCCGGGTCGCTCAGGTCCGGGTCGAAGTTGCTCTCCGCCTTGAGGATCGCGGCGACGAGATAGGGCGTCACCGCGGGCTCGCTCGGGCACTTGGTGCCCGCCTCGATGATGAGGTCGTAGTACTGCCGCGGGATGTCGGCGTCGGTGCGGAAGTACCGCTCGTAACCGGCCGCGGTCGGGCTGGTCGATGCGGCCGGGTCGGCCGTGCCCGCCGCTTGTTCGAGGCTGGCGTATGCGACGCTGCTCGCGACGGTCACCGCGGCGACACCGGCCATCGCCAGCACCCCGAACGGCCGCCTGAGGCGGCCGGCGGGCGCGCCGGCCTTTTCGGCCGCGACGCACGCCCGCTGCCGCAGGCTCTCCGCCGTGTGCCGCAGCCGGGCATGGTGATCCGGTGCGAGGCAGTCGACGATGAACGCGCGCCACCGCGGTGTCAGGCCGTCCGGCAGGGTGAGCTCGGCGCGGCCCTCGGCGAACTGGCAGGCCGCCGCCGTCCGGGCGCGGGAAGTGACGCCGGCGAACGGCAGCCGCCCGGTGAGCAGCTGGCACGCGGTGACCCCAAGGGCCCAGATGTCGGAGGTCTGCCGGACCGCGACCCCGCCCGCCCGCAGCCCCTCGGCCCAGCGCTCCGGCGGGACGTAGTCGGCGGTACCGCCGGGGGGCAGGTAGGCGTGCGTGCCGTCCAGCTCCGCGGCGAGGCCGAAGTCGGCGAGCCGGACGGAGCCGTCGGCCATCAGCAGGATGTTGCTCGGCTTGAGATCGCCATGCACCCAGCCGGCCTCATGCAGGTAGGCCAGGCCCGCGCACACCTCGGCAATCAACCGGCCCGCGTCCGGCAGCCCGCCGTCGGTTGCGGCGAGCGCCGTGGCGGCCGAGCCCTCCGCGAGCTCCAGCGCGATCACGGTGGCACCGTCGAGCACGGGCTGTGCTGGGTCGTCGACGACGAGGCTGTCGAGGACCTTGATCAGATTGGGATGGCTGAGCCGGCGGTGTGCGGCAAGTTCGCGGCCGGCCATGTCGGCCAGGTGGGACAGCCGGCGCGCGGTGAGCGTGCCGGTTGGGATGAACTTGAGCGCCGCCTCCTCGCCGGTGTCGCGGACGGCGGCGTACACCGTGCTCCAGTTGCCGCTGGCCAGCGCGCGCGTCACCCGCCACGAACCGACGCGGTAGCCATCTGGCACGCGCACCGTCCGAGGCGCTTCGGTCATCCGTCCTCCGCCTCCCGAGGAACCGATAACATGCCGGTCATCGATGGATGATTACACGGACTCACCCCGCTGGGTCAATGGGTAGCCAGAGATGAGCAACCGGCCCGGTGAGGTGTCCCACCGGGCCGGGTCGCGAAGCCGATCAGCAGTTCGGGATGTCGGCGCCGTTGTTGTCCTTGGCCTGGTCGTTGCCCCAGCGGCTCAGGTAGTACGCCGAAACCCACTGGTTCTGCCACGGATTGCCGGAGTCCAGGTCGGTCTTCAGCCACCAGTGGTTGTAGCTGCTGCCGACCTGCACGATCGGGCCCCACGTCCGGCAGTACGCGTAGTTGAGGCCGGCGTTGAGGGTGCCGGTCTGGGTGCCGCCCGGAGTCGAGCGTCCCGGCGCGTTGGCAAACGTGTCCACCCAGTACTTCGTGGCGGCGCAGTTCGGGATGTCGGCGCCGTTGTTGTCCTTGGCCTGGTCGTTGCCCCAGCGGCTCAGGTAGTACGCCGAAACCCACTGGTTCTGCCACGGATTGCCGGAGTCCAGGTCGGTCTTCAGCCACCAGTGGTTGTAGCTGCTGCCGACCTGCACGATCGGGCCCCACGTCCGGCAGTACACGTAGTTGAGGCCGGCGTTGAGGGTGCCGGTCTGCGTACCGCCCGGAGTCGAGCGTCCCGGCGCGCTGGCAAACGTGTCCACCCAGGACACGCCGGAAGGCGTGGACGGCGTGGTGGTCCCTCCGGTGCGCAGGTCGACCCCTCGGGCGGCCATGAAGCCCACCGGGTCCACCGTGTCACTGTCGTCGTTCGACGGGCCGTTGTGCGTCTGGAAGTGCAGGTGCGGGCCGGACGAGTTCCCCGACGTGCCGACATAGCCGATCACCTGACCGGTGCTGACGGTGTCGCCGACGTTCACCAGCGGCCGCTGGACCATGTGGCAGTACAGGGTGGCGGTGCCGTCGAGATGGTCGATGCCGACGTACCAGCCGCACCCCTGGACCGACGGACTCCCGTCCTGATCACAGGTTCCGACGGACACGTTGCAAACAACCTGGTCCACCCGGCCGGCGTGGGCCGCATAGATCGGCGTCCACCGCGCGGCGATGATGTCGACGCCGTGGTGCTGGCCGGGACCCGGGCCGGTGAAACCCTGGCCGAGCGTTCCGTCCACCGGTTTCACCCACGACGCCGCCTGGGCCGAGCCGGCGAGACCGATCTGGATCACCCCAACGGACGCGAGCGTCAGCGTTACCGCGGCCGCGACTCGTTGCCATGCGCGTTTCACATGCTCCCCCAAATGTAGATGGATGCGTTGTGGCGGCCCTGATAGGCCGCGCGCCGCGCACAGAATCGTGGGGACGGGCGATCAGCGGTACCTGTGAGCTTCGAGGTGGCGCGGCGCATCCGTACGGTGCCGGCCGACGTCCTGCACGTCGGCTTGGGCGTGCCGTACCTGGCCTCCACGATCGGCTTCGCGATCGCGCTCGCCGCCATCCTCGTGCTCTGGTACGCCAGCGAACGCACCTTGTCCATCCACAGCATCACCACGCCGCGCCGGGAGCTGTTCTACTGGGCCACCGTGCTGACCACGTTCGCGCTGGGCACCGCGGCCGGCGACCTGACCGCCATGACGTTCGGCTGGGGCTACCTGCTGTCGGGCATCATCTTCGCCGCCGCAATCGCCGTGCCGGCGCTCACCTTCCGCACCGGCACGCTGAGCGCCGTCGCCGCGTTCTGGACCGCGTACGTGATCACCCGCCCGCTCGGGGCCTCCTTCGCGGACTGGATGGGCGTCTCACACGATCGCGGCGGCCTGGGCCTGGGAACCGGCCCGGTGACGGCGGCCTGGGCCGGGCTCATCGTCGTCCTGGTCGGCTACCTGGCCATCACCCGCGCGGACACCGAGCCTGCCGGCCGCTGAGCCGCGCCGGTCCGAGCGGTCGACACCAGGAGCTAAGCCGGCTTACTGTGGCGCTCGACCTCGGCTTCCGCAACGGCGCGCTGATCTTCGGCGGTCCGCCCAGGCAGACTGCGCATCTGTTGTCACCAGCCTGATGAACACCCTGAACACGTTCGACGGGGTCTGACGCGGGAGTGCGACGCGCCTGGAGCAGCAGGAGTCAGCAGCGCTCTGATCACGCGCAGCTCGCAAGCGTCCCTACGCGATCACAACCCGAGGCGCCAGCGGCGCCGAACGCCCCGCCTGGCGAACGCCCACGGCGGCGACGAACGTCACCGCCTACCCGATTCGCCGCGTGGCAACCTGACACGCGCCAATCGCCGAAACCCAATCGTTGAACCGGCGCCTCTAGTGCCGGAGCGCCCTTCGGACACCGTGCAGGCGGCGGATGTCGTAATGGCCGTGGCCGCAGGTGTGGACCTCGTCGCAGACCGGGATCTTGCCCCAGGGCAGGTGCTTGACCTGCCGGTACAGGGTGGGCTGGTTCTTCTTCACGACGAACACGTGGGCGGCCTTGGCCGTCTGCCGGCTCGTCCGGTGACGCGTCCTCGATCCCGGCGATCAACGCGGCCTCGAACTCGGGTTGTGCTGAGAAGAACACGTCGCGCTAGTGGGGCAGCCGCACTTGAGTGATTTTGGCTGGTAGCCGGCTTGTGTGGGGGCGGTGATCATAGGGGCAGCCGCCCCTCGATGATCGAGTTGTGACGCAAGATAACCGTGGGGCGGCTGTGGCTGCCATGGTAGAGGGTGCCCTCGCAGTGGAGAACCTGGCCGTGCTGCATCGACGGCTACGACCGTATTTCCGGCGGGTGGAACCGTTCGAGCAGGCGGGGAAGTACGTGGCCGCGCTGGTCAGTGATCTGCCGCGGAAGAACGGCTGGACGATCGCGGAGCATGCCGGTGACGGGTGTCCGGACCCGACGCAGCGGTTGTTGAACCATGCGGTGTGGGACCACGACGCGGCGATGGCGGCGATGGCGGGTTCGTGGTCGAGGCGTTGCGCGGTCAGCCTCTCGTCGTGGCGGTGTTGGATCGGATATGTGCTGCGGGTGGGCCGGGCGTTCCACACCGACCTGGCCGCGGGAATGCGGCTACGCGCTGACGCGGTGGTGAGCACGGTGTCGTCCACTCAGGACAGTTGGCAGATCCAGGCGGTACCCGGGTCCAAGGGCGACCGGCGGTACGCCTGGGCGTGGGTCGCGACGAGCAGCCCGCACCATGTTCTGTTGCTACGCAGGCATCTGCAGACCGGTGAGGTCGCCTACCACTACTGCCACGTCCCGCCGGGTCGGCAGGTCCCGCTGATGACGTTGGTGCGGATGGCATGCCTGCGCTGGCCGGTCGAGGAGGACTTCGAGTTCGGCAAGGACCACTTCGGCCTCGACCACTCCCAGGTCCGCCTCTACACCGCTCTGACCCGCCACCTCGTCCTCGCGATGGCTGCCCTCGCCGTCTGCGCGGTCACCGCCGCCCAGGCGAAAACCCGTGCCCCAGCGCCGATCCTGCCCAGCAGCCCGAACGAGAACCCACCAACGGACACCGGCCTGATCGCGTTCACCGTCGCAGAGATCAAACGACTGTTCGTCCTCATCACCCGCCGGCCACACACCGACGCGCACCACCTGCACTGGACCTGGTGGCGACGACGCCACCAAGCCCGCGCACGATGGTTCCACCACCGCACCCGACTCGCCCGACAAGCCACAACATAATCACCCCGATAAGTGCGGCTGCCCTACTAGGCTCTTACATTTTGTGCTGTTACGAGGTCGGACTCGGGCATGGTGGCGGGCTGCTCCTCCGCGGGCGGCTCGATGGCCAGGTGCGGCAGGTGGCGGTCCAGCCAGCGGGGCAGCCACCAGTTGGCCCGGCCGCACAGGTGCATCACGGCCGGTACGAGCACCGTGCGCACGACGAACGCGTCGAGCGCCACGGCGGCGGCCAAGCCGACGCCGAATTCGGCGATGCTGCGCTGTCCTATGAACACGAACGCGATGAACACGGCAATCATGATCTTCGCCGCGGCGGTGATCACCCGTGCGGTGTGGGTCTGGCCGACGAGCACCGACCGCGCGTTGTCACGGGTGCGCGACCATTCCTCGGCCATCCTGCTGATCAGGAATACCTGGTAGTCCATGGACAGGCCGAACAGGATCGCCAGCACCAGCCCGGGCAGGTAGCCGTCGACCGGGCTGGGCGCGCCGAGGCCGAAGAGCCTGGTACCCCAGCCCCACTGGAAGAACGCGGTGAGCACGCCGAAGGAGGCCGCCGCCGCCAGCAGGTTCATCACCGCTGTGATCGCGGGGATGAGCAGGCTACGGAAGGCGAGCACGAGCAGCAGGAAGCTGAAGCCCACGATTGCGGCGAGGAGCCAGGGCAGCTTGGCACTGGTGACCGCCGCGAAATCGTCGAACGTAGCTGTCTCTCCGCCGACGTAGACCCGGAGCGTAATTCCGTGCGTGTAGCGCGGTATGACGGTATTCCGCAGTTGGGTGATCAGGTTGGAGGTGGCTTCGGCTTCAGGCGCTGTGGTGGGGATGACCTGGATCACCTCGATCACCGGCCCGCCGGCTGGCCCGGTTTGCGCAGGCCCGGTCTGTACGGCGGCCACTCCTGGAACGGCGGTCAGTGCGCGCTCGAGCTCGTCAAGCGCGGTGCGGTCGACCGCGGACTGGGGCTGGGCGACCAGGAGCAACGGGCCGTTGAAGCCCGGCCCGAACCCTTCAGCGAGCATCGTGTAGGCCCGATAGGTGGTGCTTGAGGTGGGGTTGTTGGACTCGTCGGAGGCGCCAAGCCGCAGGTGCAGCACGGGAACGGACACCACGATCATCACCGTGAGCCCCGCGGCGGCGAGTACGGCGGGGAATCGTGCCACGGTGCGTGACCAGCGCGCCAACATGCCGCCAGCGCTCTCTGTGCGGTCCGGCCCGTCGGCCTGCAGCCGGCGGCGTTGCCTGCGGCTCAGCACGCGCAGGTCGAACACGCCGAACAGTGCGGGCAGCAGCGTGATGGCCGCGAGCACGGTGCACGCCACGGTGAGCGCCGCCGCGACGGCCAGCCCGTTGAGGAAGCTAAGGCCGATGGTGAGCAGGCCGAGCAGGGCGATGACCACCGTGCCCGCGGCGAACAGGACCGCGCGGCCCGATGTGTTGAGCGCGAGGACGGCCGAGTATTCCGGGTCCAGCCCGGACTGCAGGCCGCGGCGGTACCTGGTCACGACGAACAGGGCGTAGTCGACGCCGACGCCGAGGCCGATCAGCGCTCCGAGAACCGGCGCGAGGCCGGTCACGGACATCAGGTGGCTGAGCGGCGCCATGAGCATCAGGCCGCTGCCCACGCCTGCCACCGCGGTCACGATCGGCAGCGCCATCGCGACCAGCGACCCGAACGCGACGAGCAAGATGACCGCGGCCGCGGCGATGCCGATCACCGACGCGATCGACGTCGGCGCCGTCTCGGTGTTCGAGATGGCCCGGCCGCCAAGCTCAACCGCAAGGCCGGGCTCCCGGGCGGCCGTCGTCGCCGCGATCACCTGGTTGATGTCGGCCTTGTCCAGGTCGTCGGCCGCCTTGGTGAAGTTCACGGTGGCGTACGCGGTGCGCCCGTCCGGGCTTATCTGGACCTCGCCGCCTGGCAGGTATGGGCTGGCGACCGAGGCCACCTCGGGCAGGTGCGACAACCGCGCGAGCATCGCCGACATCCGCTGTTCGATGGCGGGATCTTCGACGCTGCCGTGGCTCACCTGCCAGACGATCCGGTCGGAGTCGCCCGCGTGGGCCGGCGCCGACCGCAGCAGCAGTTCCTGGGCGCTGCCCGAACCGGTGCCGGGCAGTGCGAGCGAGTTGTCATACGACGTCTTCACCGCATGCGACATCACCGCGAGGCCGATGAGCAGACCTATCCAGGCAGTGATCACCACGAAGCGGTGCCGGTAGCACCAGCGGGCAAGAGCTGGCATAGTCGTTCCTTTCTTTCGGTTCGGCTCCGAATCGTCTGGGTCGCAGTCGCCCCAGACGTCGGCCGGCCGCAGCGGTTGCGCAAGGCGTTACCGCGCCATCGGCTGCGGCTTCCGGCTTCGGCTACCGCGTTGGCAGTAGTTCGGTCGCGGATGGCGAGGGCGGTTGCTGACCGTCCCGGTATGTCGGCGGGGTGAACGGTCCGCCTACCCAGGAGTCTCACGTCCGCGCGGGCAGGCATTGCGGCTTGCCGGACGTGGCGAAGCAGATGCACTGCGCCACGTCGTTACTGAGCGCTAGGAACGGAACTGGCGAAGCTCAGGAGAAGTGCGGCGGTCCGCGGCGGATCCTCGATCATGGGTGAGTGTCCAGCACCCGGCACGAGCTCGACGCTCGCGCCTGCGACGGCGCGGTATTGCTCGGCGGAGGAGGATGGAAACCTCTGGTCCTGCTCGCCGAAGATCACCAGCAGTGGTTTGCCGAGGACCGTGAGCCGATCCGGGAGCGGACGCCGTTGCAGATAGTCATCGGACGCGTGCGATGTCGCGGTGAGCGCGTGGTAGGTCATGCCGCGGGTATCGTCGACAAGCTCCTGCGGGATCTTCTTGAAACCTGGCGCGAACGCGGAGCTCATACCCCGGCGGACGATCCCGTCGGTCCGAAGCCGCCACAGGAGTTGCCCCAGCACGGGAGTGAAGATGAGATTGCCGACGGCCCCGGAGGAGACGAATGCGTCCAGGCGGGGTCCGGTGTCGATGAGTGCTATCGCGGTCACCAGGTCGTCTCGTTGCTCGGTGAGGGCCGTGGCGACGTAGCCGCCGGTGGAGTGGCCGACCACGATGGCGTGCTTGACGCCGAGCCGGTCCAGTGCCTGGCCGACCCGGTGGGCCTGCTGTTCCATCGCGTAGACGTCGCCGGTCGGTTTGGCGGACCGGCCGTGCCCGAGCAGGTCGACCCGGATGACGCGATAGGACGTGGCCAACATCGGCACCACCTGATCCCACGAGCGCATTGAGCTGCCGAGCCCGTGGATCAGCACGAGGGCGGGGGCGTCGCGGGGGCCGTCCTGGCTCACGTAGATGTTCCCGCCGTCAACAGGCAGGGGCGAGTCCCCGGTGGCGTCGGCGTCCTGCCCGTCCACCAACACGGTGTTTCCCAGGAGCAGCCCGACGATCGCGAGGAGGACTGCCGCGGCGACGATACGACGCCGTCGGCGTTTGGTCGTCGGTCTCGGGTGCGGTCGTGCAAGAGATCGCATGATCCTGCATTCCTTTCGGTTCGGCTCCTCATCGTCCGGATCTCGGCCGCCCCGGTCGTCGGCCAGCCGCAGCGATTGCCCAAGGGGGTACCGCGCCATCCGGTGCGGTTTGCGGCATCGCCTACTGCGTTCGCAGTAGTTCAGTCGCGGATGGCGAGGGCGACTGCTTACAGTCCAGGTATGTGGGTGATTGCCTTGAGCAGGCTGATGGCCAGGCAGCAGGTGCTGCTGCTTTCGGCGATCATGTCGATGGTGCTGTTCGCGGTGGTGACGATCCCCGCCGACGTACGGCACGCGCTGAGCTCCCACCAGCCCCTGAACTGGGCGGTGTCCGTCGCGGTCTACGCGGCTCTGGTGATGCGCCGGCGGTTCCCGATCGCCACCGTGGCGGTCGCCGTCATCGGGTCGGTGGTGCTGATGGCGGACGGCATGGTCTACCCGCTGACCTTGCCGGCGGTCTTCTACGTGCTGTACTCGATCGCGCTGGAGTCCGGTCCGGGCCGGACGCTCGCGTTCGGTGTCGCCGTCAAGGCGGCGCTGCTCACCGCCTCGCTCATCACCCATCCCGGCATCACCGGCTTCGTCGTGCTGCTGTGGGCGGCCCTGGCGGTGACCACCGGCAGCGCCGCCCGCAGCCACCATGCCTACGTCGCCGAAGCCGACGAGCGCGCCAGGCGTGCCGAGCAGGCCAGGGAGGACGAGGCGAAGCGCCGCGTTGCCGAGGAACGGCTGCGGATCGCCCGGGAACTGCACGACGCCGTCGGGCACCACGTCGCCCTGATCAACGTGCAGGCCGGCGCGCTGGTTTGCCTGCTCGATGACGAGGACCGGTCACAGGCCAGGGAGTCGGTCGCGCACATCCAGCGGGCCAGCGAGGAAGCCCTCGAGGACCTGCGGCTGACCGTCGGGCTGCTGCGCGACCCCGGCCTGGAACCGACAGAGCCGGCGCAGCCGGTGCCGGGACTTGACCAACTGGAGGAGCTGATCGACTCATTCGCCGGCGCGGGCCTGCGGGTCACCCGCGAGGTGACCGGCCACGCCAGGCCGCTGCCCGAAGCGGTGGAACTGACCGCCTACCGGGTCATCCAGGAGTCGCTGACCAACACCCGAAAGCACGCGAACTGCGACACTGCGGTGGTCCGGCTCGGGTACGCGCCTGGGGCGCTCCGGCTGACCGTCGAGGACGACGGCAAGGCGGTCACCCAGGGCGGCCGGCGCATGCCCGAAGGGCACGGCATCGTCGGCATGCGGGAGCGGGTGGCCGCCCTGGGCGGACAGCTGTCGGCAGGGCCGGGGCCCGACGGAGGCTACCGCGTCTTCGCCGAGCTTCCGCTGCGAGCGGCCGGGATCGAGGGCTCGTGACCGAGACCGCGCCCGCCA
Organism: Dactylosporangium sp. NPDC049140; assembly: GCF_040648435.1. Taxonomy (NCBI): domain Bacteria; kingdom Bacillati; phylum Actinomycetota; class Actinomycetes; order Micromonosporales; family Micromonosporaceae; genus Dactylosporangium; species Dactylosporangium sp. NPDC049140. The sequence continues at coordinate 21,778 of NZ_JBEZDS010000074.1, read as the reverse complement.
CGCTGGCGCCCGCCGCCACGGCACCGACCCGAGTGGTCCTCGCCGACGACCAGGAACTCATCCGTGCGGGCCTGCGACTGGTGATCGACCGTGCGCCAGGGCTGGAAGTAGTGGGCGAGGCGGCCACCGGCCACGACGCTGTCCAGGTCGCTCGCGAGGCACGTGCCGACGTCGTCTTGATGGACATCCGGATGCCGGGCCTTGACGGGCTGGCTGCCACCCGGCGGATCGCCGCCGACGACAGCCTCGCCGGGGTACGGGTGCTGATCCTGACGACGTTCGAGATCGACGAGTACGTCTTCGAGGCGCTGCGGTCGGGGGCCAGCGGGTTTCTTGGCAAGGGCGCGCGCCCGGACGCCCTGATCGACGCGATCCGCACAGTCGCCCGCGGCGACGCGCTGCTGTCGCCGTCCGCCACCCGAGGCCTCATCGCCAGATTCCTGACGCTGCACGACAGCGAGCCGGTCCGCCCTTCGCCGTTGCTGGCCACCCTCACCGACCGCGAGCGCGAGGTGGTAACCCTGGTCGCCGATGGGATGTCCAACACGGACATCGCCCGCCAGCTCACGCTCAGCCCACTCACCGTCAAAACCCACGCCAACCACGCCATGACCAAACTCGGCGCACGCGACCGCGCGCAACTCGTCGTGCTCGCCTACCAGACCGGCCTGGCCCGCGCGCCACGTCCCCGGCCGTGAACTACCGCGCCGCCGCGAGGACGACCCCGAGCACCCGCGTCCGGGTACCGCGGCTGCTTCTGCTCTGCGTTGTCGAGCCCGCCGCAGCAACTCGTCGAACACCTCCTCTCCGAACGCGCGGTGCGCGCCCGGTGTGACAGGCCAGCCCGGCCCGTTGAGCCAGAGAGACGGAGTGCACAATGAAGCCCGATATTCCCGAGGTGCTGCGCCGACCGTAGTCCGGTAAAAGTTGTTGTGCGTTCTCGCCGCACTCGCCGTGTTGAGCCAATGGTGTGTATGTATTGCCCGCGCGATGTTTGTGACACAGATCACAGCGAAGATAGTGCGGTCGCGGAATTCGCTGCGACTGCCGCTGGGTGATCGATCGGTTGCTCTAGACTCGCAGCTCGTGGGTGGATGGCGACTAGGTGTCGACTACGGCACCTCCCATACCGTGGCGGTGTTGGGGTGGCCCGATGGACGCGTTCGTCCGCTGGTGTTTGATGGCTCACCCCTGCTGTCCTCATCGGTGTATGCCGATCCCGCCGGGGATCTACTGGTTGGCCGTGAGGCCCTGGCTCGTGTCCAGTCGGATGCCAGCCGGTTTGAGCCCTATCCCAAGCGGCAGATAGACGCGGGTGTTGTTCTACTGGGCGATCAACACATCCCTGTGGCGAATCTGATCACGGCCGTGTTGGCCAGGGTGGCGCAGGAGGCGGCGCGGGTGGCCGGTCGCCCACCAGATGATGTCGTGTTGACCCACCCCGCCGGATGGGGTCCGACCCGCAGGGCGATGTTGCGAACGGCTGCGCAGGCGGCCGGGTTGACGCCAACCGTGATGCTGTCCGAGCCGGTAGCAGCGGCCGGGTACTTTCTGACAGTCGCCGAGCAGCCGATCCCCGTCGGTGCCCCAGTGATGGTCTATGACCTGGGCGGGGGCACCTTCGACGTGTCCGTGGTACGACGGACCGAGGAGGGCTTCGAGATCATTGCCAGTGATGGGCTGCCCGACCTGGGCGGGGCAGACCTGGACGCGCTGGTTGTCGATGTGGTCGGCCAGACCGTCAACCACCACGACCCGCAGACTTGGCGGCGGCTGACCAATCCGGACACGACCGCGGACCACCGCCATGTCCGGGCGCTGTGGGACGCCGCACGGTTAGCGAAAGAGACCCTGTCCCGACGCCCGGTCGCGATCGTCGCGGTGCCGATCGCCGAACGCGAAGTCCAGGTCACCCGCGAGCAGTTTGAACACGCCGCCGCCGCCACCCTGGCCCTGACCACCGACCTGACCCAGACCATGCTTCGCCGTGCGGGGCTAAGCTCCGCCGACCTGGCCGGCATCTTCCTGGTCGGCGGGGCCACCCGCACACCGCTGGTCGCCACGCTCCTGCACCGAGCCACTAGCAAGCCGCCCACCGTCCTCGACCAACCCGAACTGGTCGTCGCTGAAGGTGCCCTGCACGCCACGCCGACAGCCAACCGTTCCCACGCGGCGGCTGTGGTCGCCGGGGCTGACGCGTTGTCATCGACGATTCAGCCGCCGGTCGGGCCGAGCACCCTGTCACCGTTCAACCCGGCGAGTACGGCTGACACCTCCGTGCCGCTGCTGCCCGGCCCGGTCGGGCGCACGCCGCGCACGCCGCGACGCAGCCGTTTGATCGTCCTGGTCCTGGCGGCTGCGTTGCTCCTCGGCGCCGCGGTCACCGTCGTGGCTGTGGCGCTTTCCCAACGATCGGACTTGCAGCTGCAGCCGGTCGCCGGGAACTGGCAAGTCTCAGCCGTGAACCCGGGTTGGACCAGCACCAGCTTGTCGGCGGTGATGAAGCTTGATGCGGATGGGGAGGTGACCGTCACCGGCGACCCATCCGGATACGGATGCACGGGCACGATCAGGAACACCGGAGCCCACAAGCCGTACAAGATCACGCTTGCGGCCAGCTGCGACACGGACAGTCCCTCAGCCGGATCGGAGCTGGACGCAACGCTCGATGCCACCGGCAATCGGCTCACCATCACCACCACGATCAGAAACGCCGCGCCCGGAACTTTGACGAATAGCTATTGGACGCGACGCAACTGATGAATGCGCCCGGAACACCCGTCGCGAATCCTGCCAGATCGGCGCGGCCACGCCTCGATGCCTGCCGGCGTCGTACTCGCAGATCCTGCGCTAACCCGGGGCCCGACTCGTGACCGTGGCATTTGGGATGCCTCGCTGAGGACGGCGCGTTCAGTTCATTTGGGCGGTGGGCCAGGGGGGTCGACCAGGCGGTGCCGGTATGCCAGCGCGACCAGTTGTGCGCGGTCGCGGGCGCCGAGTTTGGCCATGGCGTGGCTGATGTGGGTTTTCGCGGTGGCCTGGCTGATGGACAGGGCCTCGGCGATTTCCTCGTTGCTCATTCCATGTGCGGCCAGTCCGGCGACCTCTCGCTCCCGTTCGGTCAGCTGGGCCAGGGCTTTGGCGTTGACCTGGCGGTTGGGGGAGCGGTCGACGAGCCGGGCAACCAGTCGGCGGGTCAGGCCGGGCGACAGCAGCGCTTCGCCGCCTGCCACGACTCGGATGCCGTGCAGCAGTTGGGCGGGATCCGTGTTCTTGATCAGGAATCCGCTGGCGCCGGCGTCCAGTGCTTCGATGACGTATTCGTCGTGGTCGAACGTGCTGAGGATCAGCACGTGGACATGTGCCAGGTCGGGGGCCCCGGCGATGCGGCGGGTGGCGTCCAGGCCGTCGACATTCGGCATGCGGATGTCCATGAGGACGACGTCGGGTTGGGTTTGTCGTGCCAGGTCTACAGCTGTCGCGCCGTCGGCGGCCTCACCGACCACGATCATCCCCGGCTCGTTGTCGATGAGGACCCGGAACCCGGCGCGGACCAGCGACTCGTCGTCGGCGATGAGGACCCGCAGCGGCTCGGTCACGCCTCACCGCCGGATGGTGTCGGTGGTTGTCGGTCCCTGACCATCCCCGTCGGGCGGGCGCCAGGGCGGCAAGTCATCAGCGAGTGCACGTGGTCATCATGACTCGTCCGGGGTGGGTAAAGCGCACCGCACCTGGAAGCCGCCCTGGGGGTGCGGGCCGGCGCTGAACTGTCCGGACAGGGCCAGGGCCCGCTCTCGCATGCCGCTGATGCCGTGTCCGTTGCGACCGTTGGTGGTGGTATCGCCAGTGCTGGCGGCACGCCCATCGTCACGGACCTGGATCACCACCTGTGAGGGTTCGTACCGCAGGTCGAGCTGGACGGTGCTGGCGCGTCCGTGGCGTAGCACGTTGGTCAGCGCTTCCTGGATGATCCGATAGGCGGCGAGATCAATCGCTGCGGGCAGTGACCGGGCACTGCCGTGGACATTGAGGTTGGGCTCAACCCCCGCCACCCGAACCGGGTCGAGCAGGGCGTCGAGCTGGTCGAGGCCGCCGCGCGGGGTTCGGGGTTCGTCTGGCTCGTTGTCGGAGCGTAGGACTCCCAGCATGGTTTTGACGTCGGTCAGTCCCTGGTCGCTGATGCGTTTGATCGTGGTCAGCGCTTCAGCCGCTTGCGCGGGTCGGGTGGCCAGCAGGTGCATGCCGACCCCGGCCTGCACGCTGATGCTGGCCATGGTGTGGCCGAGAATGTCGTGGAGCTCGCGGGCGATGCGCAACCGTTCCTCGACCACGTGGCGGCGGGCTTGCTCCTCGTGGGTTTGGGCCTCGCGGGCAAGTTGAGCGCGGGTGGCCACCAGCAACGCCCGGTAGTAGCCGACCGCGGTGCCGGCGGCGCCGGCGGTGGCGATCATCCACACGGCGGTGCCGGAGAGTCCGGCCGGCACGCGCGCGCCGAAGGCCAGGTGGATCGCGACCAGCGCGCCCAGCGCGCTCAGCACGGAGCCGGCCAGCCCCCACCGCCACCCACGCAGAGCTGCGAGGGTGTAGCAGGCGATCACCGACGCCAGCGGGATCAGCACGCCGGGAAAGTGGGCGGCAGACCAGATCAGGGCGACCGAGTTGAGGACCACCAGCACCGATACCGGGTAGCGGCGGCGCAGCGCCACCGTGAGCGCCACGACCCCGATCAGCACGACCGCGCCGGCCTCGAGTGGGTGGGGTTTGATGACCCACGGCGGTCCGACGCCGATCCAGCTGGCGGCCAGCAGCAGCACCGCTATCCCGACGCCGACCCCGGCATCGGGGAGGGTCGGTGCGGCCCTGCGCACGGTATTGAGCATCTGTGGTGTCCGCATCCCTCGACATCCTGCCCGCATCCGCGGTCACGCGCATCCGCCGTGAGGCGTGCCTCAGCTACCGCACACGGCGCACCGGCCTACCACCTGCGGATGACGGTACGTCTGCGGGGTGAGCCGCGGAATGCGACCGCCAGCCGACGCGCGTTGCGCGCACCCGCCGCCACGATCAGCGGGACGAGCGCAGAACGAGGAAAGGACCGTTGGCGGCGCGGCGGGACAGGACCGCACGACGCCAACTGTCCGCGGCACGAGTGCCTCGTGATGGGCCCAACCTCAAGGAGTTTCTTCGATGCGTAAGGCTTTTGCCGGGCTGGCGGCCCTGTTCCTGCTGGCCGTCGTTGTCCAGTTCTTCCTCGCCGCCAGCGGCGCGTTCAACACCGCGCCCAACGACGAGTCCTTCCGACCACATCGGACGTTGGGGTACGTGATCTTCCTGCTCGCGGTCGTGCTGGTCATCGTCGCGGCGGTGGCCCGGATGTCCGGTCGGCTCATCGGCATGGCTGGGCTGGTCGCCGGCCTGGTCGTTGTGCAGGTTCTGATCGCGGCACTGGCCAGAGCATTCGATACGGGCGACATCACGACGACGGCCGGGCAGCTCATCTTCGGCCTGCACGCGGTCAACGGCCTGGCCATTGTCGCGGTGAGCATGAGGATCCTCCGGCTGGCGCGAGCGCTGGCGTCCGGACCTGCTGCGGGACCGGCTCCGACGGCGTCATGACCACGGGGCAGTGGATCATCCTGGATGACGCGGTCGCGCTGTTGAGCGCCGCGGCATGGTTTGCGGCCGGCGTCACCGCGGCCCTCGGGCGCGCCCAAGGGGCGCTCGGCCTCCTGGCGGCGGCGGTGCTGGTGAGCCTTGCCCGGATCGCCACGGTGGCGATGCTGGCCGGTCGGGGCTGGTGGTTTGTGCAGGAGAAGGTCCTGCTAGGGCTGCCGATGCTCGCCGCCGGCGGGTTGGCCGCGGTGCTCATCGCTGGACCGACGCTGCGGGAAGCGAGGCGGACGCCGAGCAACGGGCTGCCGGCACGGAGCGTCGTCGCGCTGTTGAGCGCCGCGTACGCGGCGGCGGCCGGTTTCGTGGTGACCTTGCTGATCGGATTCCCCCTCACGTGGAGCACCGCGCTGATCACGGTCTCGCTCGTGTGCACCGGTGCGCTGCTCACCGCACGCGTGCTCGCCGTGAAGGCCGCGGTGGCCGCTGCCGGCGACGCTCCCGTCAACCGTCAGACCGGCGAGATCGGCGCTGGTGTCGCGGCCGGGCAGGTATTGGAGAGTCGGGTCTCGCGTCGCCGGTTCATCCGGGTTGCCGGCGTCGCGGTCGTCGTCGGTGCAGGCGCCTCCGGTGTTGGCGTGTCGCTCATGCCTGTGGAATCCGTCACCACCGGAGGCGGTCGCGTACGCTCGGCTGGCTCACGACCGACGCGGTCGGTTGCCGACCTGCGCGGTGCCGGCACACCGGCTTCCGGCGGTACCCGGCAGCAGCATGTCCTCACCGCTCGGACGGCCAGGGTGCGACTGCCGTCCGGGCGGGAAGTCGACGCATGGGCCTACAACGGGCAGGTCCCCGGTCCGCCGATCACGGTCACTCAGGGTGACCTGGTCGAGGTGGCGCTGCGCAACACCGATATCCAGGACGGCGTGACCGTGCACTGGCACGGCTACGACGTGGCCTGCGGTGAGGATGGCGTACCTGGCCTGACGCAGAACATCGTCGCCCCGGGGGAGGAGTTCGTCTACCGGTTCCGCGCCGACCAGGTGGGAACCTACTGGTACCACACCCACCAGGTGTCAGACCGCGGCGTGCGCAAGGGGCTGTACGGCACCCTCGTCGTGACGCCACGCATCATGCAGCAGGCGGACGCGGCGCCCGGGCAGGTGGATCTGACCCTGCCCGTGCACACCTTCGACGGCACCGTGGTCATCGGGGACTCCGACCAGCGCACCGAACACGCCGTATCCGCCGGCGCTCCGGTACGCCTCCGCTTGATCAACACTGATTCGCAGCCGCACCATTTCGCGTTGGCTGGCACACCGTTTCGGGTGGCGGCCGTTGACGGACGGGATCTCCATGGGCCCGGCGAGGTCAGTGACGTCAGGCTGCGCCTGGCCGCGAGTGGGCGGTACGACCTGGTCTTCGTGATGCCCGACAGGTCCGTGGCGCTCGTGTGCGACAACGACCGCGACGGCGGACTGCGGCTGCGTGCCCAGGACGACCCCACCGGTGCCGGGCCTGGCGTCGAAGACACCTCCGGCTGGCCCGAACTCGACCTTCTCCACTACGGAACCGCGGCCGCCGTGCCGTTCGACACCGGCGCACCCGACCGGCACTTCACGATGGTCCTTGACCGTGGTGTCGCCATGGTCGACGGTGCGCCGACGTACGCACAGACCGTCAACGGTCGAGGCCACCCGTCGATCCCGGACCAACTCGTCACCGAGGGCGACGTCGTGCGATTCACCGTGGTCAACCGGAGCCTGGAGACGCACCCCTGGCACCTCCACGGACATCCCGTGCTGATCCTTTCCAGAAACAGGACACCCTCCTCCGGAAGTCCATTGTGGATGGACACATTCGACGTCCGCCCAGGAGAGGTCTGGGACGTCGCATTCAAAGCCGCAAACCCCGGAATCTGGATGAACCACTGCCACAACCTGCCGCACGCGGATCAGGGAATGATGCTGCGGCTTCGCTACGACGGTGTGACGACGCCATTCGCGCACCCGCCTGCCGCTCACGCCCACCACCACGGCTGATCCACCGTTCGTTGGTCGACACCGCGCCCCCTCCATCGGCCGGCGCAGTGCTCGATCGTGTGGCCCCGCCCACCTTTATCGCGGCGATGCCGGAACAAACCGCCCACTCGGCGGTCTCGCCCACCTGCGCAACGCAACGTCGGACAAGCGCCTCCGCTGACGCGCGTGCCGGCCCGGAATGCACCCAGATGACATGCCCGAGGAGAAGACAATGACGACCGAGACTGCACGTACGGACGGGGCTCTGGCGCGACTAGCCCGGTTCTGCTACCGGCGCCGCCGCCTGGTTCTGCTGACCTGGATCGTCGGCGTGATCGCCATGGCGCTGATCGGCTTCGGCTACGCCGCCGCCCCCGACAACGACTTCTCCGGCGGAAACTCCGACTCCGCCAAGGCGCAAGCGCTGATCGAGAAACACTTCCCCGAGCAGCAGGGGGACACGCTGACTCTCGCGATCAAGGCAGACAAGGGGATCGACGACCCCGCCGCCCGGCAAAAAATCGAGAAGGTCATCGCCGATCTCGAAGCCTCACCGATCACCGGACCGGTGACCTCACCCTATCAAGACAACAACCTGGTGACGCAGGATCGTCGTATCGCCCGTACCACCATCCCGCTGACCGACAAGGACGTGGACAAGAGCCAGGCCAAGCTCCTGGTCGACACGGTCAAGGACGCCTCCGGTGACGGCGTGACGCTGGGCCTGGCCGGGGAAAAGGCGGAAAAGGCCGAGACACCCCCGGGGGGTTCGACCGAGAGCGTGGGCGTACTGGCAGCGGCGGTGATCCTGTTCATCGCCTTCGGGTCACTGGTGGCGATGGGCCTGCCGATCGTGACCGGACTGCTGGCGGTCCTGGGCGGCATCGCCCTGATGAAGCTCGCAGGGCACCTCGTCCCCTCGCCGGATTTCACGGTGCTCGTTACCGCGATGATCGGACTCGGTGTCGGCATCGACTACGCACTGTTCATCCTGACCCGCTACAAGGACAGCCTGCAGGACGGTGACGAGCCCGAGACCGCCACGGTCAAGGCCATCACCAGCGCAGGTCGCGCGGTGCTGTTCGCCGGCACGACCGTCGTGATCGCCCTGCTGGGCCTGATCGCCATGGGGCAGAGGCTGATGACCGGTGTGGCCGTCGGCGCGTCGGTCGGCGTACTGGTCACGATGATCGCCGCGGTGACGCTGCTGCCGGCGTTCCTGGGCTTCACCGGCCACAGGATCGACTCGCTGCGCCTGCCCCGCCGCACGTCCCGCCGGCGCGAGGCTGACGGTGCCCCGCCCCGCCGGACCCTCGCCGAGCGCTGGGCAGGCGTGGTGCAGCGCAAGCCGCTGGTCGCCGCGGCGCTGGCCGGCGCAGGCCTGCTGGTACTGGCCGCTCCGGCGCTGTCGATGCGGCTGAGCTTGCCCGACGCCAGTGTCCAGCCCCACGACCGCAGTAGCTACACCTCGTACACGATCCTCTCCGAGGGCTTCGGTCCCGGCTACGGCGCGCCGCTGATCTTTGCCACCGAGGTCGACGCGAAGAACGCCGATCTGACAAACGCCCTGGACGCTGTCAGGAACACCGACGGCATCGCCTACGTCACGCAGCCTCGGGTCAGCAACGACGGACAGGCCGCCACCTTCATGGCCTTCCCCACGACCGGGTATCAGGATGCGGCGACCGCGGATCTGGTGCACAAGCTGCGCGACGACGTGCTGCCCCACGCATCCGGCGGCGACCGGATCTACCTCGGCGGGCCGAACGCCGGCGCGATCGACTTCTCCGAGGACACCAGCTCGCACCTGCCCCTGATGATCACGGTCGTGATCACGCTGTCGCTGGTGCTGTTGATCGTGCTGGTCCGGTCGGTCACGATCGCGCTGCAGGCCGCTGTGATGAACCTGCTGTCGATCGGCGCTGCCTACGGCGTGCTGGTCGCGATCGTGCAGTGGGGATGGCTCGGCACGGCCTTCGGTTTCCCCACCACCATGCCGATCACGACCTGGGTACCGATGATGATGTTCCCGATCCTGTTCGGCCTGTCGATGGACTACGAGGTCTTCCTGATCTCCCGAATCCGTGAGGAGTACGAGCGCACCGGCGACACCCGCAGCGCCGTCGCTGGCGGGCTGGCGCGGACCGCCAAGGTCATTACGGCCGCAGCCGCCATCATGGTCGCCATCTTCACGACCGCCACGCTCGGCCCCGACGTCTCCGTCAAGCAGATCGGTCTGGGCATGGCCATCGCCGTCCTCGTCGACGCCACCATCATCCGCATGGTCCTCGTCCCCGCGGTGATGGAACTGTGCGGCAAGGCCAACTGGTGGATGCCCGGACGCCGGGCACCGAAGGCAATTTCGGGCACACCGACCAGGATCGGAGAGGACGCCAGGGTATGACCCTCGTCGAGCCGGACTCCGCGCTTTCGGGCGGGACAAAGGACCCTGCACCCTCATCGTGGTACGCCGTGACCTGTCGGGCTATCAGCACCTGCGCCTGACGCTGCAGGCCGACGGCACGTGGTCGGTGCCGCTGGGCGGTGGACGCACCGGGGCAGCAGCGGGTCTTCGTCGACTTCAAGCCGGCGGCCCGCGAGGAGGGCCTGACCCTCGGCGTCGACGTGCCCGCGCCGGGCGACTACCAGCCGCAGGCGTTGCCGGCGCGTCGCGGACTGCCGAGGTCGACGGTTACACCGTCGACCTCGGTGGTGACCTGGTCCCGGGCAACTCGTCGAGGCTGACCCTGTCGGTGAGCCGGCACGGGACGCCGGTCGCCGATGTGCTGCGCGGTAGCCTGCGGCTGCTGCTGTCGGGCCCGGCCAGCTCGGCCGGCCGGGCGATGCCGGACGGCCGCGTGCCGCACTCCGGCGGCTGGAACCGCATCCACCTGATCGTGGCCGACATCGACGCCGAGGTGGCGGCTGCAGTCGGCCGGTGTCGGGTTCCGCCGCGGCGTCGTCGAGGGGCCCGGCGGGCGGCAGATCGTGCTGGACGACCCGGCCGGGAACCCGGTCGAACTCTTCCAGCCAGCCGGCACCGCGTGAGCGGCGAATCCGGCGCGACCGGCGAACCCCGCGCGGCCGACGAATCCGGCATGGTCGGCGACCGGGGCGTCGACGGGCCGGCGGTGGGTCTGGGCACCGTGCTCAATGGAGTGGGGCGGATCGGCTGCCTCGGCTTCGGCGGCCCACCCGCGCACATCGCGCTGCTGCGCAAGCGTTCTGCCTGATCCGCCGGCCGAGCTGGGCCGCTCCGATCGACGAACTGTAAGGCCCGATCGACGGCTTCTACGACCTGTACCGTTCGATAACTCGGTCAAGGGCTCTCGTGTGGTTCTGTGCGTCCCCGCCGCGCCCATCGTGGGCAGGCTGCAGCGGCGTGTCGATTACGGGCTTGCCGTGCGCGGCGACGATACGCGCCTGCGCCGGGTCTTCGCCAACCTGCTCGACAGCGCCGTCCGGCACGGCGCGCCACCGATCATGGTCACCGCGGCTCGCGCCGGACGGGCACGTCCGGGTAATGGGCACGACGGCGGGCCGGGCACGGACGCGCGGTTCCTGCCGCACGCTACGGAACGCTTTTAGCCGTGCCGATGTCGCACCGCACCGCACCGGCACCGGCCTGAGCCAAGCGCTGGTCGACACCATCGTCCACGCTCGCCACGGCAAGCTGCGGATCTGCGCGGCCGTCGCTTACCGACACACCGATCAGGTTCCCGTTACGTGTAGCAACCCCGGGATCGGTAGGACGATCACCGCCCTGCTCCCCACTCGGCGCTAGGGGTATGGGTCGAAGACGAGCAGGGCGGGGTGGCCGTCGCCGGCGTGGGGGACGGGATAGTAACTGCGGTGCGTGTCGGGATCGACGGCCACGACGTGGGCACCGTCGGCGAGATGGTTGCTCCCGGTCACCGTCGTGCGCCGGTCGTGGACGTCGAGGGTGGTCAGCCAGCCGCTCTCGGCGGCGATGTACAGCCGGTGCGCCCCGGGGTCGCAGGCCAGCACGTCGGGACCTCACCGACACCGCCCTGCGCACCGAACTCGAACCCGCACCGCCGGCCCGCATCGACCCGGCCCGCCTCGAACGCATCGTCACCAACCTGCTCGACAACGCCGTGCGGCACGGCGCGGCGCCGATCACCGTCGCCACCGGCACCACCGGCGGGTACGCCCGGCTCACCGTCCACGACGCCGGCCCTGGCATGCCGGCCCAGTTCCTGCCGCACGCCGCGGAACGATTCGCCCGCGCCGACACCGCCCGTACCACCCCGGGCACCGGCCTCGGCCTGTCGCTGGTCGACGCCATCGTCGCCGCACACGACGGGCATCTGTGGTGGTGCTCCGGCGCCGCACACCACCACCCGCAGCCCGCTCCGGTGCCGTGCACCCATCCCGGCGCCGGTACCACGGTCACCGTGCTGCTCCCGGCAGTGCCGGATTCGACCGGTTCGGCGGCTATCGGCGAATAGCCATGCGCGTGAACGCGACCACGGCGGCGCCCGCGCCCGCACGACCGCCAGACCGGTCAGGCCGGCCCCGAGCGTGGACGCGGCAGCGAGGGCGTCGACCAGCAGCGGGCCGCCGGCGTCGCCGAGCTCACGCCGCAACCGCCTTCAGGCGAAGTCACCGGCGGCAGTACCTGGGGCCGGCAGCACCTCAACCATGTGACCTGGCTGTTGCTCGCATTCGAGGAGTAGGCAAATGCCGGCCCAGGCGCCCGAGTCGGCTGTTGGCGTTGGTGCGGTGATGCCCATGCGTTCTGCCAGCTGCAAACGCGGTCAAGGTGCCGAGCGCGTACGCGGTCCTGAACAACCCGCCACCGGTACATACCTACCAGCCGGGCAGTTGGGGGCCGGCCGCAGCCGATCAGTCGGGCAAGGAGGGCAGCTTCCTCATCTGCTCGTTCTGGCTCGTCTCCGCCCTCGCCGGAGTCGGAGAGGTGGCCCGCGCCAGGCACCTGATGGAGAAACTGCTCACGATCGGCTCTCCGCTCGGTCTCTACGCCGAAGAGTTCGAACCCACGACGGCGCGGCACGTCGGGAACTTCCCGCAAGCGTTCTCGCATCTGGCCCGCATCGAGGCGGCAGAGAAGATCATCCTCACGGAACGACTCAAGGAGTTTGCATGAACGGGCGACACGACGTGATGCGTGTGGTGGTGGACCTGACCAAGTGTGAGGGGTACGCGCAGTGTGCGTTCCTGGCGCCCGAGGCGTTCCGGATGCACGGCGACGAGGCGCTGATGTTCGACCCGGCGCCGTCCGACGACCAGCGGGTGAAGGTGCTGCGGGCCGCTGCGGCATGCCCGGTTCAGGCGCTGCAAGTCGACATGGCCGATCTGCCCCGGCGGCCGCCCGCGGACACGGTCGTCGCGGCCAAGGGCGACCGGCTGCGCCAGGACCAGCGTCGCTGGGACGGGCGCATCGTCATTGTTGGTGCGTCCCTGGCCGGGCTGAAGGCCGCCGAGCAGCTGCGCGCCGAGGGCTTCACCGGCTCTCTGACCATGATCGGCGACGAGCCCGAGGAGCCCTACGACCGGCCGCCGCTGTCCAAGCAGGCGCAGACCGGCTGGATCACCTCGGCCGACACCACCCTGCCGCGGCGTCTCGACATCGACGCCGACTGGAAGCTCGGCAACGCCGCCGCCGCGCCGGACATGGATCGCAAGCGGGTGACCCTGGCCGACGGGCAGGAGGTTGAGTTCGACCGGCTGCTCATCGCCACCGGCGTACGCGCCCGGCCATGGTTCGTGGCAGCTGAGGCCGAGCTTGACGGCGTGTTCACCATCCGCACCCGCGACGACGCGGCCGGGCTGCACGAGCGGATCATGAAGAAGCCGAAACGGGTGCTGGTCATCGGCTCGGGGTTCACCGGCTCGGAGTTGGCGTCGGTCTGCGTCGAGCTGGGCATCCCGGTCACCGTGGCCGAGGCCGGGCCAGCCCCGCTGATCGGGGCGCTCGGCGGGGTGATCGGCAGGATCTCCGCGGATATCATGCGCGAGCATGGCGTCGACCTGCGTACCAACACGAAGGTCACCTCCCTACAAGGCGAGGACGGCAAGCTGCGCCGAGCCGAGCTGTCCGACGGCACCACGATCGACGTCGACGTGGCCGTGGCCGCTCTGGGCGGCATCCGCAACGTCGACTGGCTGGAGACCTCCGGCCTGGCCGTCGTACTGGACCAGATCGAGAAGATGGCCGCGCGCGGCTGACCAAAGCCGTTGATACTCGGGCGCGGGTGGACCCGGACGGTATCGACGCCGACCTGCGCGGCGGCAGCCGCGGCGGCCGCAGTGCGGGGACGTCCGGCGGGCACCAGCAGGTCGCCGGGGAGCGCGTCCTCGCCAGCGGGCCGGATGTGGGTCTTGGCCGGTTGGGCCGCGGTGACGGTGTTGGCGCGCCGGTTGGCGTGCTCCTAGGGCACGACGGCGTCGGCACCGTCGGGCAGCCGTGCGCCGGTCGCGATCTCGACCACGTCCCCGCCGCCGAGGCGTGACACGGGCGCCGGGTGGCCGGCCAGCGCACGGCCCAGGACGCGCCACGGCCCGCGCCCGGCGACGGCGTAGCCGTCCATAGCCGCGCTCGTGAACGCGGGCGACGGCGTGGCCGCGACGATCGCCGCCGCCAGGACCTGCCCGGCGGCGGCCCCGAACGGTGTCCACCACGGCGGCGGCACGGCAGCGTCCCGGGCGGTCGAGTACGCCTCCGACCAACGCATACTGCCCGGAACCCGCGATCGGCCCCGGCCGGGGACCGGGGCGGTCACCGGGATCGCCGGCGCGGACATGGGCCTACTGAACCGTGGGCGGGTGTCGCCGACGTGCCGTTCCTAGTTCGCCGAGGCAGCCAACGCCTCTCGACGCCGCCAGGGCGGCTGTGAGGCGGGCTCGGGCCGGGGTGGAGAAACCAACGCCGCCGAAACGGCGACGAAACGCGGCGGCGGCACGATGGTTGGACGAGCCGTCGTGGGAGGTGAGCGCCAGGTGTCCGCTGTGACCGATGTGCGCCGCCGGACCCACCAGCACGCGTGGACCCGCGGCCGGGTCGCGCACGGCTGGCATCCGCAGCGCTGAACCACGCCACCACTAGGTCCCGGGCCCGTTCGCCCGACGGGCCTTCTCCAACCGTGCGCCAGTTCCGAGCCCGCGCTTGGCGCGCTACCTGATGCCGCTCACACGCCGCTGGAGCCACCGATGACGGTCACCGACGCTCGTTCCGCGCCCGCCGCCGCGGTCGCGCCGCCCCGGACGTGCACCTTCGACGTCGCCGACTGGACGATCCTCGCTCGCGGCTGGTACGCCGTGGCCCGGGTCGAGGACGTCGGCGCCGCCCCGGTCGCGGCGACCCTGCTCGACGTGCCCCTGGTCGTGTACCGCGCCGGTTCCGGGATCGTCGTCGCCGACGACCTGTGCCCGCACCGCGGCGTGCCGCTGACCATGGGCACCGGCGACGGGACGGGCATCGCCTGCGCCTACCACGGGCTGCGCTTCGGCGCCGACGGGGCGTGCGTCGGGATTCCCGCGCACCCGGCGGCGAAGATCCCGGAGCGGATGCACCTGCGGCCATATCCGGCGGTGGTGCGCTACGGCCTCGTGTGGACGTGTCTGGATCGTTCGGCGGTGGATGCGGTACCGCCGATGCCGGGGTGGGACGAGGACGGCTTCCAGCGGGTCACCTGCCCGCCCTTCGACGTCGCCGCGTTCGCCGGCCGGCAGGTCGAGGGGTTCCTCGACGTGGCGCACTTCGGGTTCGTGCATCCGGGGACGTTCGGCGACCCCGGCAATCCCGAGGTGCCGCCGTACAACCCGGTCGTCACCGCCGACGGGTTCACCGTCGACTACTGGTCCACCGTCGCCAACTACCCGCACGGCGCCGGGCTGCGCGCGCCCGACGGCTATCAGTGGTTGCGGCGGTTCGCGCTGCACCTGCCGTTCACCGCCACCCTCGTCGTGCACTTTCCCGACGGCGGGCGGCTGTGCATCATGAATGCCGCCACCCCGGTCTCGGCCCGCCGGACCCGAATGTTCGCGCCGATCGCCAAGGACTTCGCCACCGATCAGCCGGCGGGCGAGATCTTCGACTTCAACCTGCGCGTGTTCGAGGAAGACCGGCGCATCGTCGAGGTGCAGAAGCCGGAGAATCTGCCGCTCGACCCGCGCATCGAGGTCAACATCGCGGCCGACCGCAGTTCGGTGGCGTACCGCCGCGGTCTGAAAGCCCGTGGCCTGAGCCATTTCTTCACCGCCTGAGGAGGCACGTAATGGAGCTGACCACCACGCGGTTCGGCGCGACGCTACCCGGCTGGGTCACCGAGGAGCTGCGCGGCGTCGACCGGATGCTGCCGGACACCGAGGACCGGATGCGGCTGGCGCACCGGCTGGCGGGGCGCAACCACCTCGAGGGCACCGGCGGGCCGTTCGCCGCCGTGGTCAGCGCCGCCGGGTCGGGCGAGGTGCTGGCCGTCGGGGTGAACCTCGTCCTGGCCAGCGGCCTGTCCGGGATGCATGCCGAGGTCGTCGCCCTGTGCCTGGCCCAGGCCGGCGCCGGCACCTGGGACCTGGGCGGCGCGGGCCGGCCGCCGGTTGAGCTGGCGGTCAACTGGCGGCCGTGCGCGATGTGCTACGGCGCGGTGCTGTGGTCGGGCGTGGCCCGCCTGGTCATCGCGGGCGAGGGCGACGAGGTCGAGCACCTGACCGGCTTCGACGAGGGCCCGATGCGCCCCGACTGGAAGGAGCAGCTCGCCGCCCGCGGCGTCGAGGTACACACCGACGTGCTTCGCGAGGAAGCCCTCGCGACCTTCCGCGAGTACGGCGAACGCCCCGACGTTGTGGTCTACAACGGCGGCGGCCGCTCACGCTCCCGCGTGCTGGAGGTCCAGTAGCTGCTCGTAGAACCCGCCGAAGCCGCGGCAGCGGTCGACGAGGTGGACCTCGAGGATCCAGTGGCACAGGGCCACGGCCACCCAGCGGGCCTGTTGCGTCGCGCACCCGGTGATGGCGGCCGCGATGCGCCGGGCCAACGGGAAGGACCTTGCTCGGCTCAAGGCGATCCTGGAGGGCCCGGCAGCAGGGCGGCCCGACGGGTGAGGTACCGCTGCTCCGGCACGCTCGCGGTCATCCGCGCGGCCCGCAGGTAGCACTCCCGCGCGGCCGCGGGGTCGCCGGCCTGCTCGAGCAGGTGCGCGCGGACGGCGTCGAGGCGGTGGCTGTGCCCGAGGCGGCCGTCGTGGTCGAGAGTGCCGAGCGCGGCGAGGCCGGCGACCGGGCCGTGGACTGCGGCGACCGCAACGGCGCGGCTGAGGGTGACGACCGGGCCAGGGGCGACGCGGTCGAGGACGTCGTAGAGGACGAGGATCTGCGGCCAGTCGGTGTCGCCCGCGGTTGGGGCCTCGTCGTGGACGGCAGCGATCGCGGCCTGGATCTGGTACTGCCCGACCGGCCCGGCGCCGAGCGTGCGGGTGAGCAGCGCCTGCCCTTCGGCGATCGCTGCCCGGTCCCACCGGCTGCGGTCCTGGTCGGCGAGCGGCATGATCATGCCGTCGGGGTCGGTGCGGGCGGCGCGGCGGGCGTCGGTGAGCAGCATCAGGGCGAGCAGGCCCGCGGCCTCGCCGTCGCCGGGCAGCAGCCGGTGCAGCAGCCGTGCCAGCCGGATCGCCTCGGCGGTCAGGTCCGGGCGCAGCAGCTGCGGGCCGGAGGTCGTGGTGTAGCCCTCGTTGAACAGCAGGTAGAGCACGTGCTCGACCACGGCCAGCCGCGCCGGCCGGTCGCCGGGGGCGGGCAGCTCGAACCGGGCGCCGGCGTCGCGGATGCGCTGTTTGGCTCGGCTGATCCGCTGCGCCATCGTCCCCGCCGGCACCAGGAACGCCGCCGCGACCTGCGCGGTGCTCAGCCCGCCGACGGCCCGCAGCGTGAGCGCGAGCTGCGACGGCGGCGACAGGGCCGGATGGCAGCACAGCAGCAGCACGGTCAGGGTGTCGTCCGGGTTGTCCGGCGGCTCGTTCGCCGGGTCGAGCGCGGCGGCGGCCTCCCGACGCCGGCGGGCACTGTCGGTGCGCCACTGGTCGACCAATGACCGGCCGGCGACGGTGCACAGCCACGCCTTGGGCCGCTCGGGTACCCCGCCGGCGGGCCACTGCACCGCCGCGGCGAGCAGCGCCTCCTGCACCGCGTCCTCGCACGCGTCGAACTGCCCGTACCGGCGCACGAGTACCCCGAGGACCTGCGGCGCCAAGCCGCGCAGCAGGTCCTCGAGCGCTGCCGTCATCGTGTCAGTCCTGGGCGGGTGGTTCGTCCATGACGCGGCGGACCTCCATCGGATACTCGGTCACCGCGACGACCTGCGCCGCGATCTCCAGCGCGCGCTCGTGGGTGCAGTCGAGGACCCAGTACCCGGCGAGTGACTCCTTGATCTCGGCGAACGGCCCGTCGGTCGGTGCCGGCGCGCCGTCGACGAACCGCACAGTGCTCGCCTGGGTCGGGTCGGTCAGGTGCCGGCTCTCCACGACCTCACCGGATGCGCGCAGTTCCTGGTCCATGCGCATCATCGTGGTCTGCATCCGCGTGATCCAGTCCGGGCTGCGCTCAGCCAGCGAGGCGCCGAGCCCTCCAAACATCATAATCATGTACTTCATGCCGGGTTCCTCCGTTTCGCCGCGCCCGCCGTCCGGGCGTCGTGCCTCAGTCGGAGCGGCCGCCGTCGTTCTCGACATCCCCGCCGAGATTCTTTCCCGTCGCCTGCGGCGTACAGCAGTTCGTTGGCGTCGCGTCGCCCGATGCCGAGGGTGTCGGCGAGGCGGAGCAGCGTCTGCCGGCTCGGCCGGGACCGGCCGGTCTCCGGGAACGAGATGTGCCGCCCGGTCGAGCCGACCCGCGCGGCGAGACTGAGCTGGCTCAGCCCGCGGTGGGTCCGCCGTTGTCCCTCATCCGGGGCATCCGTGGCCGCGTGGCGACGCCGACCGACCGACCGGCCGGTGGCGGTGATGGTTCGAGCGTCGGGCCGGTCGATCGGTCGGTTGCCACCCTTCGCCTCGCTCGATTCCGCCCGGGTGAGCGGCAGAGCGCCACCTGCCGGAGGCGGGATGACCACTGGGCGGGGGTAGCGCGGTCACATCGTTCGCGTCGCACCATGAGGTGGTCGTGAGCGTTACTGGAGAGGAGGCTGGTGGCGGGGCAATCGCGATGGAGGTTCGGTGATGCTGGTACGCCTGGCGGCCCAGTTGGTGCGCCCGACGCCGCCATCGATGGCGCTGGGGATCGCGGTCGGCGCGCTGCTCGTCGTGGTCGAGATGGTGCTGGTCTATTTTCTCGGGAACCTGGCGCCGGCGGACGCCCTGGTGGGTTTCTTCCTGCTCGGCGTGGTGGCGATCTCCACGATCTGGGGCCTGCGGCTGGCGTTGGCGATGGTGGTCGTGAGCGCCGTGGCCCACAACATCGTCTTTGTCGTGGCCGTTCGGGACCTCGAGGTCAGCAACACACGGGAGTGGGTGGAGCTCGCGGCGTTCGTTGTCGTAGCGGTAACGGCCGGCTTCATGGCGGAGCTGGCCCGCGTTCGAGCGGTCGAGTCGATCCAACGCCGCCAGGAGGCCGACCTCTTCGACGGGCTGGCCCGTCTGTGTCTGGCCGGGCATGCGCTGCGGCCGGTGCTGCCGGAGGCGTCGCGCCGCCTCGCGTCGACGCTGCAGCTGCAGTTCGCGGCGATCGAACTCGACAGCGTCCCAGGCGATGAGCACCGATCGGCACTCCCGCTGCGGTACGGCTCGCAGAGCGGCACCCTGCTTGTCCCCGCCGACCTGCCTGAGCCGGTCCAGCGCCGGCTGCGTGAACGGGTGGTGCCCCGGTCGGAGATACTGCTGCAGGCCGCGACCGAGCGCGAGGCCATGGCCAACTCGCTGCGCGAGCTTGCGACGGAACAGGCGAGCCTGCGGCGGGTGGCGCTGCTCGTCGCCCACGGCGCGGCGCCGGCCGACGTCGCCGCCGCGGTCGCTGCCGAGACGGCGTCGCTGCTGGCGGCGGATGCCACGAGGCTGCTGCGCCACGAGGTGCCCGGCACGGTCAGTGTCATCGGCGAGTACAGCAAGCCCGGAATCGACAGCCTGCTGGGGCGGCGGTTTGCCGTCGGAGGCGGCATCACGGAGCTGGTGATGCGCACCGGCCGCCCCGCCCGCGTCGACAGCTACGACAACCGCGGTGGTCCTCTCGCCGACCTGGCGCGGAAAGAAGGGTTCCACGCTTCGGTCGCCGCACCGATCATGGTCGAGGGCCGGGGGTGGGGCGCACTCGTTGTCCTGTGGTTCCGGCGCGAACCGGCGCCACCTGGCACCGAGGAGCGGCTGGCCGAGTTTGCCGAGATCGTCGGCACCGCGGTCGCGAACACCGAGAACCGGGCCGAGCTCGACGCATCGCGTACCCGGATCATCCTGGCCACCGACGAAGCCCGCCGCCGTATCGAACGCGACCTGCACGACGGCGTCCAGCAGCGCCTGGTGTCGCTCGGTCTGGAACTGCGCGCCGCCGAGACATCCGTACCGAGCGGCCTCGACGGGCTCAAGGCGCGGCTCGGCCGGACCGCCGAAGGCCTGGCCAACGCGTTCAAGGATCTGCAGGAGATCTCCCGGGGCCTCCACCCGGCCATCCTCTCCCAGGGCGGCCTCATGCCCGCCCTGAGGACGCTCGCCCGCCGCAGCCCCGTCCCGGCCACGATCAACTCCGGCCCCAAGCGCCAGCTGCCCAGTTGCGTCGAGGTCGCCGCCTACTACGTCGTGTCCGAGGCGCTCACGAACGTGGCCAAGCACGCCAAAGCCTCCAAGGTCGACGTGGACGTCGACATCACCGCCGATGGCCACACCGCACGTGAGGTCCTCGTGCTCTCGGTCCGCGACGACGGCGTCGGCGGCGCCGACCCGGCCCTCGGCTCGGGGCTCGTGGGTCTCGTCGACCGGGTCGAGGCGTTCGGTGGACACCTGCAGGTCTCGAGTCCACCAGGTGCCGGGACGATAATGGTCGCCACGCTCCCGACCGACATCGACTGCGCGTCCACTGCTTGACACTCCAGTTCGCTGATCGCTACGGCTCCTCGCGGTGTGGATGTCCGGGGGCTTCGGCGTGTCCGCTGAGGGTCAGCGTGCCCGAGCGGTGCGCGGCGGCCCGCTTGCGGTCCGCGCTTGAAATAGGTACGAAAAGTTTGCGCCCGGGTCGAGGAGACGTGTTGTCGTGGAGACGTCTCACCGGTCGCAGCCCGGCCTCGCTCTGACTGGTCGACCAGCGCGCCCCGGCTGAGTCCGTGCCGGTCACCCGGTGTGGATGAGGCCGGCGCCTGGCGCGCAGCGCCATGGTTTGGCTATGCGGGATCTCGATGAGATGGGACCGGTCGACTACCTGGTGGTGGAGTTTCCCGATGGCCGACTGACCGGCGAAGGGTTGCCGTTGCTCGTCGACCTGGTCGATCGCAGCATCATCAGGGTTCTGGATCTCATCTTCGTCAGGAAACGCGACGACGGCACGGTCGAAGGGCTGGAACTGACCGATGTCGACCACGACGGCACACTGGACATGCTGATGTTCGAGGGGGTCACCACCGGGCTGGTCGACGCCGACGACCTCGCCGACGCGGCCGACATCCTCAACCCGGGCAGCGTGGCGGCAATCCTCGTGTACGAGAACCGGTGGGCCGCGCCACTGGCCACAGCGCTGCGCCGGGGTGGCGGCCAGCTTGTCGCCGGTGGACGGGTCCCGGTGCAGGCACTGCTTGCGGCCGTCGAGCGCGTCGACGCCGAAGCCAGCCGATAGGAGGCAGCTGAACCATGCCAGGACTACTTCGCGGCATCGCCCGCACCACCGTGGTTGCCGGCACCGCGACCGCTGTGTCCAACCGGGTCTCCCGACGCCAGGCTGGCCGATGGGCAGCACAGGAGCAGGCCGCCTACTCTTCCAGAGACGACACGTCCGACCGGCTCGCGCAGCTCCAGCAACTCGGTGCACTCAAAGCAGAGGGCGTGCTGACCGAGGCCGAGTTCGAACAGCAGAAGGCTCGAATCCTCAGCGCCTGACCCGTGAGGGCGCCGTTGCGTTAGCTCATCGGGAGGCGCGTTGAGCCAAGAGCGCCGGTCCTTAGCCTTAGATGGCGGCGGCGAGCTCGCCGAACGCCGCGG
>NZ_JBEZDS010000073.1:10318-35570 GCF_040648435.1 Dactylosporangium sp. NPDC049140 | reverse complement strand
ATTCGTCGCGGCCCGCACCGCCGACGGTTGGCGAATTCGTTTCGTGCGGCATCAGGTGGGCCGTATTGATGAGGCGGCGGACGGGCCGGCGATGCCCGAGAGTGCGAGGCGCGAGGCCCGAGGCGCGGGCGCGAGGCCCGAGAGCGCGAGGCGCGAGGCGCGAGGCCCGAGGCCCGAGGCCCGAGAGCGCGAGGCGCGAGGCGCGAGGCGCGGGCGCGAGGCGCGAGGCCCGACGCGCGGGCGCGAGGCCCGAGAGTGCGAGGCCCGCGGGCGCGGGCGTGTGAGGCGTGCGGCGCAGGGCACGAGGCGCGCCCGCCGGTTGAGTCGGGGGCGCGCCTTGCGAGGAGATCAGCCCGTCTCGCCCGCCACCGCGAGCGTGCGCAGGCGCTGCACTGCGTAGGCCGTCGACGCGATCGTGAATACCGCGGCCATGACGCAGCTCAGCGGTACCGCCACATTGCCGTGCAGGAGGTCCGTCGGGGCCAGCCAGTCGACGATCGCCTGCACGTACTGCTGGATCGACAGCTTCTGGGTGCCCGTGAGGATGTTGCCCAGGACGCCCTCCCACAGGACCACGTACGCCAGGCCGACCAGCACCGGGCGCCGGGTGAGCACGCTCAGCAGCACGAACAGCGAGCAGTACGCCGCCGAGCCGATCACGCCGCCCACGAAGAGCGCGAAGGCCAGCGCCGGTTCGCCGGCGATCAGGCCCACCACGAACAGTGGTACCCCGGCGAAGAGGGCGGTGACGCCGGTCGCCACGGCTAGCTTGGTGAAGATGATCTCCGAGCGCGGGATCGGCTTGCTCAGGATGTGTGTGATGGTCCCGTCGTCGATCTCCGAGCCCAGCACTCCGGTGCCGATGATGAGGGCGATGACCGGCAGTACCGCGGAGAAGCCGAGCCCGCCGATGACCCCCTCGCCCCACTCCGCCGGGGCCGGGCCGAACGCCTTCACGACCAGCGTGAGCCCGATCAGCAGCAGCGGCAGCGGCACGAGCAGCCAGATCCGGCGCCGGCCGAGCAGGCCCCGCGCGGTGATCATCGCGACAGTGGCGTTCATCAGGCACCCACCAGGTAGGAGAAGACGCTTTCCAGGGACTCGTCGGCCGGGATGAGGCGGCGCACGCGGACGCCCTCCTTGAGCGCGACGCGCGGCAGGGCGCGGGTGAACGTGCCGTAGTCCGACGCGCGCACCTGCAGGCCGGTGGCGTCGATGTCGACGCCGGCCACCGAGTCCTGGGCCATGAGCGCGACCGCGAGGCGCCGGTCGTCGCTGGAGCGGATGGTGAACACGTGCGGGCGGTTGGTCATCAGCCGCCGGATGGTGCGGAACTCGCCGGAGGCGGCGAGGCGCCCGGCCACCATGACCTGCACGGTGCCGGAGACCTGCTCGACCTCCTCCAGGATGTGCGAGGAGAACAGCACCGTGCGGCCCTCGTCGCCCATCCGGTGCAGCAGGTCCATCATGTGGAAGCGCTGCCGCGGGTCCATGCCGTTGAAGGGCTCGTCGAGCAGCAGGACGCTCGGCTCGTGCACGAGCGCCGCGGCGACCCGGATGCGCTGGCGCATGCCCTTGCTGTACGTCTCGATCCGGCGGTCCTGGGCCGGCTCCATCTCCACGAGGGCAAGCGCCCGGCGGGCGGCCTCCTCCGGGTTGGTCAGGCGGAAGAGCTTGGCGCTGGCGAGTACGAACTCCTGCCCCGTCAGGAAGCCGTGCACGCTCTCGCGTTCGGAGACGAGGCCCAGCGTGCGGTACACATCGGGATTGCGCCAGGTCGGGGCGCCGTCCACGGTGAGGGTGCCCCGCGACGGGGCTAGGAACCCGGACATCATGTGCAGAAGGGTCGTCTTGCCGGCCCCGTTCGGGCCCAGCAGGCCGGTGACGCCCGGCCCGAGGGTCATTGTCACGTCGTTGACGGCGACCACGTTGCCGTACCACCGCGAGACGTGCTGCAGGTCGACGGTGCTCATGTCAGGCGGCCACCTTCCGGTAACGCAGCAGCAGGAGCCCGACGGAGCCGCCGAGCAGGATCAGGCCGCCGACGCCGTACGCGGGGCCGTAGCCGCCGATCGGCAGCCCCTCGTTCTGACCTTCGATGCCGAAGATCCACTGTTCCAGCGCGAGCATCAGGGTCATCGGGTTGGCCAGGAACGACAGCTTGGCCAGCGTGTCGTTGCCCAGGAAGTTCAGGATGCCGACGATCGGCGAGGTGATGAGGAAGACGCCGACGATGAACGCGGCGGCGAACGCGCGCCGGCCCGACAGCGAGGCGATCAGCAGCGACACGCTGGCCAGGATCAGGGCCCGGATGAGGGTGGCGCCCAGGCCCGGGGCCAGGTCGCCGAACTCGTGCCAGGCGCCGGAGAACCCGTCGGTGCGGGTGAAGACCGCCCCGATGTAGATCAGCAGCTGCGGTACGGCCAGCAGCGCCACCACCGCGGTGACGAGCGCGGCGTACTTGGCCAGCGCGTAGTCGGTGCGCGCCAACGGGCGGGAGAAGTACAGCGGCAACGTCCGGTCGCGCAGGTCCCGCGAAACGAGCTCGGGGGCCACGATGGCCAGGAACAGCATGACCGGGTAGCTCAGGCCGGCGGTGTAGTCGCGGTACGACATCAGGGTCTGTCCGCTGATCGAGCGGAACGCGATGACGACCACGGCCACGAGCAGCACGATGCCGATGATGAGCCAGGGGAAGATCTTGGCCTTGGCCCCGCGGCCGATACCGAACGCGGCGCGCACGCTGTGCTCGTAGAGGGAGCGGTTGGCGTACCACCGGCCGAGCCGCGGTCCCGTGTACCGCTGATAGCCGATGTCGTGGATGACACTAGTCTGCGGCGCCACGGCCGGCCTCCTGTGCGCTCAGCGCGGGTGCGGTGACGGTGTGCGTCTGGAACAGCTCGGCCACGCGGTGGCGGCGCTGGTCGAGCCGGTGCAGCGGCAGGTCCAGCTCGGCGACGGCCACGAGGATGCGGTCGTACACTTCCTCGCTGTCCAGCGGCACGGTGAGCGCGGTACCGTCGCGGCCGGCCGGGATGCCCAGCTCCGCCAGGCGGGCCGTGAGCTGGTCGACCCCCTCGGAGACCTCGACGGTGAGCACGTCGCGGCTCGTCGTCATGTCCTCGACCGTCGCCGAGCGCAGGAGCCGCCCGCCGTCGATGGCGATGATCGAGTCGCAGATGCGCTCGACCTCGCCCAGCAGGTGCGAGCACACGACGATGGAGATGCCGAACTCGGTGCCGATGCGGTGCACCAGCTCGAGCATGGCGTCGCGGCCGGCCGGGTCGAGGCCGTTGGTCGGCTCGTCCAGCAGCAGCAGGTCGGGGTCGTGCGCGAGGGCCTGGGCCAGCTTGACCCGCTGCTTCATGCCGGTCGAGTAGCCGCCGATCTGGCGGTACCGCTCCTCGTAGAGCCCCACGTGGCGCAGCGCCTCGGAGGCCCGTTCGCGGGCGGCGGTGGCTGGCAGGCCGCTCATGCGCGCCAGGTGGGTCACGAACTCCGCCGCCGAGACCTCGCTCGGCAGGCAGTCGTGTTCCGGCATGTACCCGACCCGGCCGCGAACCTCCGCGGCCTGTTTGGTCGGGTCCAGCCCAAGGACCCGCAGATCGCCATCGGAAGGCGCCAGCAGGCCCAGCATGATCTTGATGAAGGTGGACTTCCCGGCGCCGTTGGCCCCGACGAGGCCGATGATCCCCGGCTGCACCGCCAGGGTCAGGTCCGACAGGGCGGTGACGCCACCCCCGTAGCGCTTCGTCAGCGCACGCGTCTCGATGAGTGTCACGTCGCCGAGACTACGGACCGTGCACCCCCGGGACTATCCGGAACGCACCTGAAAGCCGTTCCTTAGGGGTTCTACCTGTGATTCCTCTCAGGTTCGGCCGGTCCTCAGGTCAGGGTCGACCCCGCCGGGTGAAGGTCCGTGGAATCGTTCCAGGTTGACGAAGCGCTGGTACGCATGCGCCGCAGCCTGGAATGGCCGGCCTGGTCAGCCGCCTGGCCGCGTTGCTGTGGATCGCGGCCGGCCTCACCGTGTTCCCGCCGGTGCCAGGGATGTCGACGGTACCCGGGGTAGGCGCGGCGGTCGCCGAGGCGCGCGCGCACGAGGCGGCGGCCCGGTTGCGCGGGGACGGTGTCGGTCGACGCGAACATCGCAAGGGCGACGGCGTACGACGGCGACCTGGACGCGCTGATGCGCGTGGCTTGACGCGGAGATGTACCGCGTCAAGTCCGCCCACCACCTCCTGCGATCACCGGTGGCGGCAGGTCCCTGACCGGCGACGGCGCACACCCGGGCCCGCGGCCCGCACTGCCGGCGGGCTCGCATCAGGTCCGCGCACCGTCTCCGGCGATCACCCGTAGCAGCAGGTCCTTGACCTCGGTCGCGTGCACACGGGCCGGGGCGACCGCCGAGTCGTCGCACAGCCACACGGGGCCGTCCGCCGGATCCGCAGGCAGCAGCCCGTGCGAACCCCGCACCGCGCGGGCGCCGGCGTCGAGGCCGATCGCGCTCATGCGGTACCGCATCCCGAGCTTTTTCCGAATCAGCGCGAGCCCCGCCCGGGCCTTCGCCGCGCCCGGGCCGGCCGGGTCGAAGAACAGCTCCGCGGGGTCGTAGCCGGGCTTGCGGTGGATCTCGACGAGCTGAGCGAAGTCGGGCGCCCGCGCGTCGTCGAGCCAGTAGTAGTACGTGAACCAGGCGTCACGCTCGGCGAGCAGGACGAGCTCGCCTGCGCGCTCGTGTCCGAGTCCGTCGCGAATCTCGCCGACGCCGGGCAGGGTTGCGCACACCTTGCGCACTTCGTGCACGTCCTGCGCGTTGCGCACATAAACGTGCGCGATCTGATGGTCGGCGACGGCGAACGCGCGCGACGTCCACGGGTCGAGGTACTCCATCCCGTCCTGGGTGTGCACGTTCAGCCAGCCCTCGGCGCGCAGATGCCGGTTGATGTCCACCGGCCGGTGCACGTCTGTGATGCCGTACTCGGAAAGCGCCACAATCGCGCGTCCACTGGTGCGCGCGGCGTCCAACAACGGACCGATGACGGTGTCGAGCTCGGCGGCGGCCCGCGCTGCCCGCGGGTCGGACGGGCCGTAGCGCTGCAGGTCGTAGTCGAGATGCGGGAGGTACACCAGGGTCAGGTCGGGGTTCTTGACCTTCATGACCTGCTCGGCGGCACGCGCGATCCACGCCGAGGACGGCAGCCCCGCGTTCGGGCCCCAGTACGTGAACAGCGGAAACGGGCCGACACTGACGGTGAGCTCGTCGTGCAGCTCCGGCGGGTAGGTGTAACAGTCGGGCTCCTTGCGCCCGTCGGCGTAGTAGATCGGCCGCGGGGTGACGGTCCAGTTCACGTCGGCGCCCATCGCGTACCACCAGCAGACATTCGCGACAGTAAATGCCGGATTGGCGCGTCGGGCGGCGTCCCACAGCTTCTCGCCGCCGACGAGCGCGTTGTGCTGGCGCCAGAGGAGCACCTCGCCGAGGTCACGGAAGTACCAGCCGTTGCCGACGATCCCGTGCCCGGACACCGGCTCGCCGGTCAGGAACGTCGACTGTACCGAGCAGGTGACAGCGGGTAGCACCGGCTCGAGCGGCACGGCGGCGCCGAGCCGCGACAGATTCGGCATGTGCGGCAACAGCCGCGGCGTCAGCCCGACAACGTCGAGCACGAGCGTCGGGCGGCTCATGCGACCTCCCCCGCCTCGCCGCGATACGCAACCACTCCACTGCTTTCCGTCACGTTCATGGCTTCAGTCCCAGGTCGTGCAGCGTGTCCCGGGTCCAGGCGAGCTCGGCCGCCATGCCGTGGGCCAGTTCGCGCGGGCCCGCGGGGCGTTGCTCGACGGGCAGGACGCTCCAGGTGTACGTCTCAACCTCCAAGTGGTCACAGGCAGCGATCGGGCCGCCGACCAAGGCCCCCAACCCGGCGCGCAGCACCGGAATGGTCGAGCGCAGCGGCGGCTCCGGCTCGGCGTGCAGTGGCACGTGGTAGTGCACCCGCCACGGCTGCCCGCCGGCCTCGCCGTCGGCCAGGGCCTCGTCGAGGTCGTCGAACGCGCGGCAGGCGCCGGCCGTTCGGGTCTGGTGCAGGAAGCGCGGCTCGGCGTACCGGGCCACGACCTCGCGGGCGCCGCCGGGGTCGGCGACCTCCAGCGCGGCCGAGACCTGCACCTTCACCACCGGCAGCCCCGCCCGCGCCAGCCGCTGCACCGCCGCGACCGGGTCCTCCCACGCGCACGCGAGGTGGGCGAGGTCGACGCAGACGCCGAGCCAGCGCCGGTCGACCCGGGCCAGGTGCACGGTGGCCTGCAATGTGTTCTCGATGATGCAACCGGGCTCCGGCTCGAACGCCACGCGCACGACACGCCCGGTGAGGACCTCCAGCCCGGCCAATCCCTGCGCGAGTGCGTCCAACGCGCGCAGGACACGCCCGGCGTGCGGCCCGTCCCACGGCTCGCGCCAGCCCAGCGGGAGCGTGGAGATGGAGCCGCGGACGGCGTCATCGGGCAGCAGGTCGACGAGAATCCGAGCCAGATCGAGGGTGTACCGCAAACGCGCGGGATCGGCCCAGTCCGGGGAGTACACGGCGCGCTTGACGACCGGGGCGTGGAACTCGCGGTACGGAAAGCCGTTGAGCGTCACCACCTCCAGGCCGCGCGCATCGAGCTCGCTGCGCAGCCGGCGGCGGGCGTCCGGGTCCGCGGCGAGCTCGGCGGCCACGGCGGCCCCGAGCCACAGGCCGAGCCCGAGCACGTCGGTGCCGAGCCGCTCGCGCATGGGCGTCGCGTACGTCTCGAGCTGCTGCAGGATTCCGGCGAGGTCCTCGGCCGGATGGACGTTGGTGCCGTACGCCAGGTGCACGGTCTGCCCATCGGGGTGCTGCAGCCGCATCACTCGCCCCCGCGCCGGATCGAGTTGCCGTTCCACGCTTCCGGGGCGTCCACAGTGGACAGGTCAAGGCGCTTGGACTGCCCGTAGAATTCGACCGGATTCCGCCACAGCACCTTGTCCACTTCGTCATCGGTGAAGCCGGCCGCGAGCATCGCGTCACCGGTGCGGCGGGTCAGCAGCGGGTCCGAGCGCCCCCAGTCGGCGGCGGAGTTGACGAGCATGCGTTCAAGGCCGTACTCGCGCAGAATGTGCACCATCCGCTCAGCGGTCATCTTCGTCTCCGGATAGATGGAGAAGCCCATCCAGCAGCCGGACTCGGCGACCGCGGCGACGGTGACCTCGTTGAGGTGGTCGACGGCGACGCGGCCCGGCTCGAGGCCGGACTCGCGCACGACGGCGAGTGTACGTGCAGTACCGCGGGCCTTGTCCCGGTGCGGCGTGTGCACGAGCGCCGGCAGTTCGTGCTCGATTGCGAGCGCCAGCTGCACGGCGAACACCTCGTCCTCGGCCGGGGTCATCGAGTCGTAACCGACCTCGCCGACCGCGACGACGCCGTCCTTCTCCAGGTAGCGCGGGAGGACGCCGAGCACCTCGCGGCAGCGGGGATCGTTGGCCTCCTTGGGGTTGAGCGCGATCGTGGCGTGGTGTCGGATGCCGAACTGGCTCGCACGGTACGGCTCCCAGCCGACGAGCGAGTCGAAGTAGTCGGTGAACGAACCGACACCGGTGCGCGGCTGACCGAGCCAGAACGCGGGCTCGACGAGCGCCCGGACACCGGCGGCCGCCATGCGCTCGTAGTCGTCAGTGGTCCGTGACGTCATGTGGATGTGGGGGTCGAAAATGCGCATCACAGTCCCCTTGCCTCGATCAGCACCCGGACTCCGGCCGCGGCCGAGCCCGCGCAATCGCTCGTCGCCATGTGCATGCGTGGTTCGAAAATGCGCATCACAGTCCTCCGGCCGCGATCAGCACCCGGACACCGGCCGCGACCACGCCCTCACAGCCGCCCACCGCTCGCGACGTCATGCGCATGCGAGATTCGAAAACGCGCATCACAGTCCACCTGCCGCGATCAGCACCCGGACACCGGCCGCGACCACGCCCTCACAGCCGCCCACCGCTCGCGACGTCATGTGCATGCGGCGGACGAAGACGCGCATCACAGTCCCCTTGCCTGGATCCGCTGGATCAGTGCCCGTGCGTCGGCGGGCATCGTGCGCCCGGCGGCGCGGCGCTCCTCGGCGAGTCCGGCGAGCATGATCGCCAGCTCGGCGTCGGCGCGCTCATCGAGGTCGGCGACGGCGGCCAGCGGAACCTGCATGAAGACGGCCTTCAGTACTCCCTGGCGCCAAGCGGCCACGCTGAGGTGCCTCGCGGCCGGCCCGAGCGCGGCGGCGACCAGTCGGGCGTCGTTGGTGCGCAAAGCGTCCTCGAGAATCTGCGCGGTTTCGGCCAGATCGAGCAGCGGCAGCGCGCGCAAGACTGCGCGTTTCTCCGCCGCGTCGCCGTGCCGGTACAGCTGCGGGATTTCGCTCGTGTCTTTCATGCTGGTCAGCAGCAGGACCCGGGCCGCGTCGTCCACGCTCCAGCCCGGGGGTTCCTGGAGCATCCACCGTCCGCACCGCCGGCCGACGGCCGGAAACAGCCGCGCGATAGCGGCGGGCTGACGACCCACGGTCTCCAGCGCGGTGTCCAGCCAAACTGTGTCGGTGAGCTCGGCGCGCAACGCAGTCGCGAGATTCATACGATCACCGCCGGCAACAACACCCGCGCGACCGCACCCGGCTGACGGCCCCCGGTCTCCGCGGTGCCGGTCTGGCCGACCCGCACCCTCATGGCGACGTTCATGCGGCCACCGCCTTCAGGAATTCAAGGGACGCCCGCGCGACCGCCGGAGCGGCGTGGCTGTGGCGGGGCAGCTCGACGCAGACCAGTCCGCCGTAGCCGATGTCGCTCAAGGCGCGCAGTACCGGCGGGAAGTCAACCTCGCCCTGCCCGAACTCGAGGTGCTCGTGCACACCGCGCCGCATGTCGTCGATCTGCACGTTTACGAGCGAACCCGCCGCCTTACGAACACATTCATCCGCCGGCACCGACTCCAGACACTGACAGTGACCGATGTCGAGGGTGAGTCCGAAGTGGACGGGCGCACCGAGGTCGGCCCGCAGACGCTCCCAGTCGTCGATGGTCTCGACGAGCATGCCGGGCTCGGGCTCGAAGCCGAGCATCATCTCCACGCCCTCGGCCGCGGCGAGCACCTCGGCACACCCCGTAACGAGCCGGCGCCAGGCCTCGTCGCGCTCCAACCCGCGCGGCGTAGCGCCGACCTCGGCGCGCGGCGACCTTCCGCCCTCTGCGCGCGGCGACCGTCTGGCCTCTTCGCGCTGCGAACGTCCGACCTCCTCACGCAGCGTCACACCGACCCTTTCACGCTGCGATCCCCCGGCCTCCGCGTGCGATGATCCCCTAATCTCCGTGCGCGGCGATCCCCCGGCCTCCGCGCCCGGCGATCCCCCGACGTCGGCGCCCGGCCGCACGCCGGCTTCCTCGCGCGGCGGTACGCCGGCCCAGAAGCTGACCGCCTCGGCCCCGAGATCCGCACCGATACGCACGGCGCGGCGCAGAAACTCCAGGCGCGGCCCGGGTTCGTCGTCCAGCAGCGTCGGCGCGTGCTTGTGCCACGGGTCGAGCAGGTACCGCGCGCCCGTCTCGATCACCACCCCGAGGCCGAGTTCCTGCAGGCGGCGACCGACCTCGCGCACATGCCGCGACAGGTTCGCGTCGAACGGGTCGAGGTGATGGTGATCGAGTGTGAGCGCAACACCCTCGTAGCCGAGGCCCGCGATCACGGCGAGCGCGTCGTCGAGCCGATGGTTGCTGAAACCGTTGGTGCCGTACCCGAATCTCATGTCGCCGCCACCTTCCTGACCAGCCTGCGGGCCAACTCGCTCAGTGCTGCGACGGTCACGCCGAGTACGGGTGCGCCGGCCCTGGCCGTGAGCGCACCCTGCAGCGCTGGGAGGTTCACGATCCCGGCCCCGACCGCCCGCCGGATGTGCTCGGCGTCCGGGTTGCGCACGGCGTCGAGCTGCGGCCGGCCGTACCGCAGCGCGTACCAGCCGGCAAGCGCCCCCGCCGCCGGTGTCCCACCCGCGGCCGCCGCGATTAGGGCCGTCCCGGCAAGCGTCCGGCTCGGCAACCGGGGTGAGGCCCCGTCCACTTCAAACTGCGAAAGAACGGTGACGGTGTACGTGTGCGCAAACACGGTCGCCGCCGGCCAAACGGCCATACTCGGACGCTCATTCGCTCCAAGCAGCACATTGAGCGCACGGCAGGCGGCCATGAGCCCCGGCTTCTTCGGCCCCAGGTCGTACGCCCACACCGCCCCGGCCAGCGGCACCGCCACCTTCAACGCCCGCCGCCCACCGGTGAACCCGGCCGCGAACACAGCGGCGACGGTCAGCCCGGCGGCAAGCCCGAGCGCGGTGTTCGGCGCGACACGGCCGGACGGGATAGGCCGTTCGGGCCGCTCCTTGGCGTCGATTTCGCGATCGGCCCAGTCGTTGGCGGCCATGCCCGCCCAGTACAGCAACACGCTCGCCCCGGCCAGCCCCGCCGTTCGCGCACCGAGTCGGTTGGCGGCAGCCGCCCCCGCGATGACATCTCCAGGCACCGACAGCGCCGCCGGCGCCCGGACAAGTTCGACCAGATCCTTGAGTCTCGTTCGTGGCTTCATCTCAGGCCTTCGGCAAACTTCGCGAGCGTCTCGAACTGGGCGGCCAGCCCGTGGTCGGTGTCGCCGAGCGGGTCCTTGAAGAAGAACGCAAGGTCGGCGAGCGGCCCGATGTGTCCGTTCTTGTGCGCGGCCGCGGTGAGTCGTGCAAGGTCGAGCACGAGGGGCGCCGCGAGTGCGGAGTCGCAGCCGTGCCAGGTGAACTCCATGCGCATCCCGGTACCGAGGAACCCCTCGAACGTGACGAGGTCCCAGGCGGTCTTGAAGTCACCGAGCCCCGGGACGTACTCGATGCGTGTCGTCCCGTCCGGCACATATCCGAGCGTCTCGCCGAGCACGCGCTGCTTGCTCGCCGACTTCGCGGCGTTGGCGGCCGGCTCGGCCAGCGTGGCCCCGTCGCCGCCGCCGAGCAGGTTGATGCCGGACCAGGACGTGGCGTGCAGCCGGCGCATCGCGAACATCGGCGCGAGCACGGACTTGAGCAGCGTCTCCCCCGTCTTGCCGTCGTGGCCGGCGTAGGGCGTCCGTTCTTGCACGGCCAGTTCGTGCAGGGCGGGTAACCGCGCACCGGTCGACGGCGTGAAGTCCACATATGCGCACCCCGCACTGAACGCCGAGAACGCCGCCAGCGAGCTGCCCGGCAGTACCGGTTCGCTCATCGCCATGGCGCTTTGCAGTCGTTCGAGATCGGTGTGCGCAGGATGCGCAGGCGCGGCCGGCTCGGTGGACGCCACGTTGACGACGACGACCCGTTCCAGCGCGTGCTTGTCCCGGAACGCCTCGAGGTCGTGCCGCATCGCCGAGGCCGTCGCGCGCTGGGTGGCGGCGTGTGGCACCGGACGTACGTCATCGTCCACAGCGGACAGTTCACTGTGGAGGGCAGCGACGAGCCGGGCGGGTACGACCCCCGCCGCGGCGAGCGCCTCGGCCCGCTTGACCAGGTTGGTATGGACGACGTCATGACCGCCGAACACGAGGTCCCCGAACCCCGGCAGCGCCGTGGTCCGGAGCCGCGGGTGCTCGGTGACACAACCGATCGGCTCGGCTAGGCCGGCCCGCAGCGCGGCGGCCCCGACAATGCTGGTGACGGCGACAGAGCCGCGCGCGCCAACCAGCCACAAACCCGTACGCACGGGCTCCTCCTAGCGGTGAGGAACGTGACGACAGGGATCCATGGATGGGGCGACATCGCCGAATGTCGCTGGATTAGCAGCCTAGATCGATCGAGGTCTTTCCGCCAGTACCAACCGAACTTTTGTCAAAATCAAAAGAACTTCCGCATGTGTACCCCCAAAGTTGCGCCCTGCCGCCGCCAGACCGCAGCGGTGTCCAGTCCATACCGCTGCGCCCTGCCGCCGCCAGACCGCAGCGGTATGGACTGGACACCGGCCGCCGCGATCCCGTAACCGTTCGCAGCGGTCGTCGCGATCCTCAACGTTCACGCTGGTCGGCTGGGGTGTCGCTGACCCTGTCGTCGCGGCCGCCGCGATCCGGCAACCGTTCGTTTCCGCACGGCCACCGCAGACCGCCTGCGACCCACTCACGTCCGTGGACCGCAGGCGTCCGCATCACGATCGCTCATCGACCGCGACCGCTCCGCCCTCCGGAGCTCCGCCCTGTCCGTCGGCCGCCGCCTACGGACCGCGCCCGCTGCGACCTCGGGACCGCCGCCCCTTCACGACCGCCACCACTCACGGACGGCGCCAGTTTCAGCCCCTGGTTCGCCGTCCCTTCCTGACGACCACCGCTGACGGACTGTGGCCGTTTCGGTCCCCGGGCCAGAGCTCCTTCCGGGCTGCCACCGTCCACCGGCAGCGGCCGCTCCGGGGTCTCCGGGCGGAACACTCTCTTGCAGATCCACCGCTCCGCCGCAGTCCACAGCCCCGTCGTAACCAGATAGATCCCGGCGGCCACGGGCACGAACGGCGCGAAGGCGACAGTGCCGAACGTCAACACGCGCACGAACACGGCCGATCCGGACGGAAGCTGCTGCAGGTTCCAGAGCGCGATCGCGGCCAGAACGGACACAATCAGCCAGCCGGCGAGCAGTCCCGGATTGCCGATGAGTCGCTGGGTGAGGTCGGCGCCGAACAGTGAGTAGCCGTGCATGTCGCCGTTGGTGAACTCGCGGTAGAGCAGCCACACGAACGGGGCCTGCATGAGCATCGGCAGCAGTCCCGCGAACGGCCCGGATCCGGCCTCACGCATCAGTGCGGTGGTCTTTTCCGCGAGCACGACTGGTTCGTGCCCGTGTTGCTGCTTGATCTGCGCGAGTTGCGGCGCGAGTCCGGCTCTGACGCGTTCTGCGCGATACGCGCGCAGGCTGAGCGGCAACAGACCGGCGCGCAGGATGAGCGTTGCGACAACGATCGCCAGGGGAACGGACCCGAACAGTCCGGCCAGCGCGAGCAAACCATGATGTACCACGATGCAGCCCTTCAAATTTCACGAAGCCTGATGGCGTTTTGGGCGGCCGCCACTCACACCTGGACGTGACTCGACGTCCGGTTGTGGCGACCAGATGGATGTAGCGAGCACAAACGGACGCACCGCAGTGCCCGACGGCGACAGCGACAGCGACCGCCGCGAAATCGATGACGACAGCGACGGCGACGAACGCGGAAACGACGACGACCACGACGACGGCAACCACGACGGCGGCAACCGCGTCGATGACGACGACCACGACCGCAACGACGACGGCGAGCGCGACGCAACCACGACCACGGCGACGGCGAGCCGCGACGGCGACGGCGAGCGCGACGCAACCACGACCACGGCGACGGCGAGCCGCGACGACGACGGCGACCGCAACGACGACGGCGACCGCAACGACGACGGCGAGCACGACGCGACCACGGCGACGGCGACGGCGACGGCGACGGCGACGAACGCGTACGTGACGACGGCGGTGACCGCGCCGGTAACTACGACGAATCAGCCGGCTGTTGTCGTGTGTTCGGTCCGCGGCGCGCGCGGGAGCTTGACCGCGCGACGTATGTCAGGCGGTTGGGCTCTCGCGTGCGGGAGAAGGAGTCAGGCTCCAGGTGCCCGGGGGCGGGGGCGGCCGGCCGCGTCGGGGTCTGCCGAGCGAATGGACTGGCCCAGTGCGGTGCGGGCGCGGGCCGGCAGGGCCAGCGTGCGGGCAGGGGGCGTTGGGGCTCCGGTCACGAGCCGGGCCGCCAGCACGACCGCCAGGGCGGCCAGCACGGCCGTCGCCACGGCGACGACATCGCCCGGTGTGCCGAAGAAGGCCCACGCGGTGATCAGGGTGGTCATCGACCACGACATGCCACCGATGGTAGGTACGCCCGGGCAATGAGCGCATCCGCCCGCGGGAGTATCTCCGCCGTTGAGGACATGGTCGCTCAGGCCGCGGCTGTGACGATCATCCGCTACCGAGAAAGGTGCTTGAGCCCGTCGGCGCCGCGGTGCCAGCAGCCACGCGAAGCGGGACTGCGGCGAGGTGCGGACCACAACACGGGCGCGAACCCCGACTCGATGCGAGCAGCCCCGCGAAGTGGACCCCGACGAGGTGCCGGACCACAACACGGGCGCGAACCGCCGGCGCGGCGCCAACCCCAATGCGGGCGCGAAGCCCCGGCGAGGCGCGAAGCCCTGAAGGGGCGCGAAGCGCTACGCAGGCGCGAAGCGCTACGCAGGCGCGAAGCGCTACGCAGGCGCGAAGCGCTACGCAGGCGTGAAGCGCTACGCAGGCGTGAAGCGCTACGCAGGCGTGAAGCGCTACGCAGGCGCGAATCCCCCGGCGAGCCGAGCGGAGGAGAGACGCAGTGGTGCGGCAAAGAGAAAGGGCTGGGCTACTTGGCCGGCGTGCGCGACTTCACCCACGCCGCGATCTGGGTCCGCGACTCCAGGTTCAGCTTGCTCAAGATGTTCGACACGTGGACGGCGGCCGTGCGCGGTGAGATGTACAGGCGCCGGGCCAGTTCGGCGTTCGTCAGGCCCTCGGCCAGCAGGACGGCCACCTCGCGTTCACGCGGGGTCAGGGACTGGTCGCCCGCCGCCGTCGGGGCCGTCATGCCC
Organism: Dactylosporangium sp. NPDC049140; assembly: GCF_040648435.1. Lineage (NCBI taxonomy): Bacteria > Bacillati > Actinomycetota > Actinomycetes > Micromonosporales > Micromonosporaceae > Dactylosporangium > Dactylosporangium sp. NPDC049140. Next base: position 20,901 of record NZ_JBEZDS010000073.1, on the reverse strand, counting down.
AGGCGGCCGCGCAAGCCGGTCAGCTCGGCCACGCGCCAGCCCGCCCACCGGGCCAGGTGTGGCTCGGCCGCGCGGACCGCGGTGCGGGCGGCCTCCAGGTCGCCCAGGGCGAGCAGGCAGCGGGCGACGCCCAGGTGGCCCGTGCCGCGGTGGGGCGGCAGGAGCAGGGTCGGCTCGGCCACGGCGGCGCGGTAGAGGCGCAGGGCGTCCTTCGTGTCGCCCGCGGCCTCGGCGATCTGGGCGTCGGCGAGCCAGCGGTACGCGTCGTCGAAGAGCGGGTCGTCGATCGCGGCCGCGATGGGGCGCAGTTCGTCGGCGGCGAGGCCGGTGGCCAGGCCCGCGGAGATGAGGTCGTGGGCGAAGTCGCGGCCGGTGACGCCGGTGACGCGGACCGCGTCGAGGACGGTGCGCAGCAGCTCGCGGGCCTGCTCGGTGCGGCCGAGGCGGCAGGCCAGGTGGAACTGCAGGCCGGGGACCGAGGTCTGGGTGAGCATCGTGTAGGCGTCCGTCGACTGCTCGATCAGGCCGCGGATGACGATGTCGGCCTTGTCGAGCTCGCCCGCCTCGAGCAGCAGGCCGGCGAAGAGCACGCCGTGGTAGTCGCTGCCGTTGCGGGTGCGCAGCAGGCCCCGGTCGCGGCGGCGGGCCGCCTCGAGCTCGGCCAGCGCGGCGCCGAGGTTGCCGGCCTGCACGGCCAGGCGGGCGCGGCCCTGGAAGTACGCGGCCACGGCCAGCGACTCGAAGCCGGCGCGCTCGGCGAAGGTGCGCATGCGCTCCAGCGCCGCGGCCCAGTCGGCCGGGCCGCCGGGCAGCAGGTTGTAGAGGTTGTTCAGCGAGCGGGCGGCCAGCAGCCACTCGCCGGCCTCCTCGGCCTCCTGCGCGGCCTCGTTGAGCAGCTTGACGCCCTCGTCGACGCCGGCCGCGACGTTGACCAGGGCCGAGCCCTTCTCGACCTTGCCGGCGAGCCAGACGGCGGGCAGGCCGAGCTCCTCGCCCAGGGCGATCGCCATGTCGGCCCAGGCCACGGCCCGTTCGGTGTCGTCGTGGAGCATGTATGCCTGGGCGATCGCGGCGTACGCGTGGGCCTTGGCCGGTCCGTCGTCCAGGTGCGCGATCTCGCGCCGCAGCTCAGCCGCACGCTGCTGCATGCTGCCGCTGCTGCCGACCTCCCAGCTGAGCCGGACCAGCAGCCGCAGCGCGTCGGCCCGCTCCTCGCCGGTGGTGGCGGCGCCGAGCCAGCGCTGGCCGAGCTCGTGCGCGTCGTCGAGCAGGCCGGCCAGCCACGCGGCGCGGGCGCCGCAGGAGAGCAGCTCGACGTCGTCGGGCAGCTCGTCGAGGCCCATCTCGGCGAGCTGGAGCGCCTGGTACGGCGAGCCCATCGCGAGATACACCACCAGGCCCCGCCGCGCCGCCTCCACCATGTCGAGGTAGCGCCCGGCGCCGCGGGCGTGGTGGGCGACGAGCGCGTAGTCCTTGCTGCCGGTGGACAGCAGCGTCTCGAGCGCGAGCTCGTGCAGGCGGCGCCGCTGGCGGGCGAGCATCTCGTCGACGAGGGCCTCGCGGGTCAGGGCGTGGCGGAAGCTGAACTCGTCATCGCCGGTCTCGACCATGAGGCCGCGGCGCACCAGGTCGCGCAGGCCCTCGATGAGCTCGTTCTCGTCGAAGCCGGTGACGGCGGCGAGCAGGTCGAACGGGACCTTGCGGCCGAGCACCGCGGCCGCCTCGACGATGCGCTTCTCGGCGGCGTCGAGGTCGTCGACCTGGCGGCGCAGGGCCTCGGCGATGTTCCAGGGCAGCGGCCGGTCGCACAGGGTGTCGAGGTCGGCCTCGCCGTTGGCCTTGAGCAGCTCCTCGAGGAAGAACGGGTTGCCGCCGGTGCGGTTGTGCAGCGACAGGGCGGTGCGGTAGGCGGGCGGCCGGCCGGTCGCGGACTTCAGGAACATCGACGTGTCGGCGAGGCTGAGGCGCTCGAGCCGCACGTTTGTCACGGTGTACCGCCGCTCGAGCCGCGTCAGCAGGTCGGCGAGCGGGTGCCGGCGGGTGACCTCGTCCGGCCGGTACGTCCCGACGAGGAGCCGCTCCCCCGGCAGCTCGGCGATGCGCTCGAACAGCGCGACGCTCTCCGAGTCGGCCCAGTGCAGGTCCTCGAAGACCACGATCGACGGGCCGGGCGTGGTCAGCAGCCGCACGATCTCGAGCCCGGCCTGGATGCGGTCGATCATCGTGCGGGACGCGTCGGTGACGACCCGCAGCAGCTCCGGGTCGAGCAGCTCGGAGCGGTTACAGCTGTCGATCGCGTCGAGCAGCAGCTCGAAGGGGCGGCTGAGGGTGCCGGGATCGGCCTGGCCGTCGAGGACCGGAGCGCTCTCGGGCAGGCCCGCGATCAGCTCCTGGACCAGGCGGCTCTTGCCGATGCCCGGCTCCCCGCCGAGCATGGCGATGGAGGGCTCGGCCCCGTCGACGAGCCGGCGCAACCGGCGCAGCTCGTCGTCGCGGCCGACCATCACCTGGCTCATTCCGCTACGGCTGGCCCGCACGCCACCAGCCTACCGGCGGGCGGGCGATGCTCCGGCTGTGACGGACGCGACCTGCGCCACCACCCGCGCCGCCCGCCCCGCTCCTCCGTGCGGCGGTGTGCCTCGAGCCCGAGCAGGCCGTGCTGGCGGTGCTGGAGCTGGCTGTACAGAAAAACGGGGTGCATCATGGGGACTCCTCAGAACGACCGATGGTTCAATGCTGTCGAAGTAAGGGCCGTCTGCCATCCGCATCTGTTACGTATCTTCGGCGGTGGCCGGCCCTAGTCATCAGATCCGGCCCTGAACACAGAGCAGCCCCGGCCGGGGCCGGGGCTGCTCTCCCCCGCGGTTCGGTCGCGGGTAGTTCAGGCGAGGTGCTCGCGCTGGTTTCGCCGGCGCAGCCGTACGCGGCTTGTCCAGCTCTTGTGGTCGTCCAGCATGTCCTGGCGACGCTGGCGGGAGATCTCGCTGAGCAGGCTCTCGTGGACGTTCATGGTGTCGTTCCCCTCTCAACCTTGTGACTCAATCTTGTCCGAGTAAGGCCCGCATTCCATCTGTCACGCTTACGTAATCGCGGCGCCGGGACATACGTAGCCGGCCGCCGCCGCCGTCTACGTATGCCGCGGCCGACCTAGTCATCCAGCATCGCCGCAGGTTACGGACGTCCCGGACGGGGAACGGGTCCATACGTGATGCGTATCGGGACCTCCGGCTGGCAGTACAAGGACTGGCGCGACCGCTTCTACCCCCGGGAGCTGCCGCACCGTCTGTGGCTGGAGCACTACGCGGCGGCGTTCGGCACCGTCGAGGTGAACAACGCCTTCTACCGGCTGCCCGAGCGCAAGACGTTCGCGGACTGGCGCACGCGTACCCCGGCCGGCTTCGTCGTCACCGTGAAGGCGAGCCGGTTCCTCACGCACGTCAAGCGCCTCAAGGAGCCGGAGGAGCCGGTCGGGCGCCTGCTGGACCGCGCGGCCGGGCTGGGCCGCAAGCTCGGACCGGTACTGCTGCAGCTGCCTCCGACCCTCCCGGCCGACCCGGAGGCGCTCGATCGCACGTTGCGGGCGTTCCCGCGCGGCGTCCGCGTCGCCGTCGAGCCCCGGCACGACTCGTGGTGGAACGGCGACGTCCGGGAGGTACTGACGCGCCATGACGCGGCCCTGTCCTGGTCGGACCGCAAGGGCCGCCCGCAGGCACCGCTGTGGCGCACCGCCGGCTGGGGCTATCTGCGCCTGCACGAGGGCCGCGCGGCGCCCTGGCCGCGTTACGGCCGCTCCGCCCTCGATTCGTGGACGGCCCGGCTGGCCGGGGCATTCACGGACCAGGACATTTATGTGTACTTCAACAACGACCCTGGCTGCGCGGCCGTCGCCGACGCCGTGGCCTTCGCGCGGCTGGCCGAGCGCCGGGGGTTCGCCGTCGGCCGGGCGCCGCAGCGGGTGCCCCGCTGGTCGTAGGCTGCGGCCGTGACCAAGTTCTGTTGCCTCGCGGTCGTGCTCGTCGCCTTCCTCGCGGTGCTCGTCTGGCAGCGCCGCCGCCTGATGGACCGCGACCGCGACGACCGCGGCTGAGCCCGGCCGATCTCCGAGCCGACCCGGAAGCCGATTACGGAGCGCAACCGGGCACCGGCAGAAATACCGGCAGAAGCCCGGCGAAGTCCACCGCGGCACCGCCGACGGATGTATCAGACGGGCGGTACCCCGACTCTCCTCCTGTGGAACAGGTGATCCTAGAAACTTTCAATTCATCAAATATCCGGCAGAACCGCCGGACAAACGCGGTGAATGCCCAGAAGGCAGGCACCGGAGGGTCGCCATGAAATTGCGCACAGTGATGACGGGGCAACGGAACCCGCACGTTCCCGATATTCTGTGTGTTCGATGTGGGGACCGGAGGGGGGCCGCCCATATGGGCAAGCACGGGGTCGCGTCGGCACGGGCACGTTTGCGCGGGACACGGTGACCACAGCGGTGGGCAGGGAAGGCGGCGCGTTCACGGGCGCGACCCAGGCCGTCCTGCACCTGCACCGGGCCGCCAACGCCGTCCGGCAGCACGTGGAGCAGGAGGTCCTGCGCCCCCGCCAGCTGACCTGGACCGGTTTCGTGGTGCTGCGCACCGTCTGGGTCGCCCGCCGCATCGAGACCCGGCACGTCGCCGAGCAGGCCGGGATCTCCAAGGCGACGCTCACCGGCGTCGTCGACACGCTGTCCGGGCGCGGCCTCATGAAACGGTCCAACCACCCCGACGACGGCCGGCTGGTGCTGCTCCAGCTGACCCGCAAGGGGCATCGCCTGATCCGGGAGCTGCTCCCGGAGGCCGAGAAGGCCGAGTCGTACGCGCTGTCGTACCTCGACCCCGGCGAGCTCGCCCTCATCACCACCGCGCTGCGTGGACTGGTCGATCACCTGGAGCGATCGCGGTAGTCCGGCAATTGCCCGCGGATGCCCCCGAAGCGGGGATATGCGTCATTGCCGCGCGTTCCGCTCGTTGGGCAGAGACCGGAACAGTGCGGTAACAGGTGTGACGTCCGGCGCGGAGGATCCGGCGCTCCTGGACTACTGTTCGAGGCGGCGCCGCGAACCCCAGAGGTGTCCGAACGGGCACACGTGATGCATACAGCGCGGTCTTTTCAACGCCCCGTGAAGAGACCAGACTGCTGGTGAAACCCTGATCTCCCCCAAGACCCTGGAAGGACCCCGATGACCGAGGCAGGCAAGCACGACGACGCCGGCGAGTCCGGCCCGCCGGACCTGCCGCTGCGCTCGGCCGCGCCCGCCCGTCGCGCCACCGTCGGCGACCTGACCGCGAACGACCCGGTCCGCATCGACGACTACCGGCTGATCGGCCAGCTCGGCGTCGGCGGCATGGGCACGGTCTACCTGGCGCAGTCGCCGGAGGGCACCCGGGTCGCGGTGAAGCTGGTCCACCAGCACCTGGCCCGCGACCCCCGCTTCCGGGTGCGCTTCGCCGGCGAGGTGCGCGCCGCCCAGCGCGTGCCCGGCTTCTGCACCGCGCGCGTGCTCGACTCGGGCGTGTTCGAGGAGCGGCCGTACCTGGTCACCGAGTACCTCGAGGGCATACCGCTGTCCCGCCTCGTCGCCGACGACGGCCCGCTCGACCCGGCCATGCTGCACAGCGTGGCGCTCGGGGTCGCGGCCTCCCTCGCGGCGATCCACAACGTCGGCCTCGTGCACCGCGACCTCAAGCCGAGCAACCTCATGGTCACCCTCGGCGGGGTCCGGATCATCGACTTCGGCATCGCCCGGGCGCTGGATGCGGCGAGCGACATCACCGGTACCGGCAACATCGTCGGCAGCCTCGGATGGGCCTCCCCCGAGCAGCTGCGCGCCGAGCAGCCCACCGCGGCGATGGACATCTTCGGCTGGGGCTGCCTCGTCGCGTTCGCCGCGACCGGCCGGCACCCCTACGGCGGCGAGGAGGCGGCCGCCCGCGCCTGGAAGATCCTGGAGGGCGAGCCCGACCTCAGCGGCGTGCCCGACCCGGTGCGCGACCTCGTCGCCGCGGCCCTGAGCCGCGACCCGCTGGACCGCCCGGACGCGCGGCAGCTGCTGCTCGGCCTGGCCATCGACGACCTCGAGGCGGCCACCGTCCCCGTCCAGCGCCGCTGGCTGCGGGGCCCGGCCCAGATGTCGCGGCGCCGGGTCACGTCGATGGCGATCGCGCTGCCGATGGCGCTCGCGCTCGTCTTCGCCGCGGCCGAGACGACCTCCGACCTCATCGGCGGCACCCCGAGCACCGACACGCACCACGGCACGACCGGCGGCGACTCGGTGACCACCAACCTGTCGCCGCAGCCGGCCCCGGCCGCGACCGGGGGCCTCGGGAACCGGCCCAACACCGGCTCCAACCAGACGATGATCGGCAACCCCACCAACACGGCGCAGCCGGCGGCCCCGACGCAGACGGTCGACGGGCACGTGGTGACGCCGACGCAGACGACGCCGGCGGTCACCACCCCGACGCCCACGCCGACGACGCCGACCCCCGACCCGACCACCCCGACGCCCACGCCGACCACGGCGGGCCCGACGACGGACAGCCCGCCGGGCGGCGAGAACCAGGTGCCGCTCGCGCCCTGAGGCTCAGAGCACGTCGAGGTAGCCCCGGATGGCTTCGTCGAGCACGTCGCCGCCGGGGCGTGACCAGACGTCCTCGTGGAAGACCTCGACCTCGATCGGGCCGTCGTACCCGGCCGCGTCCACGGCCTCGCGGAAGCGGCGCAGCTCCACGCAGCCGGTGCCGGGCAGGCCCCGTCCGAGCAGCACCCCTTCCGGCAGCGGGGTGATCCAGTCCGCGAGCTGGAAGCACGCGATGCGCCCCGCGGCCCCGGCCCGCGCCAGCTGCGCCCAGACCTGGTCGTCCCACCACAGGTGGTACGTGTCGACGGCGACCCCGACGGCGTCGGCCGGGAACGGCTCCGCGATGTCGAGCGCGTTACCGAGCGTAGCGATCACGCAGCGGTCCGAGGCGAACATCGGGTGCAACGGCTCGATCGCCAACTGGACACCGGCCGCCTGCGCGTGCGGTACCAACGCCGCAATTGCGTCGCCGACCTGCTTGCGCGCGCCGTCGATGTCGCGGCTGCCCGCGGGCAGGCCGCCGCTGACGAGCACGAGCACCGGCGCGCCGAGTGTCACCGCCTCGTCGATCGCGCGCAGGTTGTCCTCGCGCCACCCGTCGGCGGTGAAGAAGCCGCCGCGGCACAGCGTGGTCACGGCCAGGCCGGCGGAGCGCACGAGGGCCGCGGTGCGCTCGAGGCCGTAGTCCGCGACCTGGTCGCGCCACAGCCCGATGCCGGGCACGCCGGCGGCGACGCAGCCGGCGACGGTGTCCTCCATGGGCCAGCGCTTGGTTGTCGCCTGGTTCAGCGAGAACCTGGACAGGTCCCCCACAATGCCTCCATAAGTTGTCAGATACGGATGTACCCGCCACCGGCCGGCGGCGGGTACATCCGGGGACCGCTGTTACAGGTCGAGCGACGGGATCTCCAGGCGCCGGCCGGTGCGGGCCGACTCCAGGCCAAGCTCCGCCAGCTGCACGCCCCGCGCGCCCGCGGCGAAGTCCCACGGGAAGGCGGCGTCGTCGACGACGTGGCGCAGGAACTGCTCCCACTGGACCTTGAACCCGTTGTCGAACGGCTCGTTGTCCGGCACCTGCTGCCACTGGTCGCGGAACCGCTCCGTCGCCGGCAGGTCCGGGTTCCACACCGGCTTCGGCGTCGAGCCGCGGTGCTGGATGTGGCACTCGCGCAGGCCGGCGACCGCGCTGCCGTGGGTGCCGTCGACCTGGAACTCGACGAGCTCGTCGCGGTACACGCGCACGGCCCACGACGAGTTGATCTGCGCGACGATGCCGCCCTCGAGCTCGAAGGTGCCGTACGCCGCGTCGTCCGCGGTCGCCTCGTACACGGCGCCGGCCTCGTCGACGCGGGACGGCACGTGGGTCGCGATGGTCGCCTGCACCGAGCGGACCGGGGCGAAAATACGCTCCAGGACGTACTGCCAATGCGGGAACATGTCCACGACGATCCCGCCACCGTCGGCCGACCGGTAGTTCCACGACGGACGCTGCGCCGTCTGCCAGTCGCCCTCGAAGACCCAGTAGCCGAACTCGCCACGGACGGACAGGATGCGGCCGAAGAAGCCGCCCTCCACGAGCCGGGCCAGCTTGCGCAGCCCGGGCAGGAACAGCTTGTCCTGTACCACGCCGTGCTTGACCCCGGCCGCACGCGCGGCGCGGTACAGGTCGACGGCGGCCGCGGTGTCGTCGGCGAGGGGCTTCTCGGTGTAGATGTGCTTGCCGGCCTCGATCGCGGCGCGGATGGCCTTCTCGCGCTGCTGGGTCACCTGGGCGTCGAAGTAGATCTGGACGTCGTCGCGGTGCAGGGCGGCGTCGAGGTCGGTGGTCCACTCGGTGAGGCCGTGCCGCTCGGCGATCTCCTGCAGCTTGGCCGCGTTGCGCCCGACGAGGATCGGCTCCGGCCAGATCCGCCGGCCGTCGCCGGAGGGCAGGCCGCCCTCCTCCCGGATGGCCAGCAGCGACCGGACGAGATGCTGGCGGTACCCCATGCGGCCGGTCACGCCGTTGAGGACGATGCCGATCGGAACGCGGTTCACTGGTCTCCTTCAGGGATGTAGGTCGAGAGCAGCCCGCACATGCCGTGCTTGCCGGACTCGGTGGGCTGCGGCAGCACCTCGATGCCGCCGCCGGCCAGGTGGGTCAGGTCCGACTTCTCGAGGGCGTCGAGCTGCCGGCCGGTTTCGAGCGCCACCTCCAGCGCGCCGGTCTCCCAGCGCTGCCGCCAGTCGCCGAGGCGCGGGGCGACGAGCGCGGCGGCCGCGCGGCAGAACTCGGTGAACGCCCCGGGGCCGGCGGCGCGCATGGCCAGGAAGCCCGTCACGGCGAGGTCGCGGCGGCGGTACGCCGGGGCCAGGTCGGCCCCGGCGGGCAGGGTGGCCGCAGCGCGGTACGCGTCCGGGTCGCCGAGCGTGTCCACCGGGAACGTCAGCACCGCGTCGCCCGCCTCGGGCAGGCCGCTGTTCTGCATGAGCACCACCAGCTGCAGCCCGTCGTCGTTGACGAGCCGGTGGATGGTGCCCGGCCGGAACCAGGCGACGGTTCCGGCTTGCAGCGGGGTCTCGCGGTACCCCTCCCCGGACAGCGTCTGCACCCGGCCCTCGCCGGCGATCACGACGTACCCTTCGGAGCATGTGAGATGCATGTGCGGCGTGCCCCCGTGCAGACCATCGGGTGCGGTGGTGTCATACACCGACAGCCGCGACACGCCGATCGCGCCCGGCAAATGGGACGTCATGGCAAAACCCCCGGATTCAGGAAACCGCTTTCCTGAGGCTAACCGGTACGCTGAGCGCGGGTCAATGGAAGGAGTCTCACGATGGCGACGCTCGCCGACGTAGCCCGCCGCGCGGGTGTGTCACCGGCAACCGCTTCCCGCATCATCAGCGGCAGCACCAAGCTGGTCACCGACGAGCTGCGCGCCCGGGTGCTGCGCGCCGTCGACGAGTTGCAGTACGTGCCGAACGCGCACGCCCAGCTGCTCGCCCGCGCCCAGCGCACGGCCGTCGGCGTGATCGTGCACGACGTCTCCGACCCGTACTTCGCCGAGATCACCCGCGGCCTGCAGCAGGTGGCGACCGCGCACGGCCGGCTGAGCATCATCTGCAACAGCTACCGCGACCCGGCCCGCGAGCTCGAGTACGTCGAGCTGCTGCGCGCCCAGCAGGTGGCGGCGATCGTCCTGGCCGGCTCCGGGTACCACGACGCCGTGTTCACCAAGGCGCTGAAGGCGAAGCTCGCCGCGTACACGCGCACCGGCGGGCGGGTGAGCGTCATCGGCCGCCACGAGCTGCCCGGCGACGCGGTGATGCCGGCGAACGAGGAGGGCGGCTACCTGGCCGGCTGCGAGCTGTACGGCAGTGGGCACCGCCGGGTCGGCGTCATCGCGGGCCCGAAGGTGCTCACCACGACCACGGACCGCCTGGCCGGCCTGCGCCGCGCGGCCCGCGAGCAGGGCCGGACGCTGCCGGCGCGGCGGGTGGCGTACGCCGGCTTCGACCGCGACGGCGGCGCCGAGGCGGTCGCGGCCCTGCTCGACGCCAACCCGGACCTGACCGCGATCGTGGCCCTCAACGACCAGATGGCGGTCGGCGCCCTGAGCACCCTGCGCGCGCGGGGCGTCGCGGTGCCGGAGCAGATCTCGCTGGTCGGCTTCGACGACATGCCGATCGCCCGCGACGTGACCCCGGCCCTGACGACCGTGCGCCTGCCCCTGGCCGAGATGGGCGCGCGCGCGATGTCGATGGCGCTGGACGACGCCCACGACACCGACGCGCCGCGGATCGAGCCGGCCCCGGCCACACTCGTGCGCCGCGCGAGCACTCAGGCGTTGGTGTCCTGAGACGCGAGCCCGGCCCTGACGACCGCGCGCCCGCCCCGGCCACACTCGTGCGCCGCGCGAGCACTCAGGCGTTGGTGTCCTGAGACGCGAGCCCGGCCCTGACGACCGCGCGCCCGCCCCGGCCACAC
>NZ_JBEZDS010000073.1:7657-10220 GCF_040648435.1 Dactylosporangium sp. NPDC049140 | reverse complement strand
ACTCGTGCGCCGCGCGGGGACTCAGGCGTTGATGTCCTGATAGGACGGAAGGTCCCCGCGCAGCGGCCGATCCAGTTGTACCGCAAGAGCCGTCTCCACCGCCGCCGCGAGCGCGGCCCGGAAGAGCAGCGACCCCATGCTGATCCGGGCCACGCCCAGCTCGGCGAGCGCACGCACCGACGGCCCGGCGGGCCGAGCGAGCACGTTCACCGGCGCGTCGACCGCGGCGACGAGCCGCGCGATGTCGGCGGGCTCGGCGACACCGGGCACGAACACCCCGTCGGCCCCGGCGTCCCGATACATGCGAATGCGTCGAACCGCTTCACCAATGTCGCCGTCGCGCAGCCAATGAGTGTCCGTTCGCGCATTGACGAACAACGACGGCGCCGCGTCCTTCACGCTCCGGATGAGCGCGGCGTGCACGTCGGGGTCGCCGTACGCGTCCTCGAGGTTGACCCCGGCGGCCCCCGCCTGCGCCGCGGCCACGGCGGCGGGGACGGAGCCGCGCTCGAGGTCGGCGGTGACGTACAGCGGCAGCGCCGCGAGCCGCCCGACGAGCCGGACCGTCTCGTCGACGGCGGCCCCTTCCCCGTCGGGAAGCCCCAGGCTCGCAGCCACCCCGAGACTGGTTGTCCCAACGGCGGCGAACCCGGCGCCAACGAACATGCGAGCGCTGGCCACGTCCCACACGTTGGGCAGCACGAGCGGCTCACCGGGTATGTGCAGTTCACCGAACCCGCTCATATGCGAACACCCCTTCCACAAAACGCCACCGGCTGCTGCGCATTTGCGCAGCAGCCTCCTCGCCCCGACCACGTCGCACACCCTTGGCCAGCACCAGCGGTTCGGTTCGCCCAAGGCCAGCACGACGTCCACGTCCTCGGCGCCCGCAACGCTCACCGGACACGGGCAACGCGCCAAACTCGCTCATTGCGCACCCCTGCCCCGGACGCCGGGACATTCGCGCACTCCGGACAGGCGCGCGACTCCTCGCCCACCCCGACCACGTCCCACAAGCTGGACAGCACCAGCGGCTCGCGGGACGAGTGCAGCGCTCCTTCCACGAACAAGGCGTACCCACGCCCCCTCCTCCGCCCCGACCACGTCCCACAAGCTGGACAGCACCAGCGGCTCGCAGGACGAGTGCAGCGCTCCTTCCACGAACAAGGCGTGCGCACGCCCCCTCCGCCCCGACCACGTCCCGCACCTCTTGAACAGCACTGTCGGCAGAACGGACACGTGCAGCCTGTTCATTTGAGCGCCCCTTCCACGAGCGCCAGGGCATGCGCACGCCCGGGACAGCCACGTGGCCCCTCGCCGAACGGACGCCCGGCCAGCGACACGGCGACGACCGAACCGTCCGGCGCGACCCGGCGGGTGGCGGCCACCGGAGGGTCGTCACGCAGCACCTCAGCAACCGGCCGGGTCCGGGCCCGCTCGATCAGCGTCGCGGTCGCGTCACAGGCCTGCACGAGCAGCTGGATACGGGCGGCGGTCCACTCGTCCCGCACCCCGCCGAACACCGCGACGAGTCGCTCGACCGCATCGTCAGCCGCGGTGTCCCCGGTCTGATAGGCCGCGGCAACGATGCGCACGTCGTCGACCACGCCGGCAACTCCGAGCGCCTCGGCGAGCGGCGCAACGGGATGCCCGTCATAGGCCCGGGACAGATCGGCGGGATCGATGCCGGCCAGAAGCTCGTCAACGATCGCGCGGCGGCGGGCATGGACGGCGCCGTTGGCGAAGCGACTGACGGTGGCGCGCAGCCAGCCGATGCCGGTGGGAGCGGCGTCCGGCTCCGGAACGGGAAGCGTGAGCATGCCCCCAAGCTAAGCCGCGAACCGTTCGGGAGCGGCCGAACCAACACCCGCCGGACCGCAAGCGGCGACGAAACCGACAGACCCAGACGCGCAACGCGACGGCCAAACCGACACTCGCAGCGCACAAAACGACAGCCGACCAGACAGATCGAACGTGCAGAGGACGACCGAAGCGACGGCCGAACGAACACAACGCGCACAAGCGGACGGCCGAACGAACAGACCGAACGCGCAGAACACGGCCGAACGCGACGACAAAACGAACAGACCGAACGTGCAGAAGACGATCGATGGGACGGCCGAACGAACACAACGCGCACAAGCGGGCGAACGGACGAACATTCCGAACGCGCAGAAGACGACCGAACACGACGACGAAACGAACAGTCCGAACGCGCAGAAGACGACCGACGGGACCGGCCGAATGAACGGAACGCGCGAACCGATGAGCGTTATGCGCGAAGTGACAGGTGAACAGACGAACAGATGAACCGGTGAACGTTTACGCGCGAGGCGAGGCGAAGCAAGCAGGGCAAGGCAGGGCAGGGCAAGGCAGGGCAGGGCAGGGCAAGGCAGGGCTGAGCACGGCTGGGCTGAGCACGGCTGGGCTGGCTGGGCTGGCTGGGCTGGGCTGGGCTGGGCTGGGCTGGCTGGGCTGGGCCGGCTGGGCTGGGCCGGCTGGGCTGGGCCGGCTGGGCTGGGCCGGCTGGGCTGGGCCGGCTGGGCTGGGCCGGCTGGGCTGG
>NZ_JBEZDS010000073.1:0-7559 GCF_040648435.1 Dactylosporangium sp. NPDC049140 | reverse complement strand
CGGGCTGGGCTGGGCCGGCTGGGCTGGGCCGGCTGGGCTGGGCCGGCTGGGCTGGGCCGGCTGGGCTGGGCCGGCTGGGCTGGGCCGGCTGGGCTGGCTGGGCACGGCGGGGCAAGGCAAGGCAAGGCAAGGCAAGGCAAGACAGGGTAGGGCACGGCTGGGCGGGGCTGGACAGCTCGTGGTGGAACGAACGTCAGTTGCGCGGGGCCGCGGTGCTTGCTCGCACGATCAGGTCGGCCGGCAGGCACAGGTGCTCCGCCAGGGCCGGCTCGCCCGTGCGGGATGCCTCTATGGCCCTCGTCAAGGCGGCCGCCGCCGCGTGGCCCTTGGACTGGATGTCCTGGCGGACCGTGGTCAGCGGGGGCCGCATCCTCGCCGCCGCGGGGCTGTCGTCGAAGCCGACCACCGACAGGTCGTCCGGTACGGACAGGCCGGCGTCCGCCGCGGCCCCCATCACGCCCTGCGCCAGGGCGTCCGAGAAGCACAGCACGGCCGTCGGGGGCTCCGCCGCCTCCAGCAGCAGCCGCGCCGCCTGGTAGCCCGAGTCCGGGTCGCCGTGCGGGAGGCGCGCGATCACCGGCGTGACGCCCGCCGGCGTCAGGGCGTCCAGCCAGCCCGAGAGGCGCTGGCCGGCCACGTACCCGTCGATGATGTCGCCCGTGCCGTTCGGGTCGATCAGGCCGTGGCGGCCGCGAATGCCCGATGTGACCACGCCGACTCGGCGGTGGCCCAGGTCGACCAGGTGCTGGGCGGCGGCGCGGGCGCCCGCGCGGTCGGCTACGTTCACCGCCGGCACGCCCTCGGCCGGGTCCTGGTCGATGAAGACCAGCGGCATCTTGCGGCGCATCAGCCATTCGACGCCGGTGTTCTCCGGGTCGCAGGAGTACACCAGGGCGCCGTCCATGGCCACGTCGCGGGCCGGGACGACGTTGCCCGCCGCCGTGGTGGTCAGCAGGGTCAGGCCCAGGCCGGTCGGGGCCAGTTCGTCGGCGATGGCGCCCAGGAACGTGGTCGCCACCTCGTCGCCGAAGGCCTGGCTCAGGGAGTCGGTGAGCAGGATGCCCACGGCGCCCGTCGTGCCCTTGGCCAGGGCCCGGGCGGCCGGGTCGGGCCCGACGTAGCCGAGCTCGTCCGCGACCGCCAGGATCCGGTCACGCAGGGTGGGGGACAGCTGGTCGGGGCGGGAGAACGCATTGGAGACGGTCATCCGGCTCACGCCGACCCGGTCAGCGATCGTCTGCAGGGTCACCCTTCCCACCGCAGCGCCTCCCAGGTCGATGTCTGTCCTCCTGCGCAGAACCTTAACGCGCCGGGTGCGAGCGCACCGCCGGGGCCGGGGCCACGGCCTCCGCCGCCTTGCGCAGGGTCGCGGCCAGGGCGTGGCGGGTGCGGTACCCCCGGGGCGGGCGCACCGGCGCATCGTGGCCGACTACGGGCGCGTTGGGCAGGGCGCTGGCGTACTCGAAGGTCTCGCCGTTCCAGGCGCCGCCGAACTCCTCGGAGAGCGCGGACTGGGAGATGACCATCGCGAACGGGAACGTGCTCATGACGAACTCCTCTGTACCGGTAATGAACCCTATACCGGTACAGTAGGCCCAACTGCTGTACCGGTCAAGTCTATATCGGTAAAGCGACGGATCAGCGGCGGCGCGGCGGCGGCTTGGGAGCCGGGCGGAGGAACAGGAAGGCCAGCGCGCCTGCGACGACGACCACGCCCAGCAGGTACCACACCCAGGTGTAGGACGCGGAGGCCTTCTCGGGGGCCGGCGGCGCCGACGACGGGGGTGGTGTGCAGGTCTTCTCGTCCGGGGCGGGCGTCGCGTTCGCCTCGGCCACGTGCAGGACGGCCTCGCAGCGGCCGATCGCCGGGGTGCCCATGTCGGCGACGACGGTCCACTCGCCGGGGGCGAGGGTGCCGCTGTAGGTCACCGCGTCCCCGTTGCGCTTCAGCGGCGCCGGGCCGACCCGCTGACCCGTGCTGGACGTCGCCAGCATGGTCATGCCGATCGGCTCGGTCACCGGGTGGCCGTCCTGCCAGACGCTGGTGACCCAGACCGAGCCGCGGCCGTCGCCGTGCAGGGTCAGCACGACGCCGCCGTGCGCGTCGGCGTCCTCGGCGAACCCGAAGACGGCCACGGCGACCGCGAGGACGGTCACCACCAGGCACGCCCCGGCCCGGCGCCACAGGGGCGCCGGGCCGGGACGGTCGTGCGGGGTGTGCGTCATGCCTGTTGCGGTACCCAGCTCTGGTACTTCGCGCCGGTCGCCTTCTGCAGCACGAGCAGGCGGCTGCCGAAGAACGCGTTGTTGCTCACGCCGACCACGAGGCCGCCCGGCGAGGTGAGCGCGACGCCGTCGGCGGTCTTGGTGACGGTCCACTTCAGCGCGGAGTTGCAGTCGGCCTGTACCACCGTGGCGCCCGCCGCGTCCTTGTTGCCGGCGGTGCTCAGGCACTCGTTTGTCGCCTTCGAGCGCACCACGAACGCGTCGCCGGAGGCCTCGAGCTTCCACTGCTGGTTCGCGCCGTTGTGCCGGCTGTAGAGGATGACCGGGGTACCCGCGGCCCGCCGCGCGCCGAAGAGGTCGACGACTCCGCCGGTCAGGCTGTTGCCGAACACCGTCCACGCCCCGGTGGCCGGGGTCGCGGCCGCGGCGGTGTGCACCGTCACGGTCTTCGTGTACGGGGTCAGGGCGCCGTTCTGCGAGAGCGAAATCCCGATCTGGTAGTCGGTGTCGGCGTGCAGGCCGACGATCCGGACGTTTGTCGCGGTGGTGCGGCCGATGGTGCGGTTGTTGACCAGGACGGCGTACCGGGCGCCGGCGCCGGCCGGGTCGAAGGACAGCCGAACAGAGGTCGCGTCGAGCGCACTGGTCCGCAACTCCTTGAGGCCGCCGGTGGACGTCCGGGTCGGCGTCGGGGTCGGCGCCGGCGTGGCCGTCTTCGTCGGAGTCGGCGACGCAGTCGTCCTCGTCGGCGTCGGCGCCGGCGACGACGTGGTCTTCGACGGGGTAGGCGACGCGGTCGTCTTTGTCGGCGTGGGGTTCGCCGTGGCCGTCGGGGTGGGCGGCGGGGTCGTGCCGCCGCTGCCGGCGATCAGGAACTGGTTGTTTGCCACGTTCCAGTTGTTCGCCAGGTAGCTGCCCGGGCTCGGGTTGGTGTTGTAGTAGTCGTCGTGGTTGCAGTCGAGCCGGTCGTCGTGCTTCCGGTCGTTGCACTTGACGCTGGTGGTGAGGCCGCCCGAGTCGTTGTAGCACATGATGTCGTACTCATCGAGGCAGTGCCCGGCCTTGCTGGAGTTCGGCGCGTTGTTGTTCACGGCGCCGAGGTTGTGGCCCAGCTCGTGCGCGGCCACGCTCGCGGCCCAGCAGCCGTTGTCGCTGCGGCCGTACCCCGGACCGCCGTTGCTGCGGTTCTTCTCGCCCGGCTGCGTGTCGCCGGCGAAGGTGCCGATGCCGCAGTAGACGTTGGCGTCGCCGAAGATCACGTACTTGCGGTCGGTGCGGTTGTAGCCCAGCGCCTTCAGGCCGTTGATCGTGGCGTCGAAGGTGGCCATGCCGCCCGCCGCGAGCTCGACCTCGCGCACGTCGACCTTGCAGTCGGCGGTGGTCACGAAGCGTACGTGGCGCTCGCCGCCGGTCTCCTGGGCGCTGGCGTTGTAGATCGTCTCGATGCCGGCCGACCAGGTCCGGAAGGACTCGAGGTACTCGGCGAAGCGGCTCTTGGTGTTCACGTCGCGCACGTAGAGGACCTGGATGCGCTTGCCGGTCACGCCGTCGCCGTCGCAGACCACGCCGGCCGCGCCGACCGTCACCGCGGCGCTGCCGTCGGCGGCCACCGCGTCGGGCACGACCGCGAGGCCGCCGTCGGCGCCCTCGGCCACGTTCTCGTCGGCGAGCACCGTCTGGTCCTGGGGCGCGGCGGCGGTGTCGGACGCCGGGACGTCCTCCTTCGTCACGGCCGCGACCGTCTTGACCTGCGTGTGCACGCTGAGGCCGGTCGGCGGGACGTCGGGGCCGTGGCTGCACTGGTCGCGCTCGGTGAGCACGTACCCGCCGACGCAGGGCTCGCCCTTCTTGGCGGGCGTCAGGCCCTGGTAGATCAGGCCCTGGTCGGGGTTGTCCCCGGGGACGTGCGAGATCGCGGTCGGCTCGCGGTCCTTCTCGTGGAACAGGGACTGAAAGGCGCCGGGTCCGGCGATGGCTGCGCCCGCGCCGAGCACGACGACCGCGGCGGTCGTCAGCACACGGCGCATGGAGCGGCGGGACTTCTCGGGTCGCGCTGGCACGCTCGGGTCCTCCGGGAGGGGTAAAGAGGCGCGCGGCGTGGATCGGCACAGGGCAGAGGTACCGATCCACGCCGCGCGCGGGACGCCGGCCTTCGAGGGTGGCAAGGCGGGTGAGAGCCGACGTCCACGTGGGAACGCGCCGACCATAGCCAGGTGACAGGTGTGCATTCCACCTGGAACGGGCCAGTTAAGACACTTCTAAGTGAGACTTGTTCCCACGCTATGTACGGGTGTTTTCCTATGACGGACGGCGACGGGATCGACGCTCGTTGGGCTCGCGCGAGAGGCGGCCGACCAGCCAGCGCGAGGGCGGCGGGGCCTCCTTCGGGGCCGGGTCGGCGTCGGTCATGACGATCACCACGCTGGCCCCGCCGAGGTTGCTCGTGCCGATGTTCACGGCGCCGTTGCCGGCCACCGCCACCCGCCGCACGATGTCGAGCCCGAGGCCGGTCGAGCCCTGCTGGCTCTCGCCGCGCTGCATCGCCAGCTCCGGGTCGGGGATGCCGGGGCCGCCGTCGTCGACGCGCAGCACCACGTAGCCGTCCTCGCGGCGCGTCACGGCGACCTCGAAGGGCACGCCCTGGGGGGTGTACCGGATCACGTTGCCGATCAGCGCGTCGAGCGCCGCGGCCAGCTCGCCCTTCGGCACGGTGACCGGGGCCGGCGCGTCGGTCCCGGTGGCCTTGCAGTCGCGCTCCTGGTCGCCGGCGACCGCGGACCAGAACATCATCCGGTCGCGGACGACCTCGGCCACGTCGCAGCCCTCGTCGCCGGTCGTGGCCGCGGCCCCGTCGGCCCGCTCGCCGCGGTCCGGGGTCGGCGAGTGCGCGTCGATGGGCTCGCGCATGGCCCGGATCAGCTTGTCGACCTCGACCTCGAGCGCGGCGATGGCGTCGCGGATGCGGTCGGCGTCCTGGGAGTCGTCGAGGGTCTCGGCGTCGAGGCGCAGCGCGGTCAGCGGGGTGCGCAGCCGGTGCGAGAGGTCGGCGACGAGCTCGCGCTCGTTGGACAGCAGCGCCATGATGCGGTCGGCCATCAGGTTGAGCGCGAAGCTGGCGTCGGCCAGCTCCCGAGGGCCCTGGGGGTCGATGCGGACGTCGAGGTACCCCTCGCTGAGCGCCCCGGCCGCCCCGGCCAGCTGCCGCGCCGACGCGATGATCTTCGCGGCCAGGCGGTCGGCGACCCAGACCGAGGCCACGATCAGGCCCAGCGCGACGGCGCCGAGCGCCCACCAGGCCCCGGCGACGCCGCTGGACAGCTCGGACTCGGGGATGAACACCTCGACGACAGTCGTGCGGCTCGCGCCCAGGTCGACCGGCTCGAGGTACGACAGCCCGCCCGGCACTGCGGCGATGACCGGCGCGGCGGCGTCGGCGGCGCGGCTCAGGTCGCCGGCGGCGGCGTGCCCGGAGCCGATCTCCGCGCCGGTCTCGCCGAGGTTGTGGACCGAGACGCGCGTGACCGCGGGCCCGCCCGTGCTGGCGATGGCCCGCTCGATGCTCAGCGGGTCGGTGGTCACGGTGAGGACCGCCACGACCACGGCGGTCTGGCGTTCGGCGTCGGCGAGGGCACGCTCGCGGGCGAGCTGCTGGACGACGAGACCCAGCGGGATCAGGAACGCGAGGGCCACCATCGTGGTGACCGCGGCGGAGACGTAGGCGAGGGTCCGCCTCAGTCCGGGGCGCTGAACCTGAAGCCCACGCCCCGCACGGTGTGCAGGTATCTGGGCGCTGACGCGCTCTCGCCAAGTTTCCGGCGTAGCCAGTACAGATGCACGTCGATCGTCTGGTCCTCGCCCACTGAGGGTTGCCGCCATACCTCCTCCAACAGCTCACGGCGTGAGACCACCCGGCCGGGCCGGGCGGCGAGGTACGCCAGCAGGTCGAACTCCTTGCGGGTCAGGGTCAGCGGCTCGCCGTGCAGGTAGGCCTGGCGCTGTCCGATGTCCACCCGCAAGCCTCCCACCTCGATGGCGGTGGGTTCCTCGCGGCTCGCCCGGCCGGTGCGGCGCAGCACGGAGGTCATCCGCGCGTCCAGGTGCGCCGAGGTGAACGGCTTGATCATGTAGTCGTCGGCGCCGGCCTTGAGCAGCCGGACGATCTCCGCCTCGTCGTCGCGGGCGGTGGCGATGATGATGGGCGTGTCGGCGATGCCGCGCAGCATGCGCAGGGCGTCGGCGCCGTCGAGATCCGGCAGGCCGAGGTCGAGCACGACCAGGTCGGGGGTCTCGGCGGCGAAGCGGCGCAGCGCCTCCAGCGCGGTGCCGACCGCGTGCACAGTGTGACCACGGTCGGTCAGGGAGCGCAGCAGGGCACCCCGCACGACGTGGTCGTCCTCAACCAGCAGCACCGTGGCCATGCAGAGAAGGTACTGCCTGTGTCCAGTCGCAGTCTCCGTGGTCTCCGGACGAATCCGACATGTACTAATTTTCGCCAGGCGACATCGCTCGTTCGCCGCAACTTCCATTCGAATGGGTACTGCTGAGTAACCGGCCGGCGTACAAACGGCAACCATGACTGTCGATGCTGCCTCACCCGGCGCGCGCTGCTGATCGCCGGCGGGGCCACCGCGGCCACCGTCGCCGTCGCGGGCGACGCCACCCCGGCGAGCCCGCTCTTCCTGCACGGCGTGGCCTCCGGCGACCCCCTGCCCGACGGCATCCTGCTGTGGACCCGGGTCACCCCCGACGCCCGGTCGGCCCCAGGGTCGGGCGCCGGGCCCGCGACCACCGTCACCTGGCAGATCGCCACCGATGCCGGCTTCGGGCGTCGTGCGCTCGGGCGAGGTCACCACCGGCCCCGAGCGCGACCACACCGTCAAGGTCGACGTGCGGGGCCTGCAGGCGGCCACGGCGTACTGGTACCGCGTGTTCATCACCGGAGACATCCACTCCAGCTGGGCCAACGAGCTCACCACCCCTGTCCACGCTGAACTCCCCCACCGCGGTCGAGTTCGTGGTTCCGTCGGTGACCAGCGACAATGTCAACGACTTCGTCGGCGTGCCGCCGGGGCTGGTCGGGCCGATCGCGGCGAGCATCGTGCGCGCGGCGAACCCGCACGTGACGTGGGCGGAGCTGGACGGGCACGGCTACGGCGTGCTCGAGGTGCGGCCCCCGCACCCGGCCTCGAAGGTGCGCTCCTTCAAGGTCAACGCGGGCGTCTCCCGCCTCGTGTCCGCCTAGTACTGCAACGGCAGTTAGGTGAGTGGGTGGCCGCGTCGTCGGTAGTGGCTGAGGCGGGCTTGGTATTGGCGTCGGCGGCGCCAGTGTGACC
>NZ_JBEZDS010000072.1:13459-38327 GCF_040648435.1 Dactylosporangium sp. NPDC049140 | reverse complement strand
CGACCGTTCCCGAGATGGAGGGAGCCCACCATGGGCTTGCCCGACGAGCCGGTGTTCCTGCGATCCAACGCCATCATCGAGCCGCTGGCGCACGGCCTGCGGCTGCGCGCCGTGCACGTGCGCGGCCGGCTCGACCTGGCCGGCGTCGACATCCCGTTCCCGCTGGCCTTCGCGGACTGCACCTTCGACGAGGCGCCGGACCTCACCGACGCCGGCGTCCGCGCGCTGGCGCTCACCGGCGCCCCGCGGCTGCCGGGCCTGCTGGCCAACGGCCTGCGCGTGCGGGGCGACCTCGACCTGTCCCGCTCGCGCATCGAGGGTGTGCACCGCACCGGCGAGAGCTCGGCCGGGGCCGCCGTCTGGCTGTGCGACGCCGAGGTGGGCGGCCGCCTGCTGGCGCTCGACACCGTCATCGACGGCGGCGTTTTCGCCAACCGGATCCACGTCGGCGGCAACGTCCGGCTCGCGTACGGCTTCACCGCCACCGGCGAGATCCGCCTGCGCGGCGCCCGGGTCGACGGCTCCTTCGACCTGGCCGGGGCGCACATCGCGCACCCCACGTCGGCCGTCGACCTCGGCGAGGCACACATCGGCGGGAGCATCTTCATCGTCCCGAACGCCCGGACGCGGCGGCCGCCACGGATCGCGGGCCGGATCACCCTGAGCAACGCGACAATCGCCGGCCGCCTGTCGATCCGCGACGCGCACCTGCGGGCGGCCGACGACGACTACGCCGTCGTGGGGCGGCGGCTGTCCATCGGCGGCCCGCTCAAGCTCGCGGGCGAGTGCCGCGTGGCCGGCGGCATCGACCTGTCCTACGCCCGCTTCACCACGGTGACCGTCGAGCCGGCCGCCGAGCTCGCCGCGCCCGGCCGCGACGCCCTCAACCTGACCAGCGCCGAGGGCCGCTCCCACCTCGTGCTCGAGCCGGGCGTCACCGTCGACGGGGCGATCAGCGTCGCCGGCGCACACCTGCGGGGCGACCTGGTACTGCGCGGTGTCACGCTCCGCTCGCCGCGGTCCGACGGCGCGCTCGTGTCGGGCGCGGGCGCGACGATCGACGGCGGCGTACAGCTGCAGGGCCTGCGGGCAACCGGCGGATTCCTCGGTTTCCGCGGGGCGAGAATCGGTGGCAGCATCAACGCCGGCGGTGCCGTCCTGGTCAACCCCGGTGAACGGACCCTCGGCCTGCGCCAGGCGACCGTCAAAGGATCCGTCCGGCTCATGGACGGATTCCGGTCCAACGGCTTCGTCGCGCTCAACCGCAGCGTCATCGAGGGGCGCCTGAACCTGCGAGGCGGGTCCTTCCAGTGCCCGGGACCGTCGGACGACAACCCCGCCGGGCACGCCATACAGACGATCTCGACGACCGTGCGATCCGGGGTCTACCTGCTGTGGGACCACATCAGCCCGAGCGTCGACTTCCGCGGGCTCGCCACCTCCGTGCTCGACGACGACCCGGACCGGTGGCCGGAGCGGATCATCGTGTCCGGCATGACGTACGACCGGTTCGGCGACCTCTCGTTCGACCGGGCCGCCCGGCTGCGGTGGCTGCGCCGGCAGTCGGTCTACGACGCCGAGCCCTACGAGCAGCTCGCCGAGGTCTTCCGGCGGCACGGGTACCGCGGCGACGCCGAGGCCATCCTGATCGAGCGCCGCCACCAGGCCCGCCGGGCCGGCCGCCGCCACCGGCTCGCGCCGCGCAGCATCCTGGACCTGCTCTACGGGCTGCTCGTCGGCTACGGCTACCGGCCCGGGCGCACGGTCTGGTTCCTGCTGGCGCTGCTCGTCGCCGTCGCCGCGTCGCTCTACGTCCCGGGCGTCAGCGCGACGCTGCGCGCCACCGACCCCCGCGGGAACACCTACGCCGTCGACGGCCGCCTGGTCACCGTCGACCCGGCGGACCCGCCGGGCCCCGCGGCGGACGCGGCACCGTCGGCGGGCTCGCCGCGGCCGGACCCGTGCGGCGACGGCCAGGTCCGCTGCTTCAACCCGGTGCTGTACGCCATCGACACCGTCGTGCCGCTGATCTCCCTCGGGCAGCGGACGACGTGGTACCCCAGCCCGCACGCCCGCCACGGCACCCTCACCGAGTGGTGGCTGAACCTGGCGACGCTCGCCGGCTGGGTGCTCAGCAGCCTGTACCTGCTGTCGTTCACGAGGTTCGCCCGCTCCGCGTGACCCACTGCACCTACTCCTGCTGATCCGCCAGGTCGAGCAGACGCCGGGCCGCCACGGCCGCGCCATCGGTGCGGACCGTGGCGGCCACGGCGGCCGCCCGCTGCCTGGTCCCGGGTCGCAGCGCCACGTCCAGCGCCTGGTCGAGAGAGCCGGCGCCGGCCGCCGCCCCGATGCCCAGCGCCGCGACCCGCCCGGCGAAGTACGGCTGGTCCGCCCACTGCGGCACCACGATCTGCGGTACCCCGGCCCGCGTCGCCGTCGTCGTGGTGCCCGCGCCGCCGTGGTGGATCGCTACGGCCACCCGCTTGAACAGCGCCTGCTGATTCACCTCGCCGACGACGAAGCAGTCCTCGTCGCCGTCGAGCCCCGCCCAGCCCCGTCCGAGGACCACCCGCCGGCCCCGCGCGCGGATCGCGTCGACGGCCGCCCGGGCGAACCCTTCCGGCGCGGGCATGCTGCCGAAGCTGAGGAACACCGGCAGCGGCCCCGCGTCCAGGAACGCCTCCAGGTCCGCCGGCAGCGGCCGCTCGTCGGTCACGAACCAGGCCCCCGTCTGCACCACGCCGGCCCGCCCACCCGGCCACGGCGCGAGGACCGGGTCGGCGGCGAGCCACGGCCGCGCGGTACGCACGAATGCACGCACGTCGTCCACCGGCGGCAGCCCGGCCGCGGCGCGGTGCTCGTTGAGCGGCTCGCGCAGGAACCCGTTGTAGTTCGCCGCATCCAGCTCGTCGAGCGCCGCCGGGTCGGTGACGTCCGCCGGCACCGGCCGGCCGGGCAGCGGCGGCGGCCGGTGGTGCGGCGAGGACAGGAACACCGGGCAGTAGCTCACGTTCACCGACGGCACCCCGAGGAGCTCGGCGACCGACTGCGCCCCGGCCACGACCGGCAGCAGCCCGCTCGTCACGATGGCGTCGCACCCCTGCGCGGCCTTCGCGAGCCGGTCGAGCTGCAGCCCGATGAAGTCGGCCGCGAGCCGGTTCACGTCGGGCGTCCCGGACCCGTGCACGAGTTCCCGGGTCGGCTTGCCGATCGGCACCAGCGGCACCCCGAGCTCGGCGAGCCGCTCCGCACAGTCCGGCGGCGCGCACACGAGCGCCTCGGCCCCGAGCTCCTTGAGCTGTACCGCGAGCGCCGCGAGCGGCTCGACGCCCCCGCGCGAGTCGTACGTCGACAGGATCACACGCATGTTGAACCCCCATTCGACAGGCGATTCTGCGCCC
The DNA here is from genome assembly GCF_040648435.1 of Dactylosporangium sp. NPDC049140. Taxonomy (NCBI): domain Bacteria; kingdom Bacillati; phylum Actinomycetota; class Actinomycetes; order Micromonosporales; family Micromonosporaceae; genus Dactylosporangium; species Dactylosporangium sp. NPDC049140. The sequence continues at coordinate 34,923 of NZ_JBEZDS010000072.1, read as the reverse complement.
GTGCGGGGGCCTTGCCGCAAGCCCCGCCCCGCGTTGTACGGTGGAACGGGAGGCGCGGTGGCCGCAATCTTCCGGGCGACACGCTGCTCGAGCTGACCGGCGAGCCCGCCTCCGCTAGCCGGCGGCGACCTTCGTGACGTACTCGGTGGTGTACGTCTTCGTCAGGTCGACCTGGTCCTTCTTGCCCTTCACGTTCGGGGAGAACTGGCTGAGCACCTCCAGGACGTTCCGCGCGCCCTCGGGCTTCATCGCGCCGTCGCCGTTGAACATGCCGATGCTGTCGGTCACGGCCTGCACGTAGAGCTGCGCGTTGCCGGCGGCGTACTCGGCCGGCATCTTCGCCGCGATCTCGGCCGGCTGGTGGGCCTTGATCCAGCGCAGCGTCTTGACGAACGCGTTGGCGAGCTTCTGCACGGCGTCGGGGTGGGCCTGGACCCAGGCGCAGTCCATGTAGAGCGAGCTGGCCGGGTACAAGCCGCCCAGCGCCGCCCGGGTGCCCGCCTCGGTGCGCAGGTCCAGCAGGATCTTGCCCTTGCCCGTGCTGGTCAGCTGGGCCGCGGTCGGGTCGGTGGTCATCCCGGCGTCGATGCCGCCGTTGTCGATGGCGGCGATGAAGGTCTGCCCGGCGCCCGCCTTCACCGTGGTGTAGTCGCCGCTGCGCAGGCCGGCCTTGGTCGCCAGGTACTGGGTGAGGAAGTCCGTCGACGAGCCGGAGCTGGTGATGCCGAGCTTGCGGCCCTTGAAGTCGGCCGGGCTCGTGATCTGCGCGGCCTTGCCGGCGGCGACGATCTCGACCTCGCCGGGCACGTCGGCCAGCTGGACCACGCTGGTGATGCACTTGCCCTTGATCTGCAGGTCGATGGTGTGGTCGTAGAAGCCGACGACGCCCTGCACGTCGCCGGAGATGAGGACGTTCTCGGCGGTGGCGCCGGAGGGCTCGGTGAGCAGCTGCACGTCGAGCCCCTCGGCCTTGAAGTAGCCGAGCTGCTCGGTCAGCTTGGCCGGCAGGTAGATGACCTTGTCGATGCCGCCGACCATGATCTTGACCTGGGCCGGGGCCTCGGCCGGGGCGGTCTTGTCCGGTGCCGTGCCCCGGCAGCCGGCCAGCAGCAGCCCGGCGCAGCCGGCGAGGGCCACGAGTTTGCGCATGCGCGTGTTCCCTTCAGATCTGGGTTTCGGTCTGTACCGGTGGGCGCCAGCGCAGCAGCCGGCGCTCCAGCAGCGTCAGCAGCCACTCGGCGAGCAGGGCGATGACGGTGATGATGATCATTCCGGCGTAGATGCCGGCCGCGTCGAACGTGCCCTGGGCGTTGGCGATGAGCAGCCCGAGGCCCTTGTCGGCCCCGGCGTACTCGCCGACGACCGCGCCGATCAGGGCGAAGCCGAACGCGGCGTGCAGCGAGGCGAAGATCCATGACATGGCGCTGGGCACGACGATCGACGTGAGCACTTGGGTGCGGGAGGCGCCCAGGATGCGGGCGTTGTTGACCAGGTTGCGGTCGACCTCCCGGGCGCCCTGGAAGGCGTTGAAGAACACCGCGAAGAAGACGAGCACGACCGCGGTGGCGACCTTCGAGGACAGGCCGAGGCCGAACCAGATGACGAACAGCGAGGCGAGCACGATCCGCGGTACCGCGTTGGCCGCCTTGATGAAGGGGGCGGCCACGTCGGCGACGAACCGGGCCCGGCCGAGCAGGATGCCCAGCAGCACCCCGCCGATCGCCCCGATCACGAAGCCGAGCACCGTCTCCTGCAGCGTGATGCTGATCTGCGTCCACACCGGGCCGAAGGCCGTGCCGGTGGTGAACCAGTCGCCGAGCCGCTGCCCGATCGCGGAGGGCTTGGAGTAGAAGAACGGGTCGATCCAGTGCGTGGCGGCCAGCTCCCAGGTGCCGAGCCAGACGGCGACGACCGCGAGGCGCACGGCCCACATCACGAGCCTCGGCCGGCGCCGCACCGCCACCGCGTCAGCCGGCACGGTGCGCCGCCTCGGTCCGGGCCCGCTCGACCTCTTCGCGCAGGCTTTCCCAGATTTCGCGGTACGCGTCGAGGAACGCCGCCGTCAGCCGGATCTCCTCGACCCGGCGGGGCCGCGGCAGCGGTACGTCGAAGATCGCCTTCACGGTCGCCGGGCTCGAGGTCATGACCACGACCCGGTCGGCGAGCGCGATCGCCTCCTCCAGGTCGTGGGTGACGAACACGACGGCGGCGCCGGTGCCCTGCCACAGCCGCAGCAGCTCGTCCTGCATGAGCGCCCTGGTCTGCACGTCCAGGGCGCTGAACGGCTCGTCCATGAGCATGATCCGCGGCTCGTTGACGAGCGTCTGGGCCAGCGCCACCCGCTTGCGCATGCCGCCGGAGAGCTGGTGCGGGTAGTACCGCTCGAACGCGGCCAGGCCGACCCGCTCGACCCAGACCGCGGCCCGGCGGCGGGCCTCGGCGCGCCCGGCCCCGCGGTAGCGCGGACCGGCGGCCACGTTGTCGAGCACCGAGCGCCAGGGCAGGACCGCGTCGGACTGGAACATGTACCCGACGCCGCCGGGGATGCCGCGCACCGGGGCGCCCTCGACCTCGACCTCGCCCTGCGACGGCGGCTCCAGGCCGGACACCAGCGACAGCGTCGTCGACTTGCCGCAGCCGGTCGGCCCGACGACGGCGACGAACTCGCCGGCGTCGACGGTGAACGTGAGGTCCCGGACGGCGGTGTGGGGCCGGCCGCCGGCGCCCGGGAACCGTTTGGTGGCGTTTCGCAGCGCGATGACGCTCACGGGTACTCCTTGATGGTGGGGCGGATTGCCAGCGACGGTAGGGAGCCCGGCGGGCGCTGCGAACCCTTCCCGGCGTTGTGGAGCCAAGCCGCGTTAGCCGCGTATTGCGCGTTTTGCTCGCGGGGTGCGCGGGGCGGTCCCGGCTGTACGCTCCCGTCATGTTTCGCCTGCGTTACGCCCCGTTCGCCCGGCAGGCGCTGGCCCTGCAGGCGGCCGTGCTGGTCGTCGTGGTGGGCGTCGGCTTCGCGCTCGTCAGCTGGCTGTTCGACGACGAGCTGACCCAGCAGTACGGCACCCGCGCCCTCGCGGTCGCGCACACCCTCGCGGCCGACCCGGCGATCGCCGCGGCGGCCGCCGCCGACGACCCGGAGCACGTGCTGCCGGCCCGGGCCGAGGCGGCGAAGACGGCCAGCGGCGCGCTGTTCGTGGTCATCACCAACCGGCTCGGCATCCGCCTGGCGCACCCGAACCCCGACCGCATCCACGAGCCGGTCAGCACCGACCCGTCGGCGGTGCTCGGCGGCCGCGACACGGTAAACGTCGAGCGGGGCACGCTCGGGCTGTCGGCGCGGGGCAAGACGCCGCTGCGCGACGCCGGCGGGGCGATCGTCGGCGAGGTGAGCGTCGGCTTCCGCATCGAGGACATCCGCGGCCACGTGACGAGCGAGCTCGGCATCGCCGCGGTCTTCGCCGGCGGGGCGCTGCTGCTCGGCTTCGTCGGCTCGGTGCTGCTGGCGCGGCGACTCAAGCGGCTCACGCTCGGCCTGGAGCCCGGCGAGCTCGCCGAGCTGGTGCAGGAGCGCGAGGCGGTGCTGCACGGCATCAGCGAGGGGGTGCTCGCGGTCGACGCCGACGGGCGGGTGTCGGTCTGCAACGGCGAGGCGGCACGGCTGCTCGGCGTGCACACCGGGGGCACGGTCGCGGCGCTCAGCCTTCCCCCGGCCCTGCGCCAGGTGTTCGCCGACCGCGCACCGGTCGACAACGTCATCACGGTCGCCGGCGAGCGGGTGCTCGTGGCCAACTACCGCGCCGTGCGCCGCGACGAGCGCGACCTCGGCGGCGTGCTGACGCTGCGCGACCGGACGGCCCTGGAGACGATCACCCGGGAGCTCGAGTCCGTGCGGACGCTGAGCACCGCCCTGCGCGCGCAGCGCCACGAGTTCGCCAACCGGCTGCACGTGCTGTCCGGGCTGCTGCAGAACGGCCACGGCGGCGAGGCCCTCGAGTTCCTGCACGCGGTCTCCGACACCGCCGGCGCCGCCGCCGGCCGGACCGTCGACGACCCGTACCTGCAGGCGTTCGTGGACGCCAAGACCGCCGAGGCCGCGGAGAAGGACGTGCGGCTCACGCTCGCCGACACGACCTGGGTCGGTACCCGCGTCACCGCCCCCGTCGAGGTCACGACCGTCCTGGGCATCCTCGTCGACAACGCCCTCGAGGCCGCCCGGCGCGGCGCCCGCCGCCCCGCCTGGGTCGACCTGGCCCTGCTCGAGGACGGCGCCACCCTGCACATCTCCGTCGTCGACTCCGGCGACGGCGTCCCGGCCGGCCTGGCCGGGCGGATCTTCGACTCCGGCGTGTCGATGCACGGCGAGGACGGCCGCGGCCTCGGGCTGGCCCTGGCCCGGCAGGCCGCCCGGCGCCTGCACGGCGACGTGCGCCTGGCCGATCCCGGCCACCACGCCCACGACGGCCACGACGCCGTGTTCGACGTGCGCCTCGCCGATCCCGGCCGCGACGGCCACGGCGCCGTGTTCGAGGCGCGCCTGCCCGGGGCCCTGCAACCGGCGCGGGAGCCGGCGTGACGATCAGCGTCCTGGTCGTGGAGGACGACTTCCGCGTCGCCCGGGTCCACGTCGGCTTCACGCACCGGGTCGAGGGCTTCGCGGTGGCCGCGACGGCCCGCAGCGCGGCCGAGGCCCGGCGCGAGCTCGCGGCGCGCCCGATCGACCTCGTGCTGCTCGACGTGTACCTGCCCGACGAGTCGGGGCTCGACCTGCTGGCCGAGCTCACCGTCGACGCCATCCTGCTCACCGCCGCGTCCGACGCGGCCACCGTCCGCGCCGCCTACGCCCGCGGGGCGCTGAACTACCTCGTCAAGCCGTTCACGGCCGAGCAGCTGGCCGACCGGCTGAGCGCGTACCGGCACTACCGCGCGCTGGTCGGCACCGGCCCGCGGACCCTGACCCAGGCCGAGGTCGACCGCTGCTGGCGGGTGCTGCACGAGGGGGACCGCCCGGCCGCCCCGAAGGGCCAGTCGGCGGTGACCGTCCGGCTTGTGAGCGAGGCGCTGCGGCGGGCCGGGCGGCCGCGCACCGCCGCCGACGTCGCCGACGAGCTCGGCATCTCCCGCGCCACCGCCCAGCGGTACCTGGCCGCCCTGGCCCGCGACGGCGTCGCCGAGGTCCGCCTGCGCTACGGCGTCACCGGCCGGCCCGAGCACCAGTACCACTGCATCGTTGACATGTGACCATTCGGTCACCTATTTTCGTGGCATGGCTGATGTCGATCGACCGCTGCTGCTCGCCGGGGCCGTCGCCGGCCCGCTGTTCGTCGCCGGCGTGCTCGCGCAGGCGTACACCCGGACGGGCTTCGACCCCGCCCGGCACCCGTTGAGCTCGCTCGCCCTGGGCGACCTGGGCTGGGTGCAGATCGCCGACTTCGTGGCCTGCGGCGTGCTCGCCGTGCTCGGCGCGGCCGGGCTGCGGCGCGCCCACGCCCCGGCGCCCTGGTTCGTCGGGGCCGGCGGCGCCGCCTGGATCGTCGCGGGCGTCTTCCTGCCGGACCCGGTCAACGGTTTCCCGGCCGGCGCCCCGGACTCCGCGACCTGGCACGGCGCCGTGCACTCGGTCGCGCCGGCGCTCGCCGGGATCGCGGGCATCATCGGGTACACCATCTTCGCCCGTCGCTTCTTCATCGAGCGGGAGCGCGGCTGGATGGCGTGGACGATCTCGGCCTTCGTGGTGGTCGTCGGGTGCACGGTGGTCGCGGCCGCCGCGGGGGACTTCCGCGCCGCGCTGCTCGGCCAGGCGGCCGGCGCCGCGTGGACGACCTCGATCTACGCCCGGCTGCTCGCGAACGCGCCGCGCCTGGTGCCGGCCGCGCCGTAGCTGCGGCGCAGCAGCGTGGACGACCTCTGTCTACGCCCGGCTGCTCGCGAACGCGCCGCGGCCGCAGGGCCGGAACCGGGCCAGGTACGCCAGGCTCGGCCCACGCCGCTCGGCGAGGTGCAGCCCCTGCCCGTCGGCCAGCCGGTGCAGCCGCCCGAACGGGATCCAATGCCGGTCGAAGAACTCGCCGACCACCAGCCGCCCGCCCGGCTTCAGCACCCGCGCCGCCGCGCTGAGCACCCGGGCCGGCTCCGGTATCTCCCCGAGTGCGGTCACCAGGTAGACGGCGTCGAACACGCCGTCGTCGAAGGGCAGCTCCCGCGCGTCCGAGCAGTGCGGCACGATCGCTGCCGCCGCGTTCCTACCCGCTTGCACCTCCTCCTTCGCCCGGCGCATCACGTGGTCGAGCATCTCCTGCTGCACGTCCACGATGTCCAGGCGCCCGTCCGGACCGAGCTGCGGGGCGACGTGCAGCGCCTGCAGACCGGTGCCCGGACCGAGTTCCAGCATCCGTTCACCCGTCCGCGGACGGAGCACCGCGTCCAGATCGGACAGCCCCAGGAAGGGCAGCTCCAGATCCAACAGGTGACGCTGTGAATACGGATACGGTGCGCGGTCGCTGAACCACCATGCACCCGCAGCGACGGCGGCGGCTCCGGCGGTGGCGGCGAGGACGGTCTTGCGCGAGGGACGGCTGATGAGCGGCATCGGTCTTCTCTTCTCGGTGACGCGCGACAGGGCGCGGACGGAACGGATACGCGGCGGCCGGTCAGCCGCGCGGGAACGGGGTGCGCAGGACGCGCGCGGCGAGCACGGCGCAGGCCAGCGCGATCGGGATCTCGGCGAGGACCGCCATGACGATCGCAGTGGCCAGGTCCGGGCCGGGCGCCGCCGAGGTGACGTCGAACCAGGCGTCCACGAGCAGCAGCACCGCGGTGCCGACCGCGGTCAGCACGCACCGGTTGTCCCGCCGCAGCAGGAACCGGCCGGTGGCGAACAGCGCCAGCGCCTCGCAGCTGTCCAGGCCGACCCAGGCGAGCGACCAGTGCGCGTCCCGCGTGCTGGCCGGCAGGGTGACCGAGAGGTAGAACACCCACGGGATCATCGCGAGCCCGGCCAGCACGAAGGCGGCACCGAGCGCGCTCGGCCGGCGTCCGCCGCGGCGGTCGGCGCGGGCGTCCGGACGCCCGGGCCCCGGCCGGGGCCCGGGCTCGGACCCGATCCGGCCGAGGACGGGGTCGCGGTCGAGGCGGTCCGGGACGGCGAGCATGGCGGTCGTCCAATCTCCGCCCGGCGTCGGCGTCTGGTGGTGCGCCGGGCAGGACCACCACTCTGGCCGCCGCGGCCCGGCGAATCAGTAGTGTGGCTTTCCGTTCCGGGGGTGGTGCCAGGTACAGGCCGAAGCGGGCGCCAGCGCCATGGAGCGCCGGTCACGTGGCCGAATACCGTGGGGGCCATGAACACCGTCCTGGCGCCGATCGGCCGCTTCATGCTGGCGCCCTGGCGCGGGCGGGCGTTGCGCGACCTGTGGTTCGTGATCCTCTCCTCGGCGCTGAGCCTGCTGCCGCTGGGTCTGATCGGGCTGCCGTGGGCGTTCTTCGCCCCCATCTACCTGCCGTCGATCCTCGCCTGCGCCTTCCTCCCGCTGCTGGCGGCGGTGCTGCTGGGCCCGCAGCTCACGACGCTGCGCCGGTCCGCGTACTACAAGATCCGGGGCGCTCAGATCCCCCGGGCCCCGCACACGGCCCGGGACGCGGCGTCCGCGGACGCGCCGTTCCTCCCGCGGATGCGCGCGCGGCTGCGCCACCCGCGTACCTGGCGGCAGGCCTGCTACCACCTGATCGCGGGACCGGCGGCCAACCTGGTCGGCGTGATCGCGGGCACCATGTGGGTCTGCGGGCTCATCTGCTTCGGCTGGCTGAGCGCGGCGATCGCCTTCGGCCCGAACTGGAAGTGGCTGTCCGTGGCGACGTCCCTGGCGCTTTGGGGGGCGCTCGTGTGCCTGGTAGTGGTCTACCTCACGCCCTGGCTGGTCATGGCCTCGGTGCGCTGGGATCTGAAGTTCGCCACCGACCTGCTCGGCCCCAGCCGGGCGGAGCGGCTGGCCCGCCGGGTGACCGACCTGACCGAGAGCCGGGCCGCGGTGGTGGACGCCGCCGACGCCGAGCGCCGCCGGATCGAGCGCGACCTGCACGACGGCGCCCAGCAGCGGCTGGTGTCCCTGGCGATGAACCTGGGCCTGGCCCGGGCGACCCTGAAGGACCTGCCCGAGGACGCCCGGACCGCACTGGCCGAGGCGCACGAGGAGGCCAAGGAGGCCCTGGGCGAGCTGCGCAACCTCGTCCGCGGCCTGCACCCGGTGGTCCTCGAGGACCGCGGCCTGGACGCGGCGCTCTCCGGCATCGCGGCCCGCTCCCCGGTGCCGGTGCGGTTGGCTGTGGACGTGCCCCGGCGGGTCCCGCCGACGGTCGAGGCGGTGGCGTACTTCATGGTCTCGGAGGCCCTGGCCAACGTGGCCAAGCACGCCCAGGCGTCCGCGGCCCGGGTGGACGTGCGGCTGGACGGCGCCCTGCTGCGGCTGTCCGTCGCGGACGACGGGATCGGCGGCGCCGACGCCGCCCGCGGCTCCGGGCTGACCGGCCTGGCGCGGCGCGCGGCCTCGGTGGACGGCAGGTTCGAGATAGTCAGCCCGGTCGGCGGGCCGACCACGATAATGGTGGAGCTTCCGTGCGAACTGTGATCGCCGAGGACTCGGTGCTGCTGCGCGCCGGGCTGACCAAGCTGCTGGAGACGACCGGCTTCGAGGTGGCCGCCGCGGTGGACGACGCCGCCGGGCTGCTGGCCGCGGTGGAGCGGCACCGCCCGGAACTGGTGATCGCGGACGTGCGGATGCCGCCGACCTTCACCGACGAGGGGATCCGCGCCGCCCTGGTGGTGCGGCGGCAGTGGCCCGAGGTGGCGATCATGGTGCTGTCCCAGTACGTCGAGGAGCGCTACGCCGCCGACCTGCTCTCCACGAGCACCACCGGCGTCGGCTACCTGCTCAAGGACCGGGTCGCGGACGTGGACGTCTTCCTGGAGTCGCTGCGCCGGGTGGCCGCGGGCGGCACCGCACTGGACCCCGAGGTGGTGGCGCAGCTGCTGGTGCGGCGGCAGAACACCCCGCTGGACCGGCTCACCGGGCGGGAGCGGGAGGTGCTCGGGCTGATGGCCGAGGGGCGGTCCAACGCCGGGATCGCGGAGAAGCTCGTGGTCAGCGAGAGCGCCGTGGCCAAGCACATCAACAGCATCTTCACCAAGCTCGACCTGCCCGCCTCGGAGGGCGATCACCGGCGGGTCCTGGCCGTGCTGCGATTCCTGGAGAGCGCGTCGCCGACCGTGTGAAGCGTGAGGCACCCGGCCCCCGCGCCGCGGCGCGGGGGCCAGAACCGCACCTGCTAGGCGTCGACGGCGAACACGTCATCGGCGCTGCCTCGACGTTCCTGGATCGACTCGGGCGACGACCGGATTCTTGAGCACCCACGCCAGCGCGATCGTGGCCATCGACACGTTGCGTGCCTTGGCGATCCGCTCGATCGCGTCGATGGTCGGCTTGTCGCTGTCGAGCGTCGGGTGTATTCCATGGCGGTATCTCTCCTGCGGTGCGGCTGTTCAGCGGTCGATCGAGGCCATGTTGGCGTCGTCGTGACGGGCTCCGGCCGCCGGTCGCAGTGCGTCGAGGCGTTCGATCTGCGCAGCCGTCAGCTCGATGGCGTCCGCCGCGGTGTTCTCCTCGACCCGTGCGACCCGGCGGGTGCCGGGGATCGGTGCGATGTCGTCGCCACGGGTCAGAATCCAGGCGAGGGCCGTCTGCGCGGGGGTGGCGCCGATCTCGGCGCCGATGGCCGTCACCTCGTCGACGATGGCGAGATTGCGCTGGAAGTTCTCGCCGGTGAACCGGGGGTTGGTCTTGCGCCAGTCGTCGTCGGTGAAGTCGTCCACGGTGCGGATCCGTCCCGTCAGAAGGCCGTGCCCGAGCGGCGAGTACGGCACGAAGCCGATGCCGAGTTCGCGTAGGAGCGGCAGGATGTCCGCCTCCACGTCGCGGGTCCACAGCGAATACTCCGTCTGCAGGGCCGAGACCGGCTGCACCGCGTGGGCGCGGCGGATGGTCTCCGGTGACGCCTCGGACAGGCCGAAGTGCAGCACTTTGCCCTGCGCGATGAGCTCGGCGACCGCGCCGGCGGTCTCCTCGATCGGGGTGCTCCGGTCGACGCGGTGCTGGTAGTACAGGTCGATGTGATCGGTGCCGAGCCGGGTCAGCGACCCCTCGACGGCGGCCTTCACGTTCGCCGCGCTGCTGTCGGTCACGCCGGGGCCGCCCCCGGAATGGGAGACCAGACCGAACTTCGTCGCAATCCTCACCTGATCCCGTCGGGCCCTGATCGCCTCGCCGACGATCTCTTCGCTGAGGAACGGACCGTAGATCTCCGCCGTGTCGATGTGGGTCACCCCGAGATCGAGCGCGCGGTGGATGGCGCGGATCGATTCGGTGTTGTCGAGGCCGCCCTCGCTCGTGTAGACGCCGGCCATGGTCATCGCACCGAGGCCGATGCGGGAGACGGTCAGGCCGCCGAGGTGTGCGTTCTTCATGTCATGGCTCCTTGCAGGTTCAGGCCGCCCGCTCGGACGGCGGCTGCGCGACGTTCAGGAGGCGTCGTCGTGGGACAGCGACGAGGACAACTCGCGGTGGGCGTCGGCCTGCCTGAGCAGGGATTCGGCCTTCTGTTCGAGGGCCCCGACGGCGTCGGCGCCAGCGGCCCAGCGCAGCGGCGGTTCACCCGAGCCGATGAGCTGGACCAGCGCGACGGCGAGCTTGGCGGGGTCGCCGCCCTGCAGACCGTTCATGCCGGTCCAGGCGGTAACGGTCTGCTCGGTGCGCTCGGCGTAGTCGTCGATCGCCGGCTCGGCGTAGCTGGTCGACTCCGGTGTGAGCAATTCGGTGCGGAAGAAGCCAGGCTCGACGAGCATGGTGCGGATGCCGAACGGCGCGACCTCGGGAGTCAGCGACTCGATCCAGCCCTCGACGGCGAACTTCGACGCCGCGTACGCGGTGCAGAACTCCTGCCCGACCAGGCCGGCGGTCGACGAGATCGCCACCACGAGCCCCGAACGCTGGACACGCATCACGGGCAGCACCGCGCGGGTGACGTTCAGCGGGCCGAACAGGTTCGTCTCGACCTGCGCCCGGAAGTCCTCCGGGGTGATCTCCTCGAAGAATCCGGCATAGAAGTTGCCCGCGTTGTTGACCAGCACGTCGATCCGGCCGAACCGGTCCACGGCCGCCGCGACGGCGCCCTGGACGCTGGCGGGGTCGGTCACGTCGAGCTCAACCGTCAGCAGGTCATCGGACTCACCAACGGCCTCGGCGACCTTCTTCGGGTCCCGGCCGGTGGCGATCACCGCATACCCGGCAGCCAGGGCCGCCCGCGCGATGTCCACGCCCATGCCCCGGCCGGCGCCGGTGACCAGCAGCACCTTCGTCTCCGTCTTGTCAGCCATGTCCCTACATCCCCTCATCACGAGTCGATGCCCCGCATCGGCGGCCGGTCGCCTGGTCTGCCATGCCCCGGCCTGCGGTGGCACTACCAGACAACCGCCTGCCGGGAGCGCGGAGAAGTTGCTGCTGGGCGGTGTACTGGCAGCCCACCCTTCGTCCTCGGATTCCGGCCTAGCCTGGACCGGTGGACAACCGTGACGAGGTCAAGGCCTTCCTCACCTCCCGCCGCGCCAAGCTCACCCCCGAGCAGGCGGGCCTGCACAGCTACAACCGCAATCGGCGGGTCTCAGGGTTGCGCCGCAGTGAGGTCGCCGACCTGGCGGGCGTCAGCGTCGAGTACTACGCCCAACTCGAACGCGGCAACCTCGCCGGCGTCTCCGACAGCGTCCTCGACGCCCTGGCCCGCGCCCTACGACTGGACGAGGCCGAGCGGGCACACCTGGCCGACCTCGCCCGCACCGCCGGCCCCACCAGCCGCACCCGCCGCCGCAAGTCGCCCGCCCAGCAGATCCGGCCCAGCGTGGCGCGCATCCTCGACGGGATGACCGGCGTGCCGGCCCTGGCCAACAACGCGCGCCTCGACGTCGTCGCCGCCAACCCGCTCGCCGAGGCGCTGTTCGCGCCGGTATTCGCCGACCCGGCCCGGCCGGTCAACCACGCCCGGTTCAACTTCCTGAACCCCCGGGCCCGCGACTTCTGGCTCGACTGGGAACGTGCCGCCGACGACAGCGTCGCCATGCTGCGCACCGAAGCCGGCCGCGACCCCTACAACAAGGCACTGACCGACCTGGTCGGGGAACTGTGCACCCGCAGTGAGGAGTTCCGCCTCCGCTGGGCCGCCCACGACGTCCGCCTGCACCGCACCGGCCGCAAGCACATCCGCCACCCCGTCGTCGGCGACCTGCACCTGTCCTACGACGTCATGGAACTCCCCGCCGACCCCGGCCTCGCCCTGATCGCCTTCAGCGCCGAAGCCGGCTCACCCGACGACGACGCCCTCAAGCTCCTCGCCAGCTGGGCCGCCACCCACCACCCGGCCGACGCCGTGACGTGACGACACCGCGCCAGAAATAAGCGACGCGGGTCCGCGGCCCGAAGACCGGCGGCCCCGTGCTGCAGCGCCTGGCCCGCAGTTGCGACGGCTCCCCGCCGGCCCTGCGCCGCGCGGCCGGCGGCCGGTCCGTACGGCCGGGCTAGTCCCCGGCTCCGGCCCCGCCGATCAGCGCCCGCAGGGCCGCGCAGTGCGCCTCGTAGGCCACCTGGCCGGCGCGCGTCATCCGGTAGGTCGTGCTGCCCCCGCGGCCGTGACCGACCTTCGTCGAGCTGATGTACCCGGCCGACTCCAGGACCGACATCTGCTTCGACAGGTCCGACTCGCTGATCTGCAGCTGGTCCTTGAGGAAGCGGAACGACACCGAGGGCGCGTTGGCCAGAACGGCCATGGCGGCCAGGCGCTTCGGTATGTGGATGAGCGGATCCAGCCCGTCGATCATCGAAGGCGGGCCCGGGTCCGGGCGGCCGCCGCGGCGTAGCGCCGCTCGTAGACGGCGAGGCCGGCCGTCACGAGCACGAACGCCGTCCCGGCGGCCGCCGGCCCCCCGGCCGGCCACCAGACGAGCCCGACAACGAGGGCGATGACGGGCAGGGCCACGAGGAACTCGCGCCAGACCCCGGCGATCTCGGCGGGCGGCGTTCCCTTGCCCGGCAGGGGCAGCGCACCGTGCCGGCGCCGCATCCAGGTCACGAACACGAGCTCGACGGCGATCAGCGCGGCGAGCGAGCCCAGGAACAGGCCCGCGTTCTCGCGCCACCAGTGGAAGGTGCCGATCATCGCGGCCACCCAGGCGCCGACCGACGGCGCGTACCACCACGGGGTGGGCGGGTAGCTGACGTAAGGCGCGGCGGCACCGAGCTCGGCCGCCCTGAGCTGCCCCTCGGCCTCAATACTTTCCATGCCGGCAACTTATGCGATTACTTTCCGGTCCCGCAAGTAAAAGATGCCGGCGTCACGTCCGCAGAGGCGCGTCCGGCCGGGCGCGGGCGGAGCGCAGCCGCAGGGCGAAGGCGACCTCGCCGGCGCCCACGGCCACGGCGCCGATGCCGCTGATCAGCACCAGGGTCGTCAGCGACGGGCCCGGCCAGAGCATGAACGCGACGCCGATCAGCACCGACAGGAAGCCGAGCACGCTGAGCCAGGCCCGGGTCGGGTCGCGGGCCGGCATGGCGATCAGCAGCAGGGCGAAGCCGCTGAGCAGCCAGGCCAGGCCGAGCAGCGTCGCCAGCACCACCACGCCGCCGTCGGCGTTGCGCACGCACGTGATGCCGGCCGCGAGCAGCACCACCGCCATCACCGCGGCGAGGATGCGGCGCCCGGAACTGTTGTCCGCGCGGAACGCCGTCACCGCCCGCATCACCCCGAGCGCGATCAGCCAGACGCCGGCCACGATGCCCAGCACGCGCAGCGTCTCGTCCGGCCACACCAGCACCGCCAGCCCGAACAGCGCCGTGGCGACGCCGAGCAGCAGCACCTGCAGGTGGTCCTCGGCGAACGCCGAGGTCCAGCGCCGCCGCGGCCAGTGCGTGGTCGCCATACGCCCACCCCCGCGTTCCACACTCCGGCGGGGCCCGGTCCCCCGGCTCACCCGGCGGGCATGATCCCGGCGGCGTCCGGCCGGGCCGAGAATCGGCGGGTGCCGACCGCCCAGCCCGCGGACGTCGTGCGGGCGATGATCCTGCCGCTCGCCCTCGCCCAGTACATCTGCAGCTATGCCGGCACGGCCATGAACGTGGCCATCGCCCCCATGGCGCACGACCTGGACACGACCGTCTTCGGCGTGCAGGCGACCATCACGCTGTTCACGCTCACCATGGCCGCCCTGATGATCCCGGGCAGCAAGCTCACCGACGTGTGGGGCCGGAAGCGCTGCCTCGTGGCCGGGCTGCTGCTGTACGGCACCGGCGCCCTCCTGGCCGCGATCGCTCCCGGCCTCGGCGTCATGATCCTCGGCAACGCGCTGCTGGAGGGCATCGGCTCGGCGCTCATGATCCCGCCGATCTACATCCTGGTCACCGTCATGTCTCCGGACCTGGCCACGCGGGCGAAGTACTTCGGCATCGTCAGCGGCGCCGGTGCCCTCGGCGCGGCGACCGGCCCGCTGATCGGCGGCGTCATCACCAGCCTCATCAGCTGGCGGGCGTCGTTCCTGCTACAGGTCCTCGTCATCGGCTGGATCATCGTCCTGATCCGGCGCCTGCCGAGCCCCGCCCGCACCGGCCCGGCGCCGCGGTTCGACGTGACCGGCGCGATGCTGTCCGCGGCCGGCCTGCTGTTCGTGGTGCTCGGTGTGCTGCAGTCCACCACGTACGGCTGGGGCGCCGCCCGCACGGACTTCGTCGTCGCCGGGCACGTCCTCATCCCGCAGGGCGGCATCTCCCCGGTGTGGCCGTCGATCGCCCTGGGCGCGCTCACCCTGGCCGCGTTCGTGCTGCACCTGCGCCACACCGAGCGCCGCGGCGGCGAGCCCCTGCTGCACCTGCGGCTGTTCGGCAACCGCGCCGCCAACCTCGGCCTGGGCACGCAGCTGGTGCAGTGGCTCACGATGCAGGGCCTGTTCTTCGTGACCGCGGTGTACCTGCAGGACAGCCAGGGGTACGGCGCCATCATGACCGGCCTCGTGCTCACCCCGGCGACGGCCGGCGTCCTGATCTCCTCGGCCGCCGCCGAGCGCTTCGCCCGCCGCCGCGCCCAGCGCACCCTGGTCATCGCCGGCTTCGTCCTCACCGTCGCCGGGATGGCCCTGCTGCTCGTGCTGGTCAACCTCGGCCCCGGCGTCTGGCGTGCCCTGCCCGGGCTGCTGCTCGCGGGCCTGGGCGTCGGCACGATGCTCACCCCGTCGGTGAACCTGGTGCAGTCCACGTTCCCGGACCGCGACCAGAGCGACATCTCCGGCCTGTCGCGGGCGGCGTCGAACCTGGGCTCGTCGCTGGGCACGGCCCTCGCGGGCTCGGTGATCGTGTCGCACGCCAGCCCGGGCCGCCACCCGTACGCCGCCTCGCTCACGGTCCTGGCGGTCCTGACGGTGGCCGGGCTGGTCCTCGCCGTGCTCCTGCCCCGGACGCCGGAGGTTGTCAACACCTGACACATTGACGGCGGAGCCGGACACCGTCGGCTCCTGTCCGGCCGGGACCGGGGCGACGCTGGGCCACGGGCTGCTGATCGCCGCCGCCGGAATCGTGCTGGGCCGGAAGACCCTCGCGGTCTGACCCTCGTAACCCGTCGGCGCGCGCCGGGCCGGGTCACGGTTACACGCCCAGGAACTGCTTCGCCGTGGCGTCCGCGGTCGCGCCCTCACGTCACGTCGACGGGGGCGGCTCGGCCCGGAATCGGCGCCACAGCGGGGCGGGCCAGTCCAGGCCCTGCCCGGTGACGGCGATGGTGACACCCAGCAGGGCCAGGAAGTCCAGCGCCGCGTAGTCGTCGCCGCGGCAGAACCGGTCGCCGGCCCGGGCCGGCACGTCCCACGCGTCCTCGCCCGCCGGGTCGTCCGGACGCTGCGCAAGGTATGGGGCGACATCCGAGCGATCGAGGGCGAGGCCGGGGAACGCGGCAACCACCGCCTCCGGCCGGCCGGACAGGTCCTTGCCCGGGAACCAGGTGTTGCCCTCCTGCGGCCACTGGATGAACCAGTCGACCGCCGTACCCCGGTCGAACAGCTCGTATCCCCAGTCGTCGCCGTCGTACACGAACACCAGGATGCCGGCACAACCCAGCGCCGCGGACACGTGCAGCTGCGCCTGTCGTTGTCGCGTCCATTCCCAGCCACGCATCACGGTCCAGCCGTCCCGCTGCTCGTACAGGTCGAACACGTCGACGCGTTCGTCCGCTGCGTGCCGCGACCGGAACTCGGTCAGTGCGGTCTCGACGTCGGCGTGCCCCACGCCACGGAACGCATTGATCTGGACGAACAGTCCCATGGCCGCAATCTAGCGATCCCGCCGCGTCCGCACGCGCCATTATTCACAACCGAGGTCCCGACGGTCCGGCTCGAAGGCAATCCCGTGCGATCGGGGCGGAGACGGGGCCGTCGGGGTTGAAAAGCGGGCCGCGACTCGCACGGTCACGATCGTCGCGCTCAGAGCGTCACGGTTCTGCGGGTGGCCGGGCCGAGTGGAAGTACCGGCTCGCGGGTCGGAAGCTCAGCCGCCGGGGCAACGTCCGAAACCGTTGCCCCGGCGCCCACCCGCGCTCACTCGTTGCGGGCCGTCTCCGGGCCGGTCACGCGCTCCAGCAGCGGCAGGGTCGCGGCGATGATGGCCAGTGACACGGCCAGGCCCAGGGCCACCAGGGCGTAGAACGACAGGCTCGGCGCGGTCAGGTTGTAGCCCATCTGCGCGCGCAGGAACAGCTGGGCCGCGCCGAAGCCCGTCGCGCCGGCCAGGAGGGCTACCGCCAGCAGCGGTACCACCGACTCCAGGGCGACGACGCGCCGCAGGGCCCGCAGCGGTACCCCCGTGAGGCGCAGCAGGCTGAACGGCCGCTTGCGGTCCGCGATGCCGCCGGCCACGCTCACGGCCAGACTGCAGCCCGCGATCGGCAGGCTGAACAGCATGATGACGTCGGCCAGCCGCTGGAACAGCTGCATCTGGGTGCGCGAGTTGGTGCCGCGCTCGAGGTCGGTGGCCGGTGGGACCTCGTAGTCCGGGAAGGCCAGCTCCAGTGCGGTCCGGGCCCGTTCGAGCGCCGCGCCGGTGCCGTCGAGGACTACGACGATGGTGTCGGACGGGAGGGCGGCGGCCTGGTCGGCGGTGACCGGCACCGTCGGCCAGACGGTCCCGGCGCCCGCGCCGCTGCGGATGCGGTCGAAGCCGACGAGGTTGCCCCAGATCGCGGCGTACTCGGCGCCGGGGGCGCAGCGGCCGTACTGCGGGATCCGGGCGAGGTCGGTGCACGCGATGATGTTCGACGGCATGTCCGGGCCGTTGTCGGGGTTGTCGTGCAGGACGAGCGCCAAGGTCACGCCCTCCACGCCGCGCAGGCGCGCCGGTGCGTCCTGCGGGAGGTTGTTGTCGCCGGTGTACTGCACCAGCGTGACCGCGGCCAGGTCGCTGTAGCGCACGCCGCGCTCGTCGTTCATCGTGGTGATGACGCCGGTCGCGACGCTCACGACGAACAGGGCCAGCATGACGCCGCTGATGGCGCGGAACGCGGCCTGCGGGTTGTCGGCGAGGCGGCGGGCGGCGACCAGGGCCGGCAGGCGGCGGGCGCGGCGGGCCAGCAGCCGGGCGCCGGCCATGGTGAGCCACGGGCCGGCGAGGACGAGGCCGACCATGGTGACCAGGAAGCCCGGCAGGAAGGCGGCGGTCTGGCCGTTGGAGGTTTCGGGTCTATGGCCGATGAAGTACGCCAGCTCCGCCAGCCCGGCGACGACCGGGATCAGCCGCCACGCGCGCGGGGGCTTCGGGGTGACCTGGCGCGCGACGCCGAGCGGGGAGATCCGGACCCGGCGCATGGCGAGGGCGGCGGCGGCGACGGCGGCGAGCGGGACGCCGAGCGCGATGAGGACGCCCATGCCCAGGCCGGGCGAGAGGTCGTCCGGGAAGAACCGTTCGGTGGTGAACGGTACCGCCGCCATCGCCACCCGCAGCAACGGGAACAGCGCGAAGCCGACGATCGTGCCCAGGACGGCCGCGGCGCCCGCTTCCACGGCCGCCAGCTGCGTCACCTGCCGGGGCGTGGCGCCGATCAGCCGCATCGCCGCGAACCGCTGCTCGCGGCGCGCGGCCGACAGGCGGGTGGCGGTACCGACGAAGACGAGCAGCGGAAAGAGCAGTCCTCCGGCGACGACGGACAGCACCAGGTCGAGGGCGGCGGTCGGGATCTTCAGCGGCGCCGTGGAGACGGAGGTGAGCTCGTGGGCGCGGGGGATTCCGCCGGCCTCGCCGGGAGTGCGGCCGATGACGGCGACGAGCGAGTCCGGCGACGTCAGCGCGTCGGCGTCGATGATCCCCGCCTCGTGGCCGGGGAAACGGGCGGCGAGCTGGTCGGCCGGGATGGTCGCGATCAGGTCGTGCAGGGGGCGGGAGACGTAGTACTGCCCCGGGTCCGGCAGCCGCGGGATGCCCGGCACGGCCGGCGGGTTGGGGCCCTTGAGCCCGACGTCGACGCGCCAGATCCAGGTGCCGGCGAAGGTGTCCTCGCGCCCGGCCCACACGACCGGGTCGGCCGCCTGCGCGCCGGGGGCCTGCTCGCCGCGCAGCCAGGAACCCCGGCCGACCTGGGCGTCGACCGCCCGGAGCCCGGCGATCGTGGACACCAGCAGCCCGGTGCCGAGCGCGACGGCGGCGGCGATGACCACGAACCGCAGCAGCGCCTCCCGCCCGCCGGCCAGGGCGAGGCGCAGACCGAAACGGATCACGACCGGCCCCGTCCCGCGGCCAGGGCGTGCACGAGGCCGTCGCGGACGATGACCTCGCGGTCGGCATAGACGGCGACCCGCGGTTCGTGGGTGACGAGCACGACGGTTGTACCGTGCTCCCGCGCCGCAGCCACCATGAGGTCCATGACCTGCTCGCCGGTGAGCGAGTCGAGCGAGCCCGTCGGCTCGTCGGCGAACAGGACCCGGGGCCGGTTGATCATCCCGCGGGCGAGCGCGACGCGCTGGGCCTGGCCGCCGGAGAGCTCGCCCGAGCGGCGGCCCTCCATCCCGGCCAGGCCGAGCCGCTCGAGCCAGCCGCGGGCCTCGCGCAGGGCCGCGCCGCGCCGCGCCCCGCCGAGCAGCAGGGGCAGCGCGACGTTCTCCTCGACGGTCAGCTCGGGCACCAGCTGGCCGAACTGGAACACGAACCCGAAGCGCTCCCGGCGCAGGCCGCTGCGCGCGTGCTCGCCGAGCCGGTCGATGCGCTGGCCGTCGAAGCGGACCTCGCCCGCCTCCGGCACCAGGATGCCGGCCAGGCAGTGCAGCAGGGTCGTCTTGCCGGAGCCGGACGGGCCCATGACGGCCACGACCTCGCCCGGCTCCGCGTCGAACGTCGCCCCGCGCAGCGCCTGGGTCTCCCCGAACGACAGCACGATGTCGCGGGCCTCGATCAGCGCGCTCATTTGCGCACCAGCCGGGCGAGGTGGTCCAGGCGGGCCACGGTGAGCTCGATCCAGCGCAGGTCGGCCTCGAGGTGGAACAGGCCGTGGTCGGCGAGCAACGCCTCGATCAGGTCGTCACCCTTCTTGATGTCGTGCAGCTGGCGCATCCGCGCCAGGTGGGCGGCGCGCTGGGTGTCGAGGTACTCCCCGGCCGGGCGGTCCAGCATCAGCGACAGCATCACCTTGGCGAACAGCACCGTCTGCAGGTGCGGCTCGGGCTCCACCGGCTGGGCCAGCCACGCGTCGACCTCGGTGGCGCCGAGGTCGGTGATGACGTACCGCTTCCGCTCCGGCCCCTCCCCCGCCTCGACCTCGCTGATCACGACCTTGCCGTCGCGGGCCAGCCGGCCCAGGGTCGAGTACACCTGACCGAACGGCAGCGGACGGCCGCGGCCGAAGAACATGTCGTAGTCCCGCTTGAGGTCGTAACCGTGGCTCGGCTCGCGCTCGAGCAGGCCCAGCAGCGTGAGAGGAACGCTCATGCCGCCGAACATACACCACGGATATACACCGCGTATATACCCTCGGGTGATAGGTCATAGCGTGCGCAAAGCGTCGGCGGGGGGCAGCCGCGACGCCCGCGCGGCCGGGTACAGGCCGGCCAGCGCGCCCACGAGCAGCGCCGCGACGAGACCCGCGAGGGGGGCCTGGGGCGGGATCGCCACCGGGTTGCCGGCCGTATGGGCGGCGACCACCGTCGCCAGCACCCCCAGCCCGATGCCGGCCACCCCGCCGATGACCGCCAGCAGCGCCGACTCGAGCAGGAACTGCGCGGCCACGTCGCGCCGGCGCGCGCCGAGGGCCCGCCGCAGCCCGATCTCGGCCCGCCGCTCCAGCACCGAGATCACCATGATGTTGGCGATGCCGACCCCGGCCACGAGCAGCGCGATGGCGCCGAGGCCGAGGAACAGCCCGACGAACGCGTCCTTGGCCTTGATCCGAGCCAGCAGCACGTCGGACGGGCGCTGCACCTGCACGTCCCGGGCGTTCTGCGGCGACGCCGTCGGGCCCAGGACCGCCGCCACCGCCGGCACGTGGTCGGGGTCGACCCGCACGTAGATGCGGGTCGGCACGCCGCCCAGGCCGAACAGCTGGTCGGCGACGCCGAAACTGATCAGCGCCGCGGTGTCGATCTCGGGGGCGATGCCCACCTGGTCGAGGACCCCGACCACCGTGAAGTACCGCCCGGCGATGAAGACCTGGGTCTGCTCGGTGAGCCGGTCGATGCCGAGGCTCTGCGCGGCGGAGTACCCGAGCACGGTCTCCGGGTACCGCTCGGCGAGCGGCCCGAAGTAGCTGCCGCGCAGGATCCGCGCCGACAGCGTGTCCGGCAGCGACGCCTGCGCGGCCAGCACGTTGATGCCGTTGGTGTTCTGCGGCGGGATCCGGTCGGTGCGCCGTACCGTGGCGCCGTCGACGTTGCCGACCGCGGTCGTGGCCAGCACCGGCGGGATGCGGGCGATCATCGTCTGCGCGGTGATCGGCAGCGGGGTCGGGCGGCCGTCGAACGTCTGCCCGGTGGCGACGGTGAGCAGGTTGCCCTGCCGGCCGAGCTCGTCCAGCAGCTGCTGCTTCGAGGACTCGGCGACGCCGAGCACCGCGACCAGCGCGGCGATGGCGATCGCGATGCCCAGCGCCGACAGCGTCGAGCGGACACGGCGGGCGCGCAGGCCGACGGTACCGACGGCCAGGGCATCGCCCGCCCGCAGACGGCTGCGCGCCCTCACGCCGTCACCTCCGCAAGCTCCGGCAACGGCGCGACAACACTGTGCCCCTGGTTCACGGCCCCTCCGCTCCGCTCCGGACCGCTCACCGTCACCTCCGCAAGCTCCGGCAACGGCGCGACAACACTGTGCCCCTGGTTCACGGCCCCTCCGCTCCGCTCCGGACCGCTCACCGTCACCTCCGCA
>NZ_JBEZDS010000072.1:5472-13363 GCF_040648435.1 Dactylosporangium sp. NPDC049140 | reverse complement strand
CGCAAGCTCCGGCAACGGCGCGACAACACTGTGCCCCTGGTTCACGGCCCCTCCGCTCCGCTCCGGACCGCTCACGCGGCGGCCCCCGAGTCGTGCACGACCCGCCCGTCCTGCAGCTGGACCTGCCGCCGCATCGCGGCCGCGGCCTCGGCGTTGTGGGTGATGAGCACGACCGTGGTGTCGCGCAGCCCCGCGAGCAGCGCGATGACCTCGTGACCGTTGCCGCTGTCGAGGTTGCCGGTCGGCTCGTCGGCGAGCAGGACCGCCGGCCCGCCGACGACCGCCCGGGCGATCGCGACCCGCTGCCGCTCGCCGCCGGAGAGCTGGGCCGGCCGGTGGCGCATCCGTCCCTCCAGCCCGACGCGCTCCAGCGCCGCGGCGGCACGCTCCCGCCTCGTGCCGGCCGGCATCCCCCGATACATGAGGCCGGTCGCCACGTTGTCCAGCACCGTGAGGTGGTCGAGCAGGTAGAACTGCTGGAAGACGAAGCCGATGTGCCACGCCCGCACGCCGGACAGCTCCGCGTCGGACATGCTCGACGTGTCGGTACCGGCGACGCGGACCGTGCCGGCGGTGGGCCGCTCCAGCGTGCCCAGGATGCTCAGCAGCGTCGACTTGCCGGCCCCGGACGCGCCGGTGATGGCGACCGTCTCGCCGTGCTCGACCACGAGGTCCACATCGGACAGTGCGGTCACGGTCGTCGGCGGCGGGTAGGTCTTGGCGACGCCGTGCAGTTCGAGGGCGGCGGTCACGATGACGGTACCTCCACGTCGTCGCCCTCGTGCAGGCCGTCGCCCTTGACCTCGACGAGGGTGTCGGAGAACAGCCCGGGGGTGACGCCGACCAGGGTGCGCTCGGCGCCGTTGCGCCGGTAGACGCCGAACCCGCCGCCGGCCAGCGCGACCAGGGCGGTGATCGGCACCGCCAGGACGCCGGTGACCGAGGCGTCGGTGATGGCGACCTGGACCGGCGCCCGGTCGAGGTTGGTGCCCAGCTGCGGGTTGTTCAGGGTGACGATCCCGGGCACGAGCACGGGCCCACCGCGGCCCGGGTCCTGCTGTTGCTGCGGCTGGTCGGCCACCGGCGACAGGAACGCCACCTTGCCCTCGACCTTCCTGTGGTCCGGCAGCGTGATGTTCACCGTGTCGCCCGGGTGCACGAGGTAGGTCTGGCCCGCGGGCACGTTGATCGTCACCACGGCCGTGGTCGACGTCGCGGTCAGCACCGGCTCGCCGCCGTGGACCTCCACGGCGAGCTTGGCGGTGACCACGTTGACCCGGATCGCGCCGGGCTGGAACACGACCTCGCCCAGTTCGACGCGGCCGGTGACGGTCTGGCCGGTCGCCCGCTGCCAGCGGCGGATCGCGGTGGCCGTGGCGGCGGTGAAGGTACCGTCGGCGGAGGCGAGGTAACCGAGGGCCTTGAGGTTCTCCTCCAGCGCCCGCACGTCCGGGCCGGCCGTCATGCCGGACTCGAACGGGCGGAAGGCGGGGCGGTCGGCGAAGAACAGCCGCACCGGGCGGTTGTCCACCTCGTAGACCGCGTCGTTGCGGTTGACCACCGTGCCCGGGTCGGGCAGGGCGGTGATGGTGCCGCCGGCGCCCTGGGCGACCACGCTGTAGTCGCCGCGGTACCCCAGCGCGCCCGACACCTGCGTGCTGGTCGACAGGTCGGTTCGCCTCACCTTCGCCGTCGTGGTGGGCACCTCGGCCGCGGCCGGGCTCGCCCCGCCCGGGTAGCGCCAGGCAAACCAGCCGCCGGTCGCGGTCACGGCGACCGCGGCGGCCGACGTCGTCATGAGCGTGCGCCGGTTCATTCCGCCAGACTCCCCAGGCTGGAGGCGCGAGCCTCGGCGTCGAGGATCGGGCGGCACGTTTCGAGCGCGTGCTGTACCGTCGGATCGCTCTTGTCCCCGGGCAGGTCCTCGGGGTGCATGCCGAACCCGTGGCCGGGCGTGAACAGGTCGTTGGCGTTCGGGTCCCGGAAGTTCGGCAGGCCGTTGGCGCGCATGCACTGCGCCGACTTCACGCCGGCCTGCACCAGCTTCGGCGGCGCGGGCGCCTGCCCGTCGGGCACGAGCTGCGCGGCCACGATCAGGTCCTTGCACGCGTCCGCGGCCGCCAGGACGGCGGTCTCCTCGGCGTCGTGCAGGCTGCGCGCGTCGGTGAACACGTGGCCGTCGGCGGTGAGGACCGGGTCCTTATACGTCGGGATGCCGTGCTGGCGGATGCAGTCGGCCGCGGCGTGCAGGGCGTTCTTGCGCGCGTCGCCGGTCGCCCCGGCGCACGTCGGCTGGTAGCCCAGGTCGCCGCCGGAAGTTTGGGGGACGCCGGACTGCTCCGGCGCGCCGGAGGGCTTCGCGCCGCCCTTGCCGTCCCCGCCGCCTTCCCCCTGGGTGAGCTGGTCGAGGCCGGCGGAGGCGCTGAGGCACCCGCCGGCGGCCGTGCCCGTCGCTTGCCCGGTCCCGCCCAGGCTCGGTACGCCGGGCGACGAACTGGAGCTGCATGCGGTAAGCGCCGCGACGGCCAGCGCCGCGACGGTGAGCAGTCCGATTCTCATGCCCACCACATCTACGCGCGGACCCGTGACACGGGCGCTACCCGCCATGTCGGACGGATGTCATGCGCGGCGGCGCACAATGGGCGGCATGCGGGTGCTGGTGGTCGAGGATCACGCGACGCTTGCCGCGCGGATCGGCGAGGGGCTGCGCGACGCGGGCATGGCGGTCGACGTCGTGCACGACGGCGGCGCCGCCCTCACCCGCGCGGCGGAGACCGGCTACGACGTCGTCGTGCTCGACCGCGACCTGCCGGTCGTGCACGGCGACCAGGTGTGCCGCGCCCTGGCCGCCGTCGACGGCGCGCGCATCCTCATGCTGACCGCCGCGTCCGGGGTCGACGACCGCGTCGACGGGCTGGAGCTCGGCGCCGACGACTACCTCGGCAAGCCGTTCGCCTTCCACGAGCTCGTCGCCCGGGTGCGGGCCCTGGCCCGGCGGGCCCCGTCGGCGCCGCCGGTCGTGCGCCGCGGCGACCTCACCGTCGACCGGGCCCGGCACCGGGCCAGCCGCGCCGGGCGGCCGCTGTCGCTGACCCGCAAGGAGTTCGGCGTGCTGGAGGTGCTCGTCGCCGCCGACGGCGCGGTGGTCAGCGCCGAGGAGCTCCTCGAGCACGTCTGGGACGCCCACGTCGACCCGTTCAGCAACATCGTCTCGGTCACGCTGACCCGCCTGCGGCGCAAGCTCGGCGCCCCGCCGCTCATCGAGACCGTCGTCGGCAAGGGCTACCGGATGTGAGACGCCCCCGGCTCACCGTCCGCGTCCGCCTGACGCTGCTGTACACGCTGCTGTTCGCCCTGTGCGGCGTCGCCCTCGTCGCCATCACCTACGGGCTGCTCGCCGCGAGCCTGCAGCAGCCGACCGACACCGGCGACGCGCCGCGCCTGAGCAGCCCCGCCGGCCAGAAGGACCGGCCGCCGGACGAGTTCATCAACGCCTGCAAGCGCATCCTCAACGGGCAGCCGACCGAGGACCAGAACCTGCGGAACAAGTGCCAGCGGGCCTACGAGGAGGGCGTCATCGCCGGCGTCGAGTCGCAGCGCGACGCCACCCTCGACTCGCTGCTGTGGCAGTCGGGGCTGAGCCTCGGCGCCGCGACGCTGCTGGCCGCCGTGGCCGGCTGGTTCGTCGCCGGGCGGGTGCTGCGCCCGGTGCACCGGCTCACCGCGGCCGCACGGGCCGCCACCGAGCACAACCTGTCGGCCCGGGTGGCCCTCGGCGGCCCGCGCGACGAGCTGCGCGAGCTCGCCGACACGTTCGACGGGATGCTCGACCGGCTCCAGCGCTCGTTCGAGGGGCAGCGGCAGTTCATCGCCAACGCCAGCCACGAGCTGCGTACGCCCCTCACCGTCATGCGCACCAGCGTCGAGGTGGTGCTGGCCAAGCCGCACGCGACCGAGGCCGAGCTGATCGGCATGGCCCGCGACGTGCGGGCCGCCGTCGAGCATGCCGAGATGCTGATCGAGGCGCTGCTGACCCTGGCCCGCAGCAACGGCGGCCCCGCCGTCAGCGAACCGACCGACCTCGCCACGGTGGCCGAAGACGCCCTCGACGGCATCGACCTGCGCGACCGCCGGACCCACCTGGCGCTGGAGCCGGCCACCACGCTCGGCGACCCGATCCTCCTGGAACGGCTCGCCGCGAACCTCGTGGACAACGCGGTGCGCTACAACGAGCCCGGCGGCGACGTGTGGCTCACGACGTCCACAGTGGACGGACACGTCCGGCTGGAGATCACCAACCGGGGCCCGATGGTGACCCCGGAGTCGGTCGGGGCGCTGTTCCAGCCGTTCCGCCGCCTGCACGAGCGGACCAGCGCGGACGGCTTCGGCCTGGGCCTGACGATCGTCGCCGCGATCGCCGAGATCCACGGCGGGACGGTGCGGGCCCGGCCCAACCCGGGCGGCGGCCTGCGCGTCACGGTGATGCTCCCGGCCGACCCGGGCACCTGAGGAAAAGCGCGCCGGACACATCTTCGATAGGTACCAACTACAGCATGTCGGAGTTACGCTTGCCGTATTCACGCCATCGTTGAGAAGGCGGTCGACCGGCGGGTCGTCGCCGTTGTCCTCGCGCTGGCCTTCGCCACGCTGACCGGGCTCGTCGCCATGCGCTTCGGCCCGCTGGTGCGCGGGGACGCCGCGGTCAACGGGGCCGCCCTGCGGTTCGCGACCGGGCATCGCGCCTGGCGTACCGTCATGTCCGCCGTCACCCACAGCGCCGACACCGCCGTGCTGCTGATCGCCCTGCCGGTCGGGGTGCTGTTCGCGCTCGCCCGCCGCGACCGGGCCGGGCTCGCCTTCCTGCTCGGCGCCTCGGCGGTCGCGACCGCGGCCCGGCTCACCGTACTGGCGCTGGTGCACCGGCCCCGGCCGGCCGAGCGGCTCACCGCCACGGCCGGCTGGGCCTTCCCGTCGGGGCACACGACCTCGGCGACCGTGGCCGCCGGGATCGTCGTCGTGCTGCTCTGGCGGCTGATGCCGGGCGCCCGGTCCCGGGCGGCGCTGGTCGGCGCCGCCGCGGGGTGGGCCGGGCTGGTCGGCATCAGCCGTGTGGCGCTGACCGCCCACTGGCCGACCGACGTGCTGGGTGGCTGGCTGCTCGCCGGATCGGTCCTCGCCGGCGTCGGCGCCGCGCTGCGCCCCGCGTTCACTGCGTCGCCGGGCCGCCGGCGGCTCGGATCACTCCAGCGCCTGGCGGGCGATGCCGCGCGCCTCCCGGCCGACCAGGAGCCAGCCCCCGAGGTACGCGACCACCGGTAGCCCGACCAGGATCGCCGCCAGGTTGAGCAGCGGCGGATGGCCCAGCCAGTGTGTCTCCCGGTGGTACCAGGCCAGCATCGCCAGGTACGCGCACCCGGTGCCGATGACCGCCCCGCACAGGGCCAGGGCCCCGGCCGTCGCCGCGGTGAGGGCGCGCCGGGTGCCGCGCCGGGCCCCGGCCGCCGTCAGGGTGCGCAGGTCCCGGGCCGTCTCGCTGCGGATCAGGCCGACCGTCATGGCGAGCACGCCGAGCGCGAGCGCGATGCCGGCCGCGGTGACCTGGTCGGCCAGCCGGGCCTCGTCGCTCCCGGTCGGGCGCGACTCGACGCTGAGCCCGGCCGCGGCGGCGGTCTGGGTGGCCTTGTCGACCTGGGCCGTGGTCAGCGCGCCGGGCCCGTCGACGAGCCAGCCGACGGGGACCGCGGCGTAGTGCAGCCGCTGTATGCCGTGCGCCGTGATGAGCACGCTGGGCAGGGACCCGTAGTCGGGCAGCGTCACGTGCTGCAGGACCGGCTGGACGGGGGGACCGCCGCGGCCGCCGCCGGCCAGGTCGTAGCCGGCGATGCTCGCGCGGGGCGTGAGCAGGTCGGCGTCGGCGTTGACGCTCGCCGGGTCGATGCCGTAGTACGCCAGGAGCTCGGGCGTGGCGACGAAGATCCCGATCATGTCGGCGCTGCTGTACATCACGCCGCCCGGCGAGCCGGGGCCCGGGTCGTGGGGCTTGGCCAGCGTCACCGGCGGCCGGCCGCCCCGCTCGAGCGGCACGTTCGGGTCGGAGACGCCCATCAGCGGGACCGTCGCGGCGGCGTGCAGGTCCGCGGCGATCGCATCGGCCTGCTTGCTCAGCGCGTCGGCCTCCGCGGGCGCGACGACCGGCACCGGGCCGTAGAACTTCTCCTGCGACACCCACACGACGATCTGGTCGCGGGGCAGGTTGCCGCCCGTGGGCGCGGCGGCCTTGGCCACGGTGACGGCGGCGCCGAGGGTCACGACGGCGGCGATGCCGACGGCGAGCGCGATCGCGGCCAGCGCGGCGCTGGACCGGGAGCGGTACCGGGTCAGGTCCCGCATCGCCAGCCGGGGCGCCAGGGGTGCCCGCCGGGCGAGGCGCCCGACGGCGGCGATACCGACCGGGGCGAGCAGCAGCAGGGCCACCGACGTGGCGAGCACGCCGCCGATGATGAACGGCGGCTTCGTCTGCTGGGCCAGGTACAGCGCGGTCAGGCCGGCCGCCAGCAGGACGACGCCGAGGGCCGCGAACCGGTGGGCCGGGCGGGGCGAGGCCGGACGGGCGGAGAGCGCGGCCACGACCGGCACGCGGGCGGCCGCCCGGGCGGGCCACCACGCGGCGGCGACGGCCGCGACGACCGCCAGCAGCACGGCCAGCAGGACCGTCGTCCAGGGCAGCGCGAACCGGTCGATGCGGTGCCCGAGCGGCGTCTCCAGCAGCGGGCTCAGCACGATCCAGCCGGCGCTGCCCAGGACGGCGCCGGCGAGCGAGCCGGCGGCGCCGACGACCGCGCCGTTGGCCAGCAGCGCCAGCCGGATGTGCCGGTGGCTCGCGCCGATCGCGCCGAGCATGCCGAGGGCGCGCAGCCGCCGCTGGGCCATCACGGTGAACCCGGCGCCCGCCAGCAGGCTGACGAACACCAGCCCGATCGTGGCCAGCATGAGCACCATCGCCTGGGCGGTGCCGCTCTCGTCCGAACGG
Source organism: Dactylosporangium sp. NPDC049140 (assembly GCF_040648435.1). Lineage (NCBI taxonomy): Bacteria > Bacillati > Actinomycetota > Actinomycetes > Micromonosporales > Micromonosporaceae > Dactylosporangium > Dactylosporangium sp. NPDC049140. The sequence continues at coordinate 6,333 of NZ_JBEZDS010000072.1, read as the reverse complement.
ACCTGGGTCGACGCGCCCGGGGGCCGCGCCCCGGCCCGGTACTCGTCCGAGGACACCCGCAGCAGCACGTCGACGTGGTCGACGGCGGCCGTCTGCCCCGGTGCCACGAGGGCGAACGTGTCCCGCAGGTTCCACGGGTTCTCGACCACGCCCACGACGGTCCGCGCCCGGCCGTCCTGGTTCCACGGCCCGCCGAGATGCAGGCCGAGCAGGCTCGCCGCGCGGCCGGTGACGGCGACCTCGCCGGGCCCCTGCGGCCAGCGGCCCTCGTCGAGGCGCAGCATCGTGCCGCCGTATACCCCGCGCGGGTCCTGGGCGCGCAGGTCGATGCCGTTGGCCGAGCCGGGCACCGCGATGTGCTTGGTGTGCTCGATGACGTCGACGGTGCCGAACGAGCCGCGCAGCGTGGCGACGCCGGACGCGATCCGGTCGCCGGTGCCCTCGAGCGTCACCAGGTGATCGGCGGTGCCGAAGATCGCCGCCTCCGACGGGGCGCTCGCGGCGATGCCGAGGCCGGCGGTGGTGGCCGCGACGGCCAGGGCCAGCAGGGCCAGGACGATCAGCTGCTGGCGCCATTCGCGCCGGAACAGCCGCCAGGCCCACCGCGCCACGGCCCGCCGCGCGGGCATCCCGCCGTGGCCGGTGCCGAGCACCAGCGGCCGGTCCTGCACCGCGACGCTCATGACGCGACCTCCGCTTCGCTCCGGCCGCGCCCTGACGAAAGCTGTGCCAGCTGACGAGCGGCCACTCCGCTTCGCTCCGTACCGCTCATGACGCGACCTCCGCTTCGCTCCGGCCGCGCCCTGACGAAAGCTGTGCCAGCTGACGAGCGGCCACTCCGCTTCGCTCCGTACCGCTCAT
>NZ_JBEZDS010000072.1:0-5375 GCF_040648435.1 Dactylosporangium sp. NPDC049140 | reverse complement strand
CATGACGCGACCTCCGCTTCGCTCCCTACCGCTCATCGGGCGGCTTCCCCGGTCAGCAGCGAGTCGGGCCCGGGGCGCGGGGCGGTACGGTCGACCACGCTCCCGTCGCGGATGAACAGGACCCGGTCGGCCCACGAGGCCAGCTGCGCGTCGTGGGTCACCATCACCGCGGCCAGCCCCCGCTTGCAGGCGGCCAGCATCATCCGCATCACGGCCTCGCCGTTGGCCGAGTCCAGCGCGCCGGTGGGCTCGTCGGCCAGCATCAGCCGGCGGTCCCCCACCACCGCCCGGGCGATCGCCACCCGCTGCCGCTCGCCGCCGGAGAGCTGGTCCGGGAACCGCGACGCGCGCTCGGCCAGGCCGAGCTCCTCCAGCGCGCGCAGCCCGGCCGCCCGCGCCTTGCCGGCCTTGATCCCGTCGAGCTCCAGCGGCAGGGCCACGTTCTCGGCGGCGGTGAGGCCGGGCAGGAGGTTGAAATCCTGGAAGACGTACCCGATGGCGCGCCGCCGCAGCCGGGCCCGGTCGTCGCGGGACATCTCCGACAACGGCTGCCCCGCGATCAGCACCTCGCCGGCCGTCGGCGACTCGAGGGCCCCGGCGATGGTCAGCAACGTGCTCTTGCCCGAGCCGCTCGGGCCCATGACCGCGACCAGCTTGCCGGGCTCGACGGTCAGATCCACCTCGCGCAGCGCGTGGACCTCGTCGGCGCCGTCCAGGTAGGTCTTCGACACCTGACGCAGCTCCAGCACCCCGCTCATCGCCGCACCCCCGCCCGCCGCCGGATCTGCGGCCCCGCGGCGGCCCGCGCCGGGGCGGGCGGCTCGAGCGAGGCCCGCTTGAGCCGGCCGTCGGCGGTGTCGAGCCAGCGCACGACCGAGTCGAGGCGGTAGAGCTCGGCGTCGACCACGAGCGCCAGGCTCAGGTCGAGGTCGCCCTCCTCCTCCTTGAGGCGGGTCCACTGCTGCATGAGCTCGACGAGGTACCGCCGGTGCTCCTGGATGACCTCGTGGACGTCGACGCCGGGCAGCCGTACCGCGATCAGGACCTTGATGACGAGCTCGTCGCGCGGCGGCGAGGCCAGGTCGGGCGGCGTGCGCAGCCAGGTGGCCAGCTCCTCGGCCCCCTCGGCGGTGATCTGGAAGCCCTTCTGGGGGCCCGGCTCGGCGTCGTCGTCGGACTCGACGAGGCCGTCGCGCTCCAGCCGCTGCAGGGTCGTGTAGACCTGCCCGACGTTGAGGGGCCACACCTCGCCGGTGCGCGCCTCGAACTCCTCGCGCAGCTGCAGCCCGTACTTGGGCCCTTCCTTCAACAGCGCCAGCAGCGCGTACCTGATGCTCATGACGCCCCCGCACTCGATATCATGCGCCGTAGCATACTGAGTATATTGCCGGCTGTCCACGGCCCGGAGGGTTCACCCGCCCCGGAGCCGACGGTGGCCACAGGTCCCGCCGGACGTTCGTGGCGGCCTGACCACGACGGCGTCGACGCCCGGCCCCCGCGGCCCGGGCGTCGATCCGTTTCAGCCGCCCACGCCGAGCGGCGCCGCGGTCGCCGCTGCGCCCAGGGGGGTCAGGCCGTAGCGGTCCTCGATCGTCCGCAGCACCGAGTAGTGGTCGACCCGGCCGGTCCGGGGGCCCGGGGTGACGCCGGCGCCCGCGACGAGGGTCAGGATCCGGTTGCCGGCGCGGCCGTCGTCCTCGTCGAACGTCACGATGAGCCAGCTGTCGTGCGTGTCGGCCCAGCGTACGTACGCGTCGAGGTGCGCGCGGGCCCAGGCGTCGCCGGTGGCGATGCCGCAGTCGTGCATGTCGTTGCACAGGTTCGGGATCAGGAACGCGACGGTCGGCAGGCTCGCCGGGTCGGCCGGCCACGCGCTGAAGGGCTGGTTCGCCTCCGCGGGCACGGTGTCGAAGTCGGCCCAGGGGTTGTGCTTGGCCGCGTACCGCCCGCTGGAGCAGCCCCGGAACCCGGGTGCGGGCAGGTCCTCGGAGTACCCGGTGAAGGTGCGGCCGGTCGCCTGCAGCTGCTGGGCGAGGTTCGGGGCGGCGCCCGCGCGTACCGGGCAGTGGTCGTCGGTGACGCCCTGGGTCGAGCCCGAGAACAGTGCGAGGTAGTTCGGCTGGCTCGGGTGGGTGATGCCGTGCGCGTCGGTGAACACCGCGGCGCGGGCCATGAGGGTGTTCAGGTACGGGGCGTCGGCGCTGCCGGCGATCTGCCGGTCGGCCTTGTTCTCGAACACGACCACGACGACGTGACCCGGGGCCGCCGGCGATGCGACCGGCGGCGCCGACCGGGATGCGGACGGGGTCGGTGCCGCCGGAGGCGCGGACGTCGTCGGTGCCGGCGTCGGCGCGTTGCCGCAGCCGGCGACGAGGCACAGGAGTGCGGCAATCGCCGCGGCTCTACGGCCCATACCAGCCCCTATGCCTCGACGAAGCGGCGCAGGTGGTCGCGCAGGCCGTCGCGTTCCTCGGGCGTCAGGTGCGCCAGGAGCTCGTCGTTGACCCGGGCCGCCACGCGTTCGGCCTCGGCGAAGCGGGCGCGGCCGGCCTCGGTCAGCTCGACCACGTTCACGCGCCGGTCGGCCTCGGTCGCGCGGCGCACCACCAGGCCGCGGGCGGCCAGCTCGTCGATGGTGCGGGTCATCGTGGACTTGTCGCTGCCGGTCGCCCCCGCGAGGCGGCGCTGGTTCGCGGGGCCACCGCGATTCAGGTTGAGCAGCACACCGAAGTGGCGGCCCTCGATGTCGAGGGGGACCAGCGCGGCGGCGAACGCGTCCGCGGCCCGCTTGGCGGCCAGGCGGAGCAGGGGGCCGAGGCTGTACTCCATACGGGCAGTATAGTCGCACCTGATACAGTCTCATGTGAGAACATCTTGAGTGAGAGGAGACGGGCATGCGCTGGCCGTTCCGGGTCGCCATGAGCACCGCGGCGGTGATGCTGTTCGACCAGGCGGTGTTCGCCGGGCAGTTCCTCGCGGGCACGTTCGGGGCGTTGCCCACGCATCGGGCGAACGCGACCTACAGCGGGATCGCGGTCCTCGTCGCCGCGGCGGCCGGGGTGCTGGTCCGGTGGCCGGGGCGGGGTCCGCTGTGGCCGGCGTTGGCGTGCCTGGGGCTGTTCGGGCTCATCGCGCTGCAGATCGTCGTCGGCTTCGCGCGGATGCTCACGGTGCACGTCCCGCTGGGCGTGAGCATCATCGGCCTGGCCGCCGCGCTGGCAGTCTGGTCGTGGCGGCCCACGGAAAACGCAGAACGGCGGCCCGCGGAAAACGCAGAACGGCCCGCGGAGAGCGCAGAACGACCCGCGGAAAACGCAGAGCGGCCCGCGGAGAGCGCCGGGCAGCCCGTGGAAAGTGCCGGGCGGGCCGCGTGAAGCGCCGCACGCTGCTCGGCGCGCTCGCCGCCGCGGCCGGGGTGGCGGTCCCGTTCGCCGGCGGCTGGCGCGGCTCGACGTCGACCGGATTGCTGCTGCCGAGCCGGCGGCCGCTGCCGCCGCCGTTCGCCGTGCCGCTGCCCATCCCGCCGGTCCTGCGGCCGGTGCGGACCGACGCCGACGGCGAGCACTACGAGGTGGTGCAGCGGGTCGCCCGGGCCGAGATCCTCCCCGGCGTCGCGACGGAGATCTGGGGGTACAACGGAAGCTTCCCCGGCCCGACAATCGTCTCGCGCTCGGGGCGCCCGATCGTGGTGCGCCACCGCAACGAGCTGCCGGTGCCGACGGTCGCGCACCTGCACGGCGGCCGCACCCCGGCCGCGTCCGACGGCTACCCCACCGACCTGCTGCTGCCCGCGGGCGGCGGCGGCGACCATGCGGCGCACATGCCGGGGATGTTCGACGAGCACGCCGTCATCCGGACGGGCGAGCGCGAGTACCGCTACCCGATGCGCCAGCCCGCCGGGACGCTCTGGTACCACGACCACCGCATGGACTTCACGGGCCCGAGCGTGTGGCGGGGCCTGGCCGGCTTCCACCTCGTCACCGACGCCGCCGAGGACGAGGTGCCGTTGCCGCGGGGCGGGCGGGACCTGCCGCTGATGCTCGTGGACCGCTCGTTCGGGCCCGACGGCGAGCTGCTGTACCCGAGCCTCGACCCCGCGCTGGTCCGGCCCGGCGTCCGCGACGGTTTCGGCGCGGGCGTGCTCGGCGACGTGATCCTGGTCAACGGCGCGCCGTGGCCGGTCGCCGAGGTGGACGGCGCCCGTTACCGGCTGCGGCTGCTCAACGCCTCCAACGCCTGCCGGTACCGTCTCGTCCTCGACCCACCGCCGCCTGGCGGGGGCGGGTTCGTGCAGGTCGGCGCGGACGGCGGGCTGCTGGAGCGGCCGGTGCGCCACGACGCGGTCGAGCTGGCTCCGGCGCAGCGGTTCGACGTGGTGGTGGACTTCGGCCGGTACCGCACCGGGCAGGAGGTCACCGTGCTGAACGCGTTCGGCGCCGGCGGTACCGCCCGGGTCATGCGTTTCCGGGTGGTGCGCGCCGCCGCCGACGACACCGCGGTCCCGGCGACGCTGCCCGGCGAGCCGGGTTTGACGGCGGGGTTGGCGGCGGGGCGGGGCGTGCCGGCGCGCACGATGCGGTTCCGGCACGACGTCATCGGGGGCCGGCCGGGCTGGACCGTCAACGGCGTGCCGTTCGCGCCGGACGCGGTGCACGCCCGGGTCGGCCGGGGCGCGGTCGAGGTGTGGCGGCTCACGAGCGACTTCCACCACCCGGTGCATCTGCACGGCGCCACGTTCCGGGTGCTGGCCCGCAGCAACTCGGGGCCGGGGGCCTACGACGCCGGGTGGCGCGACACGCTGGACCTGCGCCCGGCCGAGCAGGCGACGATCGTGGCGCGGTTCGGTGAGGAGCCGGGGCGGTACGTCATGCACTGCCACAACCTCGAGCACGAGGACATGGCGATGATGGGCAACGTCGTCGTCACCTGAGCCGCAGCCGCAGCAGCGCGCCGCCGGCCGGGGACTCCTCGATCGTCAGCGTGCCCCCGTGGGCCGCGACGATGTCCCGCGCGATGGGCAGCCCGAGCCCGGTACCCCCGCCGGCGCGCGACCGATCCTGATCCAGCCGGACGAACCGGTCGAAGACCCGATCCCGATCGACCGGAGCGATTCCCGGCCCGTCATCGGACACCGTGATTTCGGCGGTACCGTCGTGAGCCTCGACCGTCACCTCCACGGTGTGCGCCGCATGCCGGGCCGCGTTGTCCATGAGATTGCGCAGTACCCGCTGCAGATGGTGCGGGTCCCCGCTCACCCGCACCGGCGCCGACCGCGCCGTCACCTTCAACCCCGGCCGCTCCGCGGTAAGCCGCTCCCGCTCCAGATACACCAGATCGTCGAGGTCCACGTCCTCCCGCCGCAGCTGCAAACCCTT
>NZ_JBEZDS010000071.1:0-41534 GCF_040648435.1 Dactylosporangium sp. NPDC049140 | reverse complement strand
ACCACTGTCACCACCGCCGGCGGTGTCGTCCTTACGGGTGTCACTACAAGCCGACGTCGCGGCCAGCGTGACGGCCAGGGCGGTGGCGGCCAGGATCTTGAGGGTCTTGCCCATCCCTGACGCCTCCTTTCCTATCGGGAGACGGGGTGTGCGCGCAGGGTGTCGGGGTTTGTTAACGCCGCGAACATACCTCCCCCGGGGGGCGAGCGCATGTAACAGATCAGTAACACCAGGTGGCCCCCGGTGTGACCGTAACAACATTAGACCTAATGTAATTAGTGCTAATGTACTTCGAGTGACGGACCTTCGGCGGCTCTTCGACGACCTGGTGCGCTTCGAGACCGACCTGTGGAACGGCATCGACGCGCGGCTGCGGGCCGCCGGTGCGGTGCCCCTCGGCAGCCTCAACGTGCTGCAGGTGGTGGCCCGCACCCAGGCGTGCCGGGTGAACGACATCGCCGACGCCCTGTCCATCACCATCGGCGGGGCCAGTCAGGCGGTCGACCGCCTGGTCGCCCGGGCCCTGCTGGAGCGCCGGCCCAACCCCGAGGACCGGCGATCGTCCATTGTGGAGCTGACCGGAGCCGGCTCGGCCGCGCTCCGGGCCGGCGAGGAGATCTTCGACGCCGAGCTGGCCGTGTGGTTCGGCGGCGCGCTGACGGGTAGCGCCCTGCGCAGCTTCGCCCGCACCCTTTCCACCCTGCGCAACTGGAGACGAACATGACTGCATCCCCTTCCGCTCGCGCCGTGCGGTTCGACACCTTCGGCGGGCCCGAGGTGCTGTACGTGACCGAGATCCCGATGCCGTCACCCGGCCCCGGTGAGGTGGTCGTCGCCGTGCGCGCGGCTGGCGTCAACCCCGGGGAAAGCGGTATCCGCACGGGGGCGCTCGAGTTCAAGTACAGGACCGCGCTCCCCAGCGGCGAGGGCAGCGACCTGGCCGGCGTGGTCACCGCGACCGGCCCCGGCGTTACCGCGTTCGCGCCCGGCGACGAGGTGCTCGGCTTCTCCTGGACCCGCTCCAGCCACGCCACCCACACCGCGGTGCCGGTCACCCAGCTCATCCCGAAGCCGGCGGCGCTGTCGTGGGAGGTGGCGGGCGCCCTCTACGTCGTGGCCTGCACCGCCTACGCCGCGACCCGCGCGGTCGGCGCCCGGTCCGGCGAGACGATCGCCGTGTCGGCCGCGGCCGGCGGGGTCGGCACCCTGACCGTCCAGCTGCTGCACCACCTCGGCGCCCGGGTCCTGGCCATCGCCTCACCGTCCAACCGGGACTGGCTCGCGGCCCACGGCGCCGAGCAGATCACCTACGGCGAGGGCCTCGCGGACCGGCTGCGCGCGGCGGCGCCCGAGGGCATCGACGCGTTCATCGACCTGTTCGGGCCGCAGTACGTCGATCTCGCCCTCGAGCTCGGCATCCCGAAGGACCGCATCAACACCATCATCGCCTTCCAGGCCGCCGAGCGCCTGGGCGTGAAGGCCGAGGGCAGCGAGGACGCGTCCACTGTGGATGTTCTTACGTACATGGCCGGGCTCGTCGCCGACGGCACCCTGGAGATCCCGATCGCCGCCGCGTACGCGCTGGACGACGTGGCGAAGGCCTTCGAGGAGGTGGATCGCCGCCACACCCGGGGCAAAATCGTCCTCCTGCCGTGACTCAGGCCGTCGCGGCCACCGCGCGGCGCAGGGCCTCCAGGGACTCGTCGATGTCGTCGTCGTCGGTGGACCAGTTGCTCACCGACACCCGCAGGATCGTGCGGCCGCGCCAGCGGGAGCCCGACATCCACGCGCGCCCCTCGGCGAGCAGGGCCCGGGTCACCGCGGCCGTGCGCTCGTCGTCGCCGAACGTGGCGCACACCTGGGTGAACACGACGTCGTTGAGCACCTCGGCGCCGTCGATCGCGGCGATGCCCCCGGCCAGCCGGCGGGCGTTGCGCGCGAACCCGTCCACCATGTCCGCGACCCCGCTGCGCCCCAGCGAACGCAGCGCGGCCCACACCGGTACCCCGCGGGCCCGCCGGGACAGCTCGGGCACCTTCTCGAACGGGTCGGCCGGCCCGCCGGGGCCCGCGGGCTCGATGAGATAGCTGGCCTCGACGCCCATCGCGGCCCGCAGCGCCGAGGGGTCGGCGACGATCGCGATCCCGCAGTCGTACGGCACGTTCAGCGTCTTGTGCCCGTCCGTCGCCCACGAGTCGGCGCGCTCGAGCCCCGGCACGAGTCCGCGCAGCCCCGGCGACGCGGCCGCCCACAGCCCGAAGGCCCCGTCGACGTGCACCCAGGCCCCGTGGGCGTGGGCGAGCTCGCAGGCCTCGCCGATCGGGTCGAACGCTCCACTGTGGACGTTCCCGGCCTGCAGGCACACGATGGTGGGCTCCGCACCGGCGTCGTGCAGCGCCTCGGCGAGCGCGTCGAGGCGGATGCGGCCCTGCTCGTCGGCGGCGACCGGGGTCGGGGCGCCCAGGCCGAGGTACCGCAGCGCCAGATCGAGCGTGTCGTGCCGCTCCTCCCCGACCAGCACGCGGATGCGCGGAGCCCCGAACAGCCCGTCGAAGTCGAGGTCCCAGCCCTGCCGGGCGAGCACCCGCCGCCGCGCGGCGGCCAGGCCGGTGAAGTTGGCCATCGTGGCGCCGGTGACGAACCCGACGTCGGCCCCGGCGGGCAGGCCGAGCAGTTCGAGCACCCAGGCGCCGGCCGCCTCCTCCAGCGCGGCGGTGGCCGGCGTCGGGAACCGCATGGCGCCGTTCTGGTCCCAGGCGCTGACCAGCCAGTCGGCCCCGAGCGCGGCGGGCAGCGTGCCGCCGATGACCCAGCCGTAGAACCGCCCGGACGGCATCGCCATGAGCCCCGGCTCCGCCGAGCGGGCGAGCAGGTCGACGACCTCACCGGCGTCGGCCGGCTCCGCGGGCAGCGGCCCGCCGACGACGGACGCGAGCGCGTCGGCGTCGGCGCGCGGGGGCACGGCCCGCCCGGCGAGCGAGCCCAGCCAGGCCCGGGCGTGCGAGTCAGCCGCGGCGAGGGCGGCGTCGTAGGCGTCCTTGTGCGCACTCATGGGGTCCACTCTGCCCCCTCCGGAGCCACTCGCGTCGAGGTCCACCTCCGAAGTGGCGGACCCCGCCCCGGCCGACCTCGCCGGGCGTTCAGGTCGTGAAGCGCGCCAGCAGGATCGCGAGGCGGCGGTCCTGCTGCTCCCGCGGCAGGCGGTCGCCCCGGGTCAGGGTCACCAGCCCGTGCAGCGCCGCCCACAGCGTCTCCGTCAGCAGTTCCACGTCGTCGCCGCCCGCGAACGGGGTCAGCGCCGACACCAGCGCGCCGAACGCCGCCCGCAACGGCGCCGGGGTCTCCTCGGCGGCGAAGGGCAGGTCGACGGCCCGGGCGAACATCGCGTCGTAGAGCGCGGGCCGCCGGTCGGCGAACCCGAGGTACGCCGCCGCCACCGCGGCCAGGGCCGCCCGGTCCCCGCCGGCCGCGGCCCGGACCGCTTGCAGCTCCGCCGCGAGGTCCGCGAACCCCTCGACGGCGACCGCCGCCATGATCGCGTCCTTGCTCTTGAAGTGGCTGTAGAGGACCGGCTGGCTGTACTCCACCCGCTCCGCCAGCCGCCGCGTCGTCACCGCCTCCCAGCCCTGCGCCTCGGCGAGCTCCCGCGCCGCCGCGACGATCAGCCGCTCCCGCAGTGCCCGCTCGCGTTCCCGCCGGCCTTCGCTAGTCATGCTTGCAATTCTAGCACCGCTAGCGTTAGCATCGACAGGACTTCTAGCAACGCTAGCGAAGGGCTTCCGAAATGTTGGCGAATGGCCTGGCGATCGTCCTCAACCTGTTCATCCTGTTCATCGGCGGGCGCTTCCTGCTGCAGCCCCGCCCGGCCGCGACCGGCTACGGCGTGCCCGGCGACGGCGCCTACCTCGCGGTCAAGGGCGTACGCGACATCACGTTCGGCCTGATCGGCCTGGCGCTGCTCGCCTTCGCGGGCACGACGGCCGAGGCCTGGTACATGCTGGTCGTCGCCCTGGTCCCGCTCGGCGACACCGCGATCGTGCTGCGCAACGGCGGCACGAAGGCGGCCGCGTTCGGCATCCACTTCGCCACCGCGATCGTGGTCCTGATCAGCGCGGCGCTGCTCTTCCTGGCCTGAGGTCAGAACATGCCGTTGGCGTTGCGCGCCTCCTCGGGGATCGGCTGCATCACGTCCCAGTGCTCCACGATGCGGCCCTCCTCCAGACGGAAGATGTCGACGATCGCCGTGCCCGGCTGTCCCGGCACGCGCACCCCGTGGACGTGCCCGACGACGAGGTCGCCCTCGGCCACGAGCCGCCGCACGTCCGCCCGCAGCGCCGGGAAGTCCCGCCGCAGGCCCGTCACGAACTCCTCCAGCCCGGCCAGGCCGTCGGCGATGCGGGGATTGTGCTGGGTGTACCGCGGGCCGACGAGCCCGGCCGCCGCGGAGTAGTCCTTGCGGTTGATCGCCGCGTCGTAGAAGGCGCGCACGACGTCCTTGTTGTCCATGACCATCCCCTCGAAGATAACTGTACAGCTGTAGCGCTACGACCGTAGCGCAACGAACGTTGTCCTACAATGGGCGCGTGGAACGCGGACGGAACCCGCGCGGCCAGGGCGATCGGCTGCGGGCCGAGATCGTGCGTACGGCCCTGCGCCTGCTCGACGAGCTCGGTGACGACCAGGCGCTGTCCCTGCGCGCCGTGGCACGGGAGCTGCGCATCGCGGCGACGTCGGTGTACCTGCACTTCGCGGACCGCGACGCGCTCGTGCTCGCCGCGCTCCGGCAGTGCCAGGCCGAGCTGGCCGCCGCGACCGCCGAGGCCGAGTCCGCGGCGGCCGGCCCACGGGAACGGTTACGCGCCCGGGCGCTGGTGCTGGGGGCGTGGGCGCACGAGCATCCGGGCCTGTTCAAGGTCCTGCACGAGACGACGCTGCACCAGCGCGCCGACATGAGCTTCCGGGAGGAGGTGGCGGCGGGCACGACCGCGGCCGTGCAGCGGTGCATGGACGCGGGCGACGCCCCGCCCGACGACGCGGCGACGGTGGCGCTGGACCTGCGGACCGCCGTCCACGGGGCGATCTCGATGCGCGTCAACCAGCCCGGCCGGTCCTGGCCCCCGCTGGAGGAGCAGGTCGACCGCTTCCTGGCCCGCCTGGTCTACCGCACCGGATAGAACGGCTACGCGGCCGTCAGCGCGAGCTGCAGGGCCAGGCGCTCGTCCGGATCGTCGAGGCGGTCGCCGAACAGCTCGCGGAGGCGGCGCAGGCGGTACCGGATGGTCTGCGGATGGGTGTGCAGGGCCCGCGCCGCCGGGATCACCTGGCCCTGGCAGCGCAGCCAGGCGTGCAGCGTCTCGGTCAGCGGGCGCCGGGCGGCCGGGGAGAGCGCGGCCAGGGGAGCCAGGGCTCGGGCGGCGAGGCGGTCGGCGACCCCGGGCTCCCAGCCCAGCAGCAGCGGTACCAGCACGTCGTCGCAGTCCAGCACCCCGTCGGGCAGCCGCGCGGCCTGCTGCAGCTCCAGGGCCTTGCGCGAGATGCGGTACGAGCGCCGCGCCTCCCGCACCGGCACCGTCGGGCCGATCGCCGCGCGGCGGCCGGCCAGCGCGCGGTCCAGCGGGCCCGCGCTCAGCAGCCGGGTGGCGCCGTCGATGACCGTGGCGATCGCCCCGCCGCCCGCGGCCCGGGCCAGGTGCTCGGCGTCGGTGCCCTCGACGCTCACCGCGCACACCTGCGCGGGCAGCGGCCAGCTCGCGGCCTCGGCGGCGGCCGCCAGCGCCGGCTCGGACGGCGGCTCGGGCTGGACCAGCAGCGTGATGAGGCGGCGGCGGACCTGCGCCCAGTCCCGGGCCGCGTCCCGCTGCTCGTCCAGGTATCCCTCCGCGGCCGCGCCGGCGAGGGCGTCGACGTAGCCGAACAGGGCGGCGGCGGTGGAGTACAACTGCGGCGGTTGCAGCGGCCCCGGGCGCTCCACGAGCGCGGCCCAGAACGTCTGCGCGCCCAGGGTGAGGATCGAGCGCAGCGCGTCGACGCGGTGCCCCTCGCGGTACTCGGTGCGGCCGAGCTCGGCGAAGAGCGACAGGGTCGGGGCGAGGTCGGCGCCGGAGATGAACGTCGCCACGGCGGTCTCGACACCCAGGGTGAGCCCGTGGCCCTGGCCGCCGGTGAGCGAGCGGCCCTGCTCGCGCATCGCGGCGCGGACCGCGGTCAGCACCGTTGTTGTCACCGGGGTGACAAACTCCGGCGGAAAATGTGTTTCGGGCACCAACGATTTTGGCACGCGGGTGCCTAGCCTGGTCGGGTGGATGCGGATGTGATCGTGGTCGGGGCCGGGCTCGCCGGGCTGGTGGCGGCGGCCGAGGTGGCCGACGCGGGCAAGCGGGTCATCCTGCTCGACCAGGAGGGCGAGCAGAGCCTCGGCGGGCAGGCGTTCTGGTCGTTCGGCGGGCTGTTCCTCGTGGACTCGCCGGAGCAGCGGCGGATGGGCATCAAGGACTCGGCCGAGCTCGCCTGGCAGGACTGGCTGGGCAGCGCCCAGTTCGACCGGCCCGAGGACGAGTGGCCGCGGCGCTGGGCCGAGGCCTACGTGCACTTCGCGGCCGGCGAGAAGCGCGCCTGGCTGCGGGCCATGGGCCACCGCCTCTTCCCGGTGGTGGGCTGGGCCGAGCGCGGGGGCGGGCCGGCCGACGGGCACGGCAACTCGGTACCGCGCTTCCACATCACGTGGGGCACCGGCCCGGGCGTCGTGGAGCCGTTCGAGCGCCGGGTCCGGGCCGCCGACAAGGTACAGCTGCGCTTCCGGCACCGCGTCGACGAGCTGCGGCCCGGCGGGGTGGTGCGCGGCACGATCCTGGAGCCGAGCACCGTCGCGCGCGGGCAGAGCAGCTCCCGCGCCGCAGTCGGGGAGTTCGAGCTGTCGGCGGGGGCGGTCATCGTCACGTCGGGCGGGATCGGCGGCGACCACGACCTCGTGCGCAAGGCGTGGCCCCAGCGGCTCGGCCCGGCGCCGCGGCGGATGGTCGCCGGGGTGCCCGCGCACGTCGACGGGCGGATGCTCGGCATCACCGAGGCGGCCGGCGGGCGGATCATCAACCCGGACCGGATGTGGCACTACACCGAGGGCCTGCGCAACTGGGACCCGATCTGGCCCAACCACGGCATCCGGATCCTGCCCGGGCCGTCGTCGCTGTGGCTGGACGCGACGGGCAGGCGGCTGCCGGCCCCGTGCTTCCCCGGCTTCGACACGCTGAGCACCCTGCGGCACATCACCGCCACCGGGTACGACCACAGCTGGTTCATCCTCACCCAGAAGATCATCGAGAAGGAGTTCGCGCTGTCGGGCTCCGAGCAGAACCCCGACCTCACCAACCGCAGCGTCCGCCAGGTGCTGCAGCGCGTGAAGAAGGGCGCGCCGGGACCGGTCGAGGCGTTCAAGGAGCACGGCGCCGACTTCGTGGTGGCGAACACGCTCGACGAGCTCATCGCCGGCATGCAGCGCCTCGAGCCCGGCGTGCCGCTCGACGCCGCCGCAATCAAGGGCACCGTCGAGGCCCGCGACCGCGAGATGACCAACACGTTCACGAAGGACGCGCAGATCACGGCGCTACGGGGGGCGCGGTCGTACCGCGGGGACAAGCTCATCCGCGTCGCCTCCCCGCACCGGCTGCTGGACCCGAAGGCCGGGCCGCTCATCGCGGTGCGCCTGAACATCCTGACCCGCAAGACGCTCGGCGGGCTCGAGACCGACCTGTCCGGCCGGGTGCTGCGCGCCGACGGCAGTCCGCTGCCCGGCGTGTACGCGGCGGGCGAGGTCGCGGGCTTCGGCGGCGGGGGCATGCACGGGTACAACTCGCTGGAAGGAACGTTCCTGGGCGGCTGCCTGTTCTCGGGCCGCACCGCGGGCCGCGCCGCCGCCGAGGCGGTCTGAGCACCGCGGCCGCGGCCGGGAGCGCGCCGCGCGGCGCGCACCGGGCGGTCCGGCCACCGCGCCGGTAGCATCGGCGACCATGCGACGACCGCCCCTTCCGGGCCTGCTGGCACTCGCGGCGACGGTCCCCGGAGTGGTCGTCGCGCTCGCCGGCGTGCACCTGCCCGCCCCCGCGGCCGCGCTCGTGTTCGGCGGCGCCATCATCGGGGCCGCGTTCGTGCTCGCCTGGGCGGCCGAGGCGGCCCAGGTCGACGTGTCCGCCGGGCTGGCCGTCGCCGTCCTCGCCCTCATCGCGGTCCTGCCCGAGTACTCCGTCGACTTCGTCTTCACCTGGCGCGGCGGGGAGGCGGCGGCGCAGTACGGCGCGGACTGCCACCCGCCCGGCGGCGACGGCACCCCCGCGTGCTCCCTCGCGCTGGCCAACATGACCGGCGCCAACCGGATCCTGGTCGGCATCGGCTGGGTCGCCGTCGTGCTCATCGCGTGGCGGCGCTCGAAGCGGCGCGGGATCACCCTGGGCCGCGCCGACGCCGTACCGCTCGCGTTTCTCACCATCGCCTCGCTGTACTGCCTGATCCTGCCCTTCAAGCGGACCCTCACGCTGTGGGACACCGCCGTGCTCGTCGCGGTCTTCGTCGCCTACAGCTGGCGGGTGTCGCGGGCCCCGGCCGGCGAGCCGGAGCTGATCGGGCCGTCGGCGTGGGTCGGCGGGCTGGCCAAGGTCCCGCGCCGCACCACTGTCGTCGCGCTGTTCGTCGTCTCGGCCGCGGTCATCCTGCTCGCCGCCGAGCCGTTCGCGGCGGGCCTCGTCGACACCGGCCAGCAGCTGGGCATCAGCCAGTTCCTGCTCGTGCAGTGGGTGGCGCCGCTGGCCTCGGAGGCGCCCGAGCTGCTGGTGGCCGGGTTGTACGCGTACCGCCTGCACACCACCGAGGCGCTCGGCGCCCTGGTGTCCTCGAAGGTCAACCAGTGGACGCTGCTGGTCGGCACGCTGCCTGTGGTCTTCGCGGTGTCCAGCGGTGGTACCTCAGGCCTGCCGATCGAGCCCGCCCAGCGCGGCGAGCTGCTGCTGACCGCGGCCCAGTCACTGCTGGCGATCGCGCTGCTGCTCGAGCTGACCCTGAGCCTGCGGGCGGCGCTGACGCTGCTCGGGCTGTTCCTGGTGCAGTTCGTGCTCGGCGCGGTCATCCTGGCGCGGTGGCACGACGACGAGCTGGTGGCGCTCAGCGCGGTGTACCTCGCGCTCGCCGCCGTTGCCGTCGTGCGCAAGCGCGCGTGCCTGGTGCCGATGCTGCGCGACGGGCTGCGCACGCCGTACCGGCAGCTCGGCGAGAACCTGCACTGCACCACGACCGGCGGCGGCCGGCTCCGCCTGCGGACCCGGCTCAGGGAGCTCGTCGGCGCCGATCAGGCGGCGGGGCCCCACCTGTCGTAATCTGCCACGCGTGACGGATCGACGGCGGCTCACCAGCCAGCGGCTCTTCGCCCTGACCCTCGGCGCGATGACGCTGCTCATCGCGCTCGGGTCGTGGGCCGGGTACGCCTCCCTGGCCGACACCACCCGGGTCTCCGACCGCCTCCAGCTGCGCATCTCCCCCGCCGCCACCGCCGTCGTCGAGCTGGGCGCGGCCCTGGTCGACCAGGAGACCTCCGTGCGCGGGTTCGTGCTGGCCCGCGAGCGGCAGTTCCTCGACCCGTACAACGAGGGCGTCACCTCCGAGCAGCGCATCGCCGACCGGCTGCGTCAGCTGCTCGCCGACGAGCCGAGCGCGCTGGAGCGCCTCGAGGCCGTGGAGCGGGCGGCCGCCGGGTGGCGCACCGCGTACGCCCAGCCCCTCATCGCGAACCCCGACCCGCGGTCGCCGCTGGTCGTGTCGAGCAAGGCGGCGTTCGACGCGCTGCGCGGCGACGCGGGCGTGCTGCAGCAGCGGGTCGACGCGGCCCGCAGCGCCGGGCGCAAGGCCCTGGACAGCTCCCGCCACCGCCGCGACACCATCTTCGCCATAATCGTCGCCGGGCTGCTCGTCGGCCTGTTCGTCATCGCGGTGATGCTCCAGCGGGTCGTGCTGCGGCCCCTCGAGCGCCTGCAGGACTCGGTGCGGCGGGTCGCCGACGGGGACTTCGAGCACCACGTGCCGGCCGCGGGGCCGCCGGACCTCGCCGCGCTGGGCGCCGACGTGGAGGCGATGCGCGAGCGGATCGTCACCGCGCTGGCCGAGAGCCGGGGGCAGGAGGAGCGGCTGCGGCGCTCCAACTCCGACCTGGAGCAGTTCGCCTACGTCGCCAGCCACGACCTGCAGGAACCGCTGCGCAAGATCGCTTCCTTCTGTCAGATGCTGCAGCGTCGGTACGCCGAGCAGCTCGACGAGCGCGCGAACCAGTACATCGCCTTCGCCGTCGACGGGGCGACCCGGATGCAGGCACTCATCAACGACCTGCTCGCCTTCTCGCGCGTCGGCCGCGTGTACGACAACGTGGCCGACGTCGACCTCAATGCCACGATGCGCCGCGTGCGCTCCGACCTGGAGGTCCGGCTGGAGTCGGCCTCCCTCGAGTGCGGCGAGCTGCCCGTGGTCAAGGGCGACCCGACGCTGCTGGCCATGCTGCTGCAGAACCTCGTGAGCAACGCGGTGAAGTTCCGCAAGCCCGACGAGGACCCGCAGATCGTGGTCGGCGTCGAGCCGGAGGACGGCTTCCACCGCTTCTCGGTGCAGGACAACGGCATCGGCATCGAGCCGCAGTTCGAGGACAAGATCTTCGTGATCTTCCAGCGGCTGCATCCGCGGGACGTCTACCCGGGCACCGGCATCGGCCTCGCGATCTGCAAGCGCATCGTCGAGCACCACGGCGGCCGGATCTGGCTCGACTCCGCCTACACCGGCGGCGCGCGCATCTGCTTCACCCTGCCGGCCGCGGCCGCCGTCTGAGGGCGGCCGTCTAAGTGCGGCCGTCTAAGGGCGGAGCAGGACCTTGCCGGTGGTACGGCGGGCCAGCAGGTCGGTGAAGGCGCGGCCGGCCTCGTGCAGCGCGTACTCGGCGCCGGCGGGCGGGCGCAGCTCCTTCGCCGCGACCAGGCGGAACATCGCCTGGAGGGGCTCGGCGTAGGCGCCGGGGACCTCGAGCGCCGGGCGCAGCCAGAAGCCGGCCACGGCGAGGTTGCGGTCGGACAGCTCGCCGGGGTCGAGCGGCGGGCGGCCCTCGCGGGAGGCGTTGCCGAAGGTGACGAGCCGGCCGAACGGGGCGAGCACGTCCAGCCCGGCCGTGAAGACCCGGCCGCCGACGGACTCCAGCACCACGTCGACCGGGCGGCCGCCGTTGGCGTCCCGGACGCGCTCGGCGTAGCCGTCGGGGGCGCCGTCCACGGCCGCGTCGGCGCCGAGGGACAGGGCGAGCGCGCGCCGCTGGGGCGTCGAGGCCGCGGCGATGACCCGGCCCGCGCCGAAGTGCCGGGCCAGCTGTACGGCGAGCGAGCCGACCCCGCCCGCGGCCGCGTTGACCACGACCGTCTCCCCCGCGGCGAGCCGGGCGCAGCTGCGCAGGACGTGCCAGGCGGTGAGCCCCTGGACGAGCAGCGCGAGGGCTTCGGCGTCGGTGACCTCATCCGGTACGGCCACCGCCGCATCGGCCGCGACGGCCGCACGCTCGGCGAAACCGCCGCCCGCGAACGTGTGCGCGAGGACCCGCCGCCCGTCGCCGGTGCGGCCGACGACCTCGGTGCCGGGGACGAACGGCAGGGCGGGCGCGGGCCGGTAGGTGCCGGCGATGCGGCTCGTGTCGGCGAAGTTCACCCCGGCCGCGGCGACGTCGACGAGCAGCTCGCCGCGGGGCTCTTCGGTCTCCACGAGCTCGAGGACCTCGGGGCCGCCGAACCTGGTGCACTGGATCGCTCGCACGACCGCCCAGCCTACTCAGGTTCACCGAGCGCGGTGTCCCGCAGGTCGAGGCGGCGCTGGAGGCGGCGGCGGGTGGCGTCGCCGATCTCGCCCTCCGCGTAGAGCCGGTCGAGCTCGCGCAGCTCGGCGGCGATGAGCTCGCGGCGGACCGCGGGCAGGGGGGTGTGCTCCGGCGCCGGTTCGGGGCGTGCGTCGATGCGGTGGCGCAGGGCGCGGCGGAGGGTCGCGGCGGGCTCAGGGGGTACCGAATCCAGCTCTTCCAATCGGGCCAGCGCCGCACGAGCGGTGGCGGAGTCGGCGCGGATCTCCTCGGCCCGCTGGTCGGCGCCGCTGGCGGCGATGCCCGAGCGGCGCACCAGCGGGCTCAGCGTGAAGCCCTGCACGGTGAGGGTGAGGACGATCACGGCGGCGGTGATGGTGACGGTGAGCTCGCGGCCGGGCAGGTCGAGGGGCACCGACAGCGCGGCGGCCAGGGGCAGCACCCCGCGCGCGCCCGCCCACGACACGACGGCGGCGCCGCGCAGCGACCCGCCGCCGAACGCGGCCAGCGGGAAGACCCACAGCACCCGCACGGCGAGCAGGGTCGCCGTGACCGCGAGGACCTCGACGAGCAGCCGCGGCGGGTCGGTGGCCACGTCGGCGACGAACCCGGGCAGGGTGAGGCCGATGACGGCGAAGACGACGGACTCGAGCAGGAAGACGACGGTGCCGTACACGGCGTGCAGCTGCAGGCGGATGCCCGGGTTGGTGAGGCCGGGCGCGAGGCCGCCGAGGATGACGCCGGCGACGACGACCGCGGTGATGCCGGAGACGTGGACGGCCTCGGCGGCGACGTACGCGGTGTAGGGGGTGAGCAGGGCGATCACCGTCTCCAGCACCGGGTCCTCGGTGCGGCGCCGGATCGCCGCGACGCAGGCGGCCACGAGCGCGCCGACGGCCGCCCCGCCGCCCGCGAGCAGCACGAACAGGCCGCTCGCCCGCTGCCACGACAGCGCCCCGCCGGCCGCCGCCCCGGCCACCGCGACCCGGAACAGCACCAGGCTGGTGGCGTCGTTGAACAGGCTCTCGCCCTGCAGGAGCGTGCTGACCCGGGGCGGCAGCGGCAGGCGCCGGCCGAGCGCGGTGACGGCGACCGGGTCGGTGCTGGCCAGGATCGCGCCGAGAACGAAGGCCATGGCGGCGGGCAGGCCGGTGAGGGCGGCGGCGACGAGCCCGACGGCGGCGGCCGAGGCGAGCACGAGCCCGAACGCGAGGATGGTGACCGGGCGCCACACCCGGCGCAGCTCGCGCCAGGAGAGGTCCTCGGCGGCGGCGTACAGCAGGGGCGGCAGGACGACGAGCGCGACGACCTGCGGGTCGATGCTCACCCGCGGCACGAACGGCAGCAGCCCGACGGCGACGCCGGCGACCACGAGCAGCGAGGGGGCGGGCACCCGGAACCGGCGGGCGGAAACGGCCACGACGGTGGCGAGCACGATCAACGCCAGGACGGTTTCGACGCTCTGCACACTCGCCTCATCTGCTCAGCCGGTGCCAACTCTAGACGGCGCCGCGGAAAAAAGTGTCGTACCCACCGGGTAGCGTGCCGGGCGTGCTGACAGAACTCGATGCGGTGGATTGGCCGGACCTCAGCCACGCCTACGGCGAGGCCGATGACGTCCCCGACCTGCTGCGCCGGCTGGCGACGGGCGACGCCGAGGCGCTGCACGCTCTGTACGGCAACATCTGGCACCAGGGCACCGTCTACGAGGCGACCGCGCCCGCCGTACCGTTCCTCATCGAGGTTCTCGACGCCCCCGAGGCCGACACCGCCGGGGTGCTGCACCTGCTGGCGTCGATCGCGCGCGGCTCGTCCTACCTCGACGTGCACGAGCGCCTCCTGCCCGCCGCCGAGCAGGGCACCGCCGAGGTCACCGCGCAGATCGCCCGGGAGCTGGCCTGGGTGACGGCCGCCCACATCGCGGTCGCCGCGGGCCGCCCGGCCTACCTGCGCCTGCTGTCCGCAGGCGCCGCGGAGGACACCCGCGCCACGGCCGCCTACGTGCTCGCCGCGGTCGACGACGCCGCCGACACCGCCGCGCTGCGCGACTGCGCCACGGCCGACGCGAGCCCCGTGGTGCGCGCCGCGGCGATCCTGGCCCTCAACGGCCGCGGCGTGACCGACGCGCGGTTCCTGGCCGACCCCGCTCCCCTGCCACGGGTGACCGCGGCCATGGCGCACATCGTGCGGGAGAGCCCGGCGCCGGTCCGCCCCGAGCTCGCCGCCGTCCTGGCCGCCGACGCCCCCGCGACCCTGCCCGACGTGGCCCGCCTGCCGTGGGACGGCGACGACCCGCTGGCCTGGGTCCTGAGCGCGGCCGAGCGCGACTGGCCGGCCCAGGTGCGCATCCTCGCCGCCTGGCTGGAGCACCCCGACCCCCTGGTGCGCGCGGGCGCCGCCTACGCCGCCGAGGAACCCATGCGCACCTGGCGCGCCGCGGCCCCCGCCCTCGCCCCGCTGCTGGCCGCCCGCCTGGACGACCCCGACGCCACGGTGCGCTACTGGGCCGCGTCCCACCTGGCCGCCGCGGGTCGCATGGGCAACCCGCCGGTGGCCGACGCACTGTGGGCCGTGGCCTCGCGCGGACCGGGCCTGGACGCGACGGCGGCCCGGGCCCTGACGGCGCTCGTCTCGCTGCAGGACACCCGCGCGGACGCCTTCATCGCGCGGGTCCTGGCCGCACCGGCGGTGCCGTCGCTCTCGGAGCTGTCGGGGTCGGAGCGGCTGAGCGCGCTGACGGCCGCGACGACCGAGCGCAACCCGGCCGTGGGCTGGCGCCGCGCGGTCCGCGAGCAGCTGGGCTCGGCCACGGCGCCGGTGACGGCACTGGTCTTCGACCTGAAGGCGCTGCAGCCGGCTCTGCCTCGGCTCGGGCCGTGGGCGGCGCGGACGCGGGCCGGTCTGATCGCGGCGATCGGGCGGGCCCGGCCGGGGTTCGAGCAGAACCTGCTGATTGCGACGGCCGCTCGGTTGCTGGCCGCTCCCGCGCCGCTTGCCGACCACGCCGCTCCCGCTGCTGATCACGCCGCTCCCGCCGGCTCGGGCCCGCCGCTGCTTTCTGATCACGCTGCTCTTGCCGACGCCGGCCCGACGCCGCCGGCCGACCACGCCGCCGCGGCCGACGCGAGCCCGACGCCGGTTTCTGATCACGCCGCTCTTACCGACGCCGGCCCGACGCCGCCGGCCGACCACGCCCCTGCGGCCGACGCGAGCCCGACGCTGCTTTCTGATCACGCCGCTCTTACCGACGCCGGCCCGACGCCGCCGGCCGACCACGCCGCCGCGGCCGACGCGAGCCCGACGCCGGTTTCTGATCACGCTGCTGCGGCCGACGCGAGCCCGCCGGCGTTTTTCGAGCTCGTCGCTAGCCCGTCGCACACTCTCGACCTCGCCGTGAGCCCGTCGCACTCCCCTGAACCCGACGCTCTGCCCGACTCGGACGTCCGCGTCGCGCTCGGCGCCGCCGGGCCCGCTCGGTCGGCGGGCGATCCCGCCGCTTCTGCCCCCGGCGCCGGGCCGGCGGCCGGCCCCGCCGGTCCCGGCGATCTCGCGGCGCTGGTCTCGGTGCTGCGCGGCTGTCTCGGGCCGGAGCACCCTTCGACCGCCGCGATCGAGGCGCTCGGGTCGCTCGGTCCGGCCGGGGCCGGTGCGGTGCCGGAGTTGGCCGCGCTGCTCGAGCACGCCGAGCCGACCGTGCGCCTGCCCGCCGCGGCCGCCTACGCACGTCTCACCGGCGACCCGGACCCGCTGCTGGCCGCGGCCGAGGCGGCCCTCGACGCGCCGCGCGCCTGGCAGCGCACCGAGGCCCTGCACGCCCTGCCCGCCGCCGGTCGCGCGGCGTCCGCCCTGGCCCCGCGCCTGCTCGCCATGTTCACGGACGAGGACGAGTGGCAGTCGATGCGGGCCGCAATCGCGTACTGGCATGCCACCGCCGACCCGGCCCCCGTCGTCCCGCTCCTGCTGGAGCACGCCACGAACAGCCCGCGCGGCCTGGAGGCGGTGCGCGGCCTGGCCACGATCGGCCCCGCGGCCGCCGGGGCCCTCCCGCTGCTGGAGGCGGCCATCGCGGCCCCCGACCGGCAGCCCCACAGCGACGACTCCTGGGGTCACGACGACGACGTGTGGCTCGACGCCTGCACCGCCGCCGTGGCCAGCATCGGCGCCACCCCTCGGTGACACCGCGCGACCCGGCCGGGCGAGACGCATCGACCGGTCAACCGGAGTGACGACGCCTGCGCCGCCGCTGTTCATTGACGACCCGCGACCCGGCCGGGCGAGACGCATCCACCGGTCAACCCGGGGGTGGCGACGCCTGCGCCGTGGATCGCCGCCGCCGCTCGACGACGACCGTATGACCGCTGCGCCGCCGCTGTTTCGTGACGACCGCCTGAACCCGGCCGGGCCGGACCGTCCGGACGACGCCTGCGCCGCCGTTGCTCAGTGGCCGTGGTGGTACTGGTGGACCACTGCGTGGCCCCGGCCGCGCGAGATCATCCAGCGGTTCACCGGAGTCGTCAGCACGAACGCGACGACCAGAGAGAACGCCAGCGAGAGCCAGAACAGCGCGCTGGTCAGGCCGGCGTTCATCGCGCCCGGCACGGTCACGATCACCAGGTTGTCCAGGATCTCCATGACCGCGATCGACACCGTGTCGGCGGCGAAGGCGACGGCCAGCGCGGCGCGCAGACCGACACCCGCCCGCAGCACGCCGCGCATGGTCAGCGCGTAGCCGAACACGAACGCGAGGACCACCGACAGCACGACCGTGGCGGCGTTGTGCAGGCCGAGGCCGGTGCCGATGACCATGCCGAGCACCTCCCCGATGGCGCAACCGGTGAGGCAGTGCAGTGTCGCCCGGGCCGCCGCGGCCCAGCTCGTGTGGGTGTGCATCTCCATCGCGAACCTCCGATCCGTCGCCGGTGAGCATACCCCCGGGGGGTATTACAGCGAAGTGATGCGGCCCACGCCGAGCTGGATCCCGGAGATTTCGGGAAAATGCGGACTCAGGTCACGGGCTGGGGGTACGCGACCGGACTGCGATGGCCCGCCTTGTCGACCGCCCGCACGCCGAAGTGGACGTTGTCCTTGGCCACCGGGATCGTCGCCGTGGTCACGTCGCCGACCGGGATGACGTGGGTCCAGTCCGGGACGGTGCTGTCGCGCCACAGCACCTCGTACCCCGCCAGGTCCGGCTCGGCGCCCCGGGTCCAGCGCAGCGTCGTGTCGTTGGTCAGCACCGCGGCCACGATGCCCACGCCCGCCGGGGTGGCCGGGGCCTGGGCCAGGGACCAGAGGGTGGCCGCGTTGACCTTCGCGACCCGGGTCATGTACGCGAAGTCGCAGAACTGGGGCAGGTCGCCGAACTGCGTGCCGTTCTCGACGCGCACGTCCTGGTGCTCGTGGTCGAAGTTCTCGCGGGGCTCGGTCAGGCGGCCCGCGGGGTACCCCTGCTGCAGGAACGGAATGTGGTCACTGCCGCGCAGGAAGCGGTCGCGGCGCCACACGACGCGGATGCGCATGCCCGTGGCGTCGTTCTCGGCCACGTCGCGGGCGAAGCGGGCGAGCTGGCGCGACGGGCCGTCGTCCTCACCGCCGACGCTCTGGCGGGTGGCGGCCTGGGCCGCGGTCTCGCTCGTGGGCACACCCTCGACGAACAGGCGTACGGTGCGCGGGTCGGGCGGGGTGCCGTCCCAGGCCTGGCTCGCGCCGACGATGTCGTTGCTGAACATCGCGGCGACCTTGGCGCCGGCCGCCTTGAACTGGGCCGCCATGTACGTCGAGCCGAACAGGCCCTGCTCCTCCCCCGCGAACGCGGCGAAGACGATCGTCGACTCCACCGGCCGGGTGGCGAAGACGCGGGCGAGCTCGAGGACCACGGCCACGCCCGAGGCGTCGTCGTCCGCGCCGGGGGCGTCGGCGGTGAAGTTCATGACGTCGGTGACGCGCGAGTCGTAGTGGCCGGAGACGACGTGGATGCGGTCCGGC
This sequence comes from Dactylosporangium sp. NPDC049140, assembly GCF_040648435.1. Classification (NCBI taxonomy): domain Bacteria; kingdom Bacillati; phylum Actinomycetota; class Actinomycetes; order Micromonosporales; family Micromonosporaceae; genus Dactylosporangium; species Dactylosporangium sp. NPDC049140. The sequence goes on along the minus strand of NZ_JBEZDS010000071.1, from coordinate 23,692 downwards.
GCGACGGTACCGCGCAGGGTGGCCACCACGTTCGTCACCGTGACCGGCTCCGGGTTGCGGGCGCCCGGCGGCTGTACGAAGGACTGCAGCTCCACCGTCATCCGCCCGCCGGATGCGGCCGCCGCCGCCTGGAACTGGGCGTACAGCCAGTCCCGGGCGGCGCCGATGCCGCGGGCCGGGTCGGTCTGGCTCGACAGGGTGTGGCGGGTGCCGAAGGCCACCAGGCGGGTGACCGTGGCGCGGATGCGGTGCTCGTCGAGTTCGCCGAGGAGCCGGCGCAGGTCGCGGTCCGGGGCCTGCGGGGCCGGGCGGCGGCCCGGGCCGGTGTCCAGGTCGAGGCCGGCGGCCGGCTCCGCGTGGGCCGGGGTGGTGCCGGCGAGGGTGAGGGCGGCCGCGGGCACGGCGGCGGTGGCCGCGGTGAGCAGGGCGCGCCGCGTGGCAGCCGGCTTGGTGGGTGGTTCGCGATCGGTCTGCATGCCTCCGCATCCTGGCCCGGCTCCGTCAGGAAGTAAATAAGCTTCGATGGATCAGGAAGTCCTCGACGAGCGCGGCGATCTCGGGCAGCCGGTCCTCGAGCGCGAAGTGGCCGGTGTCGAGCAGGTGCAGCCCGGCGCCGGGCAGGTCGCGCAGGTAGGCCCGGGCGCCCGCCGCGGTGAAGAACGCGTCGTTGGTACCCCACACGATCAGCGCCGGCGGCCGGTGCTCGCGCAGGTACCGCTGCCACCGCGGGTACTGCGCCACGTTGCCCCGGTAGTCCAGGGCGAGCTCGGTCTGGGCCCGCACGCGGCCGGGCCGGTCGAGGAAGTGCTGGTCGAGGGTCCAGCCGGCCGGGTCGACCAGGCGCGGATCGGGCACGCCGCCCTCGTACTGGCCCCGGGTCACGGGCTCGGTGAACAGCTCGCCGACCTCGTCCGCCGCGATCGTCGCGCGGGCCAGGTCGCTCAGGCCCTCCTCGTACGCGTTCGCGTTCTGCAGCACCAGCCCGGCGATGCGCTCCGGGTGCCGCGCGGCGAGCCGGAGCCCCACGGGGCCGCCGAAGTCGAACGCGTACAGGACGAACCGCTCGAGCCCGAGGGCCGCGACGAAGCCGTCGATGACGTCGGTCAGGGCCTCGAAGGTGTACCGGAAACCCTCCGGCGCCTCCGTGAAGCCGAACCCGGGATAGTCGGGCGCGATGAGCCGGAAACGGTCGCCGAGCGCGTCCATGAGCCGGCGGTACTGGTGCGAGCCCGACGGAAACCCGTGCAGGAGCAGCACCGGCGGCGCGTCGGCCGGCCCGGCGGCGCGGTAGAAGACGCGGACGCCGCCGACGTCGACGAAGTCGTGCACATGCTTCGGAAGCCGATTCATGCATTAGTCATAGGGCGTCGCCCACTAATGCGTCAACGGTGATGTGTATCATTAGTCGGCGTGGAGGTCCTCGACCTGATCAACAGCCGGCCGGCCGACGGGGACGACGAGGTGCCGGCCGCCGTCCGCGAGGTACGCACCCTGGCCGCCCGGGCTGTCGAGGCCGCCCGGCACGGGGGGACGCCCGCCCCCGCCGACGTCGATCGGCTCAACGCGATCATGCGGGCGGCGCCGGCGTACCCGGTGCTGGACGGGCGCACCCTGACCCGGGCCCGCGACGGCTCGCCCGCGCAGCAGGCCGCGGCGCGGCTGGCCGAGGCGACGGCCGAGCTGCTGGCGTCACCGTCGGTGACCGCGATCAAGCAGTGCGCCGCCCCGGACTGCATCCAGCTGTTCCTGCCCGCGAACCCGCGGCGGCAGTGGTGCTCGGCCGCGCGCTGCGGTAACCGGGCGCGGGTGGCGCGGTACTACCAGCGCCACCGCACCGTCTAGATCGCGTCGGCGAGGATGTCGGCGACCGCGACCCGGGTCGGGTCCGGGTTCGCCCAGCTCCAGTTCGGGTGCGCCCGGTTCGTCAGCAGGACCAGCACCAGCTTGCGGCGCGGCTCGACGACGATCTCGCAGCCCGTGAACCCGGTGTGGCCGTAGGCGCCGGAGCCGGCCAGGCGGCCCATGAACCAGGACTGGTCGAGCTCCAGGCCGATGCCGTGCGTCGAGGAGCGGTTCGGGCGGTCGACGTCCGTGGCCGGCAGGCCCGAGTTCTTGTTCGTCAGCATGTTGCGGACCGTGGCCTCGGACAGGATGCGCTTGCCGTTGTACTGCCCGCCGCCGAGCAGCATCAGGCCGAGCACGGACAGGTCGGCCGCCGTGGTGAAGATGCCCGCGGAGCCCGCGACGCCGCCGAGGACGTTGCAGATGTCGTCGTGCACGGTGCCGCGCAGCAGGCCGCGCGACGAGCGGGCGTCGGTCGCCACCAGGCGGTTGGCCTTGTCCGCGGCGCTGAGCCAGCCGAGCGGCTTGAAGCCGGTGTCGCGCAGGCCCAGCGGGCCGGTGAGCTCGCCCTTCACCTGCTGGTCGAGCGGCTTGCCGGTGAGCTTCTCGAGGATCTGCTGGGTGAGCAGGAGGCCGAGGCTGGTGTACCGGAACAGGGTCCCGGGCGCGACGCCGTCGGCGAGCGGGGTCGAGACGATGTACTCCCACCGGGCCGCGTAGTCCGGCTTCTTCGACGTCTCCGGGATCGACGGGCCGACCGGCAGGCCGCTGGTGTGCGTGAGCAGCATCTGCACGGTGACCGCGGACTTGCCGGGGCCGTCGAAGGCGGGCAGGTACTGCGCGACGGGCGCGGCCAGGTCGAGCCTGCCCCGGTCGACCTGCTGCAGGGCGAGGATCGTGGTGAAGACCTTCGTGACCGACGCCACGTCGAAGATCGAGTCGGGGCGCATCGCCACGCGGGACTTCGCCGCCAGCTCGACCGGGCCGGCGCCGTAGCGCAGCGCGTCGCCCACCGCGGCGAGCGTGGTCACCTTGCCGCCGACGTTGACGAGCACGACCGCCCCGGCGTAGCCCGGGTGCTTCGGGTTGTCCGTGGTCGGCACGAGGTAGTGCTTGAGGGTGTCGACGAGCTTGCCGCTGTACGGCGCGGACAGGACCTGCCCGGAGACGGCCGCGCCCGGCGAGCCGGATGCGGACAGCCCGGCCACCCCGTCGGCGGCGACCGGCTCGGCCGCGGCCGCGTCGGCCGGGACGCCGGAGGCCGAGCCCGACGGGTCGGCCCCCGCGGGCGGGGCCGGGTCACCGCCGCAGCCGGCGAGCGCGGCGACGGAGGCGGCGAGCCCGCCACCGAGGATGGCGCGCCGGCCGAATCGGAGATCAGAGGACACGGCGGGGATTGTTGCATCCGAGGTGGGGTCGCCGTACCCCCGAACCGCCAATTCGGACACTGTCAGGATGGGGGGATGAGCAGCGGCCGTGCCCGGGGCACCGTGGTCGCGGCCGCCGGGCTCGCCGCGGCGACCGCGGTCCTCGAACCGCTGCGCGGGCACCTGTCCCTGGCCTCGGTCACGCTGCTGTACCTCGTGCCGGTCGCCGCCGCCGCCGCGGCGGGCGGGCTCTGGCCCGCGCTCGGCGCCGCCGTCGCCGCCGACCTGCTGCTGAACTTCTTCTTCGTGCCGCCGCTGCACACGCTGAGCGTGGCGAGCTTCGACAACGCGATCGCGCTGGTCGTGTACGTGCTCGTGGCGGCCGCGGTCGCGGTGGCCATGGACGTCGTGGAGCGCCAGCGCGCGGCGGTCGGCCGGGCCCGGGAACTGGCCGGGGTCGACCGGCTGCGCACGGCGCTGCTCGACGCGGTCAGCCACGACCTGCGCACGCCGCTGGCCGGGATCAAGGCCGCCGCGTCGAGCCTGCGCAGCCCCGACCTGCGGTTCTCCGACAACGACCGGGCCGAGCTGCTGGCCACCGTCGAGCACGCGACCGACCGCATGACGGCCCTGGTCGAGAACCTGCTCTCGCTGAGCCGGCTGCGCGCCGGGGTGCTGTCGGCGCACCCGGAGCCGACCGCTCTCGATGCGGTGGCGGCCGAGGTGGTACTGCACCTGCCCGATCCCGAGCACGCGCGCGACCGGGTGGCTCTGGAGGTACCGGATGACCTGCCGCTCGCGCGGGCCGATCCGGGGCTGTTGACCACGGTGCTGGCCAATCTCGTCGCGAACTCGCTCGCGGCCGCGCCGCGCGTGCACATCACCGGCGCGGCGCACGGGTCGCGGGTCCGGCTGGCCGTCGCCGACAACGGCCCGGGCGTGCCGGCGGCGCAACGGGCGGCGCTGTTCGAGCCGTTCCAGCGCCTCGGGGACCGCGGCGGGGCCGGGCTCGGGCTCGGCCTGGCCATCGTGCGCGGGTTCACGGAGGCCATGGGCGGCACGGTCACCCCGTCCGAAACGCCCGGTGGAGGCCTGACGATGACGGTGGAGTTGCCCGGAGCATGAGCAGCGTCCTCATCATCGACGACGACGAGCCGCTGCTGCGCGCGCTGCGGCTCAACTTCGCCGCGCGCGGCTACCGGGTGCTGACCGCCGGCACCGGCGCCGGGGGCCTTGCCGTGGCCGCCGACCACCCGCCCGACCTCGTGATCGTCGACCTGGGCCTGCCCGATCTCGACGGGCTCGACGTGGTGGCGGGCATCCGCGGGTACAGCAGCGTGCCCATCATCGTGCTCTCCGCCCGGCACGGCGGGCCCACCAAGGTCGCGGCGCTGGACGCGGGCGCGGACGACTACGTGACCAAGCCGTTCGGCATGGACGAGCTGCTGGCGCGCATGCGTGCGGCCCTGCGCCGCGCCGCCCCGGCCCCGTCGGCGCCCGTGCTCGCCACGCCCGCGTTCCGGCTGGACCTGGCCGCGAAGCAGGCGACCGCCCCGGACGGCACCGTGATCCGGCTCACCCCCACCGAGTGGCACCTGGTCGAGGTGCTGGCCCGGCACGAGGGCAAGCTCGTGGAGCACAAGCGGCTGCTGCGCGAGGTGTGGGGCCCGCGGTACGAGACGGAGACCAACTACCTGCGCGTGCACTTCGCCAACCTGCGCCGCAAGCTCGAGCCGGACCCGTCGCGGCCGCGCTACTTCGTCACCGAGCCCGGGATCGGCTACCGCCTGCAGCTCACCCCGTAGCGGCGGGACAACACGCGGGACCGGGATGTGGTGTCATGGCGCACCCACCTCTTTCACCCCGGGGGACATCATGATCCCGCACTATCGCGGCGCCGTCATCGGCGCCGTCGTCGGCGTGGCCGGCCTCGCCCTCGCGGCCTTCCTCGCCACCTCGAGCAGCGTCAGCTGTGACGGCCACGACATGTCGCCGGGCGACCAGTGCGTCCACATCTCCGACAGCGGCACGCGCACCGTCAACTCCTTCGACGACGAGCTGTCGTCGCAGCGGACCACCGGCGCGCTGAGCGGCGGCGGCATCGCCGTGCTGTTCCTCGGCCTGGCCGGGGCGCAGCTGGCCGGCGGCCGCCGCCGCGAGCGCGAGTCGGCCGCCGCCGGGCAGGCGACCCGCGAGCTGCTGAGCATCCCGCTGCCGCCGGACCCGGCCGCGCCCGCGAACCCGCCGCCGCCGACGATCCCCGCGGACGCCGTCCAGGCCGCGTGGCAGGCCCAGCTCGGCGGGTACGTGACCTCGCTGCAGCCTGGCAAGCGCTCCGCGGCGCTGGTCTACGTGGGTCTGCTCGCGGCCGTCGGCATCCTCATGTTCGCCCTCGCCGCCGGCCGGGGCGGGACGCAGGCCGTCGTCTTCGGGCTTATCGCGCTGGTGCCGGTGGCCGCGTGGGTCGCCGTGCTGGTGCGCTCGCCGCTGGTGTCGAAGAAGGCCCGCCAGCTCGGCTTCCACCTGTTCGCCCACGGGTTCGTGCGGGCGACCGCGGCGGGCGTGCAGGCCTACCGATGGGACCAGATCGTCACGATCTACCAGTCGATCATCCGGCAGCAGGTGTACGGGGCGACGACGAACACGAACTACATCTACGCGCTCCAGTTCGCCGACGGCCGCGCGCTGACCCTCAACAACTTCTCCGCGGACATGCGCGTGCTCGGCCCGATCCTGCAGGAGCAGGTGGCCCGGGTACAGGTGCCGAGGGCGCTGCAGTACCTGCACGCGGGCCGCCCGATCCCCTTCGGGGCGTACACGCTGACGAACGCGGGCGTGACAAACGGCGGCAAGAGCGCGCCGTGGTCGGAGATCGGCGGCCTGAAGGTCGCCAACGGCGCGCTGCGGCTGAGCCGCCGGGACGGCAAGGCGATCCTCGGCGGCCGGAAGGTCAGCACCATCCCGAACTTCCTGACCTTCGCGACGCTCGTCGAGCGGATGGCGGGCCAGCCGGCCTCAAACGTTCCCCTGTAGGAACTCCTCCCACGTACGGCGGCCCACCGCGCGGTCCGGGGCGAGGTTCGCGCCTTCCCGGATCGCGCGGTACGCGCCGCCGCCCATCGGCATCCGCACGACGGGCCGCCGCCGGCCGGCCGCGCGCAGGTAGGAACGGACGAGCTCGTCGAAGCCGTACGCGCGCGGCCCGGCCAGGTCCGGCACGAGCCCGGCGGGCTCGCCCAGCGCCAGCTCGGCGAGGCGCGCGGCGACCTCGGCCCCGTCGACCGGCTGGAAGCGCACGCCGGCCGGGACGGGGACCACCGGCATCCGGGCCAGCTGCCGGACCGTGGCGAGGGTCAGCTCGTGGAACTGGCTGGCCCGCAGGGTCGTCCACGGGATGCCGGACTCGGCGACGAGCACCTCGGCGGCGCGCTTGGCCGCGAAGTACCCGAACGCCATGCGGTCCATGGCGCTGCGCACGGGGACGCGGTCGGCCCCGACGACCGAGATGTACACGATGTGCTTGGCCCCGGCCCGGACCGCCGCCTGCAGCAGGTTGGCCGCCTTGACGTCGTCGCCCTTGGCCGAGCCGGCGCAGTGCACGATTGTCGCCGCGCCGTCGACGGCCCGCTCGACGTTGTCGCCGGTGGCCAGGTCGCCGGGGACGTACTCGACGCCGGGGGCCTGTTCGGCGGGCCGCCGCCGGGTCAGGACCCGGATCGGGCGGCCCGCCTCGCGCAGGTGGGGCAGCAGCAGGCGGCCGAGCGTCCCGGTGCCGCCGGTGAGCAGGATTGCAGTGGTCATACCACCCCGACCCGCGAACGGCCGGGAATGTGACTAGCGCGCGTTGAAGACGCGCAGGGTCCAGTCGTCGAACCGGCGCCACGCGTCGCGCAGGAGCCGGCGAGCCTCGGCGGGCTGGACGTTGGGCAGCGGAAGCATGAGCAACTCCTCTCTGGATCGATTCAGTAACTCCACCGTAGATGACGCTGCGTGATCGACTCCAACGTTTGCGGTGTGCGCCTCGACACGCCGCCGGAGTGGTTGAAGCAGGGCCGCGGCCGATGGACCGGCGCAGAAAATCCGCTGGCCGGCGGGGCGGGCGGGCTGCTATCAACGTCGGTGTGATCGCCGCTTGAGCCGTACCCTGCACACCGACCCCTACCATCGCCGCGCCACTCGCCGGCCGGCCGAAGTGGCCGTCCGCGTCCGGGCCGCGCGTCCGGGGTTCGTCCACCCCGCCTCCCCCGCCGACATCCGGCGGCTGCTCGCCTTCTTCGGGCCGGCCGCCACCTACGGCCTGCGCGGGGTCGAGCTGCGCCAGCGGCCCGGCCCCGGTTTCGCGGTCGCCGCGCTCCGGGTCCCCGGGATCGTCCGGCTGTTCGAGCAGCCCGAGCCGCCGTGGGTGCTGCCGGGCCGGCTCGGCCCGCCCGACCTGGCGCGGCTGCGGCGCGCCGGTGCGGTCGTCTCGCCCGGACCGACGGCCACCGAGGTCGGGTGGCCTGGCCACTCGCTGCGCGACTTCGTGCTCTTCGACGGGCTCATGCACGAGATCGGCCACCATGTCGTGCAGCACGCGGCGAACAAGCACCGGACGGCGGCCATGCGCACGGCCGACCACGAGCGCCGCGCGGATGCGTACGCCGCCCGCGCCCGGGCGGAGGCGACGCGTTGGTGACGCTCGTCGGGGACGGGGTCGAGAACCCCGCCAACGCCGAGGCGCTCCTGGAGGCGGCGGCGATGTTCGATGTCGCGTGCCGGTTCCGCGACACCCGCGGCCTGGCCGGTCACCTGCCCGCACTGTCCACCGTGGACACCGAGGCGCTCCTCGCGGCGCCGGTCGTCGCGGTCGACAACGCGCCCGGGGCGGAGTCGGTGTACCGGACGTCGGGCATCCACAGTGGAGCGTCCATCGTGGTCGGCAACGAGCGGCGTGGTATCCGGCCCGATCTGCTGCGGGCCGCGGCGCGTACGGTGCACATCCCCATGCCGGGCCGCGGCGTCAACACGCTCAACGTTGCCACGGCGGCCGCGGTGGCGCTGTTCTACCTGCGCGGGGCGGGCGGGCGGCGGGCCGTACGGGCGCCGCGGCCCGAGTCGCAGCGGCCCGGTGTGCTGCTCGCCGCGCCGCGCGACCACGTCGAGGCCGGCAGCTCGCTGCGCTCGGCGGCCGCGTTCGGCTGGGCTTCGGTGGCGGTCGAGGACCGCGACAAGGTCTGGTTCGGCACGTCGCGGCCGGTGCGGGCCGAGGGGCGGGCCGCCGCGCGCAGTCACCGTAACCCGCTGCGGGTGGTGCCGAGCGAAGGGCCCGGCCCGGCGTACTCCCGGATCGTCGTCTGCTCCCCCGCCGCCGACGGGCCGCCGGTGCACCGGACGGATCTCACCGGGGCGGAAACGCTCGTGGTCATCCCGGACGAGGGCTGGGCGCCGCCGCCGGGGTGCGCCGTGACGTGGGCCCGGGTCGAGGCGCCCGGCATCACCGGGCGTTATCGGCTCGTCACGGGAATCGTGCTGGCCGAGATCGCCCGCCAGCTCGGCGCCCGTGCGGCCGGGCGACCGCCCCGGCGCGGGCTGTCCTACGGCAGCGACCTGCGGCTCACCGCCCCGGGCGACGGAGACCTCGTCGAGACGTGGGAGCTCCTGGCGTACTGAACCCGGCGCCCATGGACTGAGGGGCGGCGTGGGAGCTCTCGCGGTACTGAACCCGTCACGTTTTCGTTCTTTGCGGGGTCGACCGGGAGAGGATCGAACGTGGAGAAGGGAAATGTCGTGGACGAGAGCGAATGGCTGACCGGGCAGTTCGAGGCGCACCGGGCCCGGCTGCGGGCGGTCGCGTTCCGCATGCTCGGCTCGGCCGCGGAGGCCGACGACGCCGTCCAGGACGCCTGGCTGCGAGTGAGCCGTGCCGGGGCCGGCGGGGTGGACAACCTCGCGGCCTGGCTCACCACGATCGTGGCCCGGGTCTGCCTCAACCAGCTGCGCGCCCGTACGCAGCGCCGCGAGGACCCGCTCGAGGTGCACGTGCCCGACCCCATCGTCAGCCCGGTGGCCGGCGTCGACCCGGAGCACGAGGCGCTGCTCGCCGACTCGGTGGGCCTGGCCCTGCTCGTGGTGCTGGAGACCCTCACCCCGGCCGAGCGCCTCGCGTTCGTGCTGCACGACATGTTCGCGGTGCCGTTCGAGGAGATCGCGCCGATGCTCGAGCGCTCCCCGGCCGCGACGCGCCAGCTCGCCAGCCGGGCCCGGCGCCGCGTCCAGGGGCGCCCGACCGCGCCCGACCCGGACGTGGCCCGCCAGCGCGCGGTCGTGGACGCGTTCTTCGCCGCCTCCCGCGAGGGCGACTTCGCGGCCCTGGTCGGCGTGCTCGACCCCGACGTCATCCTGCGCTCCGACGGCGGCCCGTCCCGCCCGCGGCTCACCTTCACGCTGCACGGCCCGGAGCAGGTGGCGACCCAGGCCCTGGCCTCGTCGCGGCTCTCCCCGTTCGTGTACCCGGCCCTCGTCAACGGCGCCGCGGGCGTCGTGGTGGCGGCGAGCCCGGACCGCCCGCTGTTCGTGATGGCGTTCACGGTCACCGACGGGCGGATCGTCGCCATCGACGTGCTGGCCGACCCCGACCGGCTGCGCGCGCTGGACCTCGCCACACTGCGCTGAGGAGGACTGCCGAACTCCGGACGGCGACCGCGTCATGGTGGCATCGGACGAAGGAGGACGCATCGGGCTGGTGCGCACCGAACCCGGGCGCGGGTACCTGTGGCGGCGGGTACGGTCGGACGGTGATCCGTAAACGGGTGCTCGTCTCGGGCCGGGTGCAGGGCGTCTACTACCGCGACACGTGCCGCCAGGTGGCCCGCGAGCGGGGCGTCGCCGGCTGGGTGCGCAACCTCCCCGACGGGCGGGTCGAGGCGGTGTTCGAGGGCGGCGCGGAGCCGGTCGGGGCGCTGCTCGCCTGGGCCGGCGAGGGCCCGCCGCAGGCCGCGGTGGCCGGCGTCGAGGCGTACGACGAGCCCGTGGAGGGCCTGACCGGCTTCAGCGTCCGCTGAGCCGGCCGCCCGTTGGCAAACCGCCCGTCAGCCGCCGGCGGAGCTGCGCTGGGCCTCGATCGCGGCGCGCATCGACTGGGCCAGGCCGATCGCCTGGACGACGGACAGCACCGGGGTCAGCAGCTCGAAGGCGAGCCCGTCGGGGCGCAGCGACAGCAGGGGGCTGTTGTTCACCAGCCGGGCGACCTCGCGCTGCTGCTCGTCGGTGACCGTGAAGCGGCGGGCGGTCCAGTTGCCGCGGGTGCTCAGCGTGCGCCCGCCGGCCAGGGCGAGGGTGCTGGGGCGGCTGGCGCCCCAGAAGCCGAGCCGGAGGTGGAACAGCGAACCGCCGCGGGCGTCGGTCAGGTAGTAGTTGCGCCCGGCGAAGCCCTGGCGGTGACCGGTGGCGAGGACGCTGCCGGCGGCCGGGTCGAGAATCTCGTAGCGGGCCCGCATCGACCAGTTGTGCCAGCGGATCGTGGCGACCGGGCGGCCGTCGGCCAGAGTGACCGGCGACACGCTGCCGAACGGGGCCTTGTCCGGCAGCAGCAGAGTTCCGGCGTACGGGGCGAAGACGTCCATGCCCCCAATGGTTGCGCCGCCCCGCAACAAGGGCACCCCGAAGTGGGCGATGGTGTAGCGGTCAGTCGCGCTGGAAGACGAGCAGCTGGCTCGTCTCGTGCTGCGGCTCCTCGGCGAGCCCGGGCAGCGCCGCCTCGATCCGCTCGAAGCCCGCCGCGGCGACCTCGTCGCTCATGAGCTCGAAGACCGAGACCGCGCGCATCCGCAGGCGCTCGACCTCCTGGGCCAGGGTCGCCGAGCGCAGCCAGGTGACCTCCTCGTGGGCGACGGCCGTGAACCCGCCCCCGGTGAAGGCGCCGCGCACCTCCGCCTCGGACGGGAACTGGGCCCGGTCGATCTCGCGCCACTCGGGCACGACGCGGAACCACCAGACGTCGGGCATGCGGTCGGGGAAGTTCGCCTGCACGAAGATCCGGCCGCCGGGCCGGACGACCCGGCGCAGCTCCCGCACGGCGGCCGCGCGGTCGGCCACGTGGTGCCAGACGAAGAACAGCAGGGCCGCGTCGACGGAGGCGTCGGGCAGCGGGATGCGCTCGGCCGAGCCGGCCCGGTAGGTGACGCCCGGGTGCGCGGCGCCGGCCACGGCCTGTTCGCGCATCCGGTCGGACGGCTCGACCCCGTGCACGGGGCCGCCGAAGGTGCTCGCCAGCGAGGGCGTCAGGCGGCCGGTGCCCGAGCCGAGGTCGAGCCAGGCCAGCGGCCGGGTGGCCGGCAGGTGCCGGGCGAACACGTCCATCCACGTGCGCAGCGCGGCGGGCGGCACCTGCCGGGCGGTGGCGTACACCGTGTGCAGCCGCGTGTCGTAGTCGACCTTCTCCATGTCAGCGCTCCTCCTCCAGCACGGCCCGCATCTCCTCGATGCCGCGCTCCACCCGGGCCCGCACGGCCGGCTCGCGGTCGTGCGGGAGCACGTCGGTCGTCCACACGAGCCGCGCGGCCGCCCCGCCGTCGTGGTCGAAGACCTCGAACGTGGCGTGGTGGTGGGCGAGCGTCAGGCGGCCGGGGCCCTGCACGGAGTACGCCAGGCGGCGGAGCCCGTGGTCGACCGCGACGATGAGCTCGCGCACCTCGGTGCCGTCGGGCATCGTGAGGATGCGCTCGTCACCCTCGACGCGTGCGGCGGCGACGCGGCCCGGCAGGAGCCGCCGGTGCACGTTGCCGACGTCGGCGACCGCCGCCCACACCGCGCCCGGGGGCGCCGCCACGACCGTCTCGACCCGGATGGATGCCACGCCGCAGTCTAGCGATCACGGCGGGGCGGCCGCCGCCCCGGACGACGATCACGGCGGGGCGGGCGCGGCCCGGACGACGATCACGGCGGGGCGGGCGCGGCCCGGACGACGATCACGGCCACCCGACGTGCGGCGCCGGGGCGGGGGCGGCCAGGATCCGGCCGGTACCGCCGCCGAAGGGGTCCTGCGGGTCCCACCGCGCGGCGCAGATGAACAGGGTGCGGCCGTCGTCGCCGCCGAGCATCACGGCGAAGGGCGCGCGGTCCAGCTCGACGCGGTCGAGGATGCGGCCGCCCTCGGCGACGCGCACGGCCTCGTTGCCGCCGCTGGAGGTCCACACGGCGCCGTCGGCGTCGAGGCAGATCCCGTCGGGGCCGATGCCGTCGGCGAACACGCGCCGGTTGCCGAGGGTACCGTCGCCGGAGATGTCGAAGGCGGTGAGCGTTCCGGTGAACGACTCCGAGACGATGAGCGTGCCGTTGTCGGGCGTGACGGCCATGCCGTTGGGGAACGCCAGGTCGTGCTCCTGCCGCTCGACGGTGCCGTCGGGCCGGATCAGGGCGATGAACCCGGGCCGGTAGCCGGGGCGCTCGGTCAGCGGCCGCGGGTCGGGCCGCTTGATGAACTCGAGGAAATCGAAGCCGGCGCCGTTGACGTACGCGTTGCCGCGCCCGTCGACCACGAGCTCGTTGCACCCGCCGGGCAGCGCCGAGAGGTCCGCGTGGGCCACGAGGGTGCCGTCGGGCTCGAGCCGCAGCAGTTTTCCGTCCGGCTTCGGATCCTTCGGTACCACGAGCAGGCGCCCGTCCGGCAGCCAGCCGATCGTGTGCGGGTCGGCGGCCAGCGGTACGACCTCGTGGTCTCCTTCCGGCGTCACGGCGATGACCTCGCCGGCGCCCCAGTTGCAGAACCAGAGCCGGCCCTCGTGCCACCGGGGCGACTCGACCAGCTTGAGACCGTCGAGAAGGATGCGTGCGTTCGTCATACCGCCTACACGAACGGCCCACCCCCGCTTTCGACACCCCGCCGGGCGATCCGGCGCTCAGCTGACCAGGACCGGCGTGGTGCGGTTGCTCGTGTCGCCGACGCCCAGCTCGCCGCTGGAGTTGAGGCCCCAGCACCACAGCCGGCCGTCCACGCCGATGCCGCACGAGTGGGCGGGGCTCGCCGACACGGCGCTCCACTTGTGTTCGTTGATGAGCCGGATCGGCTGGTTGCGGTTCGTCGTGCCGCTCAGGCCCAGCTGGCCGTAGTAGTTGGAGCCCCAGCAGTACCGCGTTCCGTCGGTCATCAGGCCGCAGGCGTGCGACCCGCCGACCGACACCGAGGCCCATCCGCCGCCCGGCGTCATCGTCGGCGTCGTCCGGCCGGTGTTGTCGCCGACGCCGAGCTGGCCGCTGCCGTTCTCGCCCCAGCAGTACAGGCGGCGGCCCGTGGAGACCGCGCAGCCGCTCTCGTTGAAGTCCGAGGCGGAGATCGCCAGGAAGGTGCCGTCGTCCGGGTTCGACGGCACGTCCCAGCCGTTGCCCGTCGTGCCGAGGCCGAGCTCGCCGGAGCTGTTGTCGCCCCAGCAGTGCCGGCTGCCGTCGGACTGCAGGCCGCAGGTGAACGTGTCCCCCGCGGTGACCGACGTCCACACGTTCGCGTCCACGACGGCCGGCACCGAGCGGTTGACCTCGTCGCCGAGGCCGAGTTCCCCGAGCTGGTTGTACCCCCAGCAGGCCAGCTCGCCGCTGGAGCGGATCGCGCACGTGTCGTCGCCACCGGCGGAGATCGAGTCCCACACGCCCTCGTGCAGCAGCCGGATCGGCGCGTTGCGGCGCAGGAGGTCACCGAGGCCGAGCTCGCCGTAGGAGTTGTCGCCCCAGCAGTACCGTGTCCCGTCGGTCTTGAGCGCGCAGGTGTGGTTGAGCCCGGCCGACACCGTGCGCCAGCTCCCCGCGCCGACCTTCGCCGGCACGGCGCGGTTGGTGGTGTCGCCGACGCCGAGCTGCCCGAAGCGGTTCAGGCCCCAGCACCACAGCGTGTGGTCGGACTGCACGCCGCAGGTGTACCCCCAGCCCGTGCTCACGTTGAGCCACGTGGCCCCGGCCGCGTTCGCCCGCACCGGCAGCCCGGCGATCAGGACCGCCGCGACCAGCGCGACGACCACCGCCCGCCCGGTACGCCGAACTCTGCTCGCGCTGTCCATGGCGGGGCCCCTTCCGGCGGCGATCGGAGAACCCGCACCCTAGGACCCGCACCGCCGATCGGCCCACCCGACGGGTTTCCGCCCGCCCCGCGGGGCTGCCCAGCCGACCCGGCGGGCGGGAAAATTTCACGGAACCCGGTAACGATGCTCAGCGCGGCGCGCGCGAGCGGTTCAGCCAGCGCAGGACCTCGTTCGCGTGGGTCGACGGGGCCGGGATCGGGTCGAAGACGTGTTCGACGCGGCCCTCCGACACGATCAGGGTCACGCGGCGGTACAGCGTCATGCCGCCCTGCTCGAACGTCGGCAGGGCCAGCGCCGCGGCGAGGGTCAGGCGGGGGTCGGGGATCAGCGGGTACGGCAGTCGCAGGCGGTGCGCGAGCTCCTGCTGGTAGCCCAGCGACTGGGCGGACAGCCCGTAGACCCGGGCGGCCCCGGCGACGAGCAGCTCGCCGTGGTGGTCGCGGAACCAGCGCGCCTGCTCGGTGCCGCCGCGCGCGCCCGGGATCTCCAGCAGGCCGTCGGGCAGGTCGACGCCGGGGCGGCCGGTCAGCGGGTACACGAACAGGATCGTGCGGCCCGGGCCCAGCCGGCCGAAGTTCACCGCCTCGCCGTTGGTCGCGAAGATCTCCACGTCGGGCAGCTCGCGGCCGACGAGGTCCGCGGGCTCGGCGGCGGGGCCGGCGAACTCGGCGACCCGCACCAGGGCCAGGCGCTCCTCCAGGGCCTCGCGCTGCGCGGTCAGCTGGCCGATGCGCGACTGCAGGCCCGAGATCGCGCCGCGGTACGTGGCCAGCGCCGCCGCGCACACGTCCGACTCGTCGGCCCCGGCGGCCAGGCTCTCGACGAACGGCCGGGTCTCCTCCACGCTCAGGCCCAGGGCGGTCAGCTCGCGGATCTGCACGACGAGGCGCTCGGCGACCGAGTCGTACTCCCGGTAGCCGTTGGCCGTCCGGCGCGGGACGACCAGCCCCAGCGACTCGTAGTACCGCAGCGCCCGTATGGTGGTCCCCGAGCGCCGCGCGAGCTCCCCCACGCGCATCCCCCGACGATAAACCCGAACCCCAGGGTACGGGTCAAGGTGTTCGTCATCGCGTCGCGCACACCGGCGCTGAGCTGCCAGGATCTGCGCTCATGACAGTCATCGAAGCAGTCGCCGCCCGCCAGATCCTCGACAGCCGCGGCAATCCGACGGTCGAGGTCGACGTGCGCCTCGCCGACGGGTCGCTGGGCCGGGCCGCGGTGCCCTCCGGCGCGTCGACCGGCGCCGCGGAGGCGGTGGAGCTGCGCGACGGCGACCCGGAACGCTTCCACGGCAAGGGGGTCGCGAACGCGGTCGCCAACGCCGCCGGACCGCTCGCGGCGGCCGTGCGGGGCCTCGACGCCGAGGACCAGGCGGCGGTCGACGCGGCGCTGATTGCCTGCGACGGTACCGCCGACAAGCGCCGCCTCGGCGCCAACGCGATCCTCGGCATCTCCCTGGCCACCGCCCGGGCCGCGGCCGCCGCCCGCGGCGTGCCGCTCTACCGCTCGCTCAACCCCGACGCCGCCGTGCTCCCGCTGCCGATGATCAACATCGTGAACGGCGGCGCCCACGCCGACAACCCGCTCGACTTCCAGGAGTTCATGATCGCCCCGGTCGGCGCGCGCACCTTCTTCGAGGCGGTGCGCATGGGCTCGGAGGTCTTCCACACCCTGCGCCGCGCGCTGGCCACCGCCGGGCACAACACCAACGTCGGCGACGAGGGCGGGTTCGCGCCCCAGTTCACCACCGCCGACGAGGCCCTCGCGTTCGTCACCGACGCGATCGCCGCGAGCGGCTACGAGGCGGGGCACGACATCGCGATCTGCCTCGACCCCGCGGCGTCGGAGTTCTTCAAGGGCGGCGCCTACGACTACGCCGGCGAGGGCCTGAGCCGTTCCGTCGGGGAGCACATCGACTACCTGTCCGGGCTGCTGCGGCGGTACCCGATCATCTCCATCGAGGACCCGATGGCCCAGGACGACCTCGCCGGCTGGCGCGCCCTCACCGAACGCGAGGGCGCGAACACCCAGCTCGTCGGCGACGACGTCTTCTGCACCGACGCCGCCCGCCTGCAGGCCGGCATCGACAGCGGCTGCGCCAATGCCATCCTGGTGAAGGTCAACCAGGTCGGCACCCTCACCGAGACACTGTCCACCGTGGACACCGCCCGGCGCGCCGGGTACCGCGTGGTGATGTCCCACCGCTCCGGCGAGACCGAGGACACCACGATCGCCGACCTCGCCGTCGCCACCGGCTGCGGGCAGATCAAGACCGGGTCGGTGTCGCGCTCGGACCGCACCGCGAAGTACAACCGGCTCATCCGCATCGAGGAGGAGCTCGGCCCGCGCGCACGGTTCGCGGGGCGGTAGCCTCGGCGGCGTGGTGATGTCGGCGGCGGAGGACCAGAACCGGCGGCTGCTGCGGGCCCGCGACGCGATGGACCGTGACTACGCGCGGCGGCTCGACCTGCCCGCGCTCGCGCGGCTCGCCCACATGTCCGAAGGGCACTTCAGCCGCACGTTCCGGGCCACGTTCGGCGAGACCCCGCACCGCTACCTGCAGCGGCGGCGCATCGAGCGCGCGATGGCGCTGCTGCGCGACCCCGCGAGCTCGGTCACCGACGCCGGGCTGCGGGTCGGGTTCGACAGCCTCGGCGCGTTCAGCCGGGCGTTCCGGGCGGTCGTGGGCGTGGCGCCGTCGCAGTACCGCGCCCGCGGCCTCGTCGCCCGCGCGCCCGTGTGTTTCGTCAAGACCTGGCTGCGACCGGTCAGTTTCGGCGAAGCGCCCGGCGCCGTCCCGCCCGTACGGTGACAGGCATGTTCAACGCGATCACGATCACCACGGTGCGGGTCCTCGACCAGGACGAGGCCCTCGACTTCTACGTCGGCAAGCTCGGCTTCCAGGTCGACGAGGACGTCGACATGGGCTTCATGCGCTGGCTGACCATCTCGCTGCCGTCCGACCCGGGCCGGCAGCTGCTGCTGGAGGTGCCCGGCCCGCCGGCGCTGAGCGAGGAGACCGCGGCCCAGGTGCGCGACCTGCTCACCAAGGGCGCCCTCGGCACGGCCGCGATCCTCACCACGGACGACTGCCGGGCCGTCCACGACACCCTCAAGGCCCGCGGCGTCGAGTTCACACAGGACGTCGAGGTCCAGCCGTACGGCACCGACTGCGCCTTCCGCGACCCCTTCGGCAACCACATCCGCGTCACGCAGATGGCCGAGCAACCGGCCGGGATCACCGAGGCCGACATCGCCCGCTGGAGGGGCTGACCGGCTACGATGCGGCCGTCTGGACCCCACCCCGGCGTACGTCTCATGACCGTCTTCGCTGCCAGCAGCGCGCACCGATGAGGTTTTCGCCCAGCGCCCGTCAGTACGTGTGAGATCGGCTCACGAGAGGCTGGCATGATGCGGAAACTGACCTTCGGCATGAATGTGACCCTGGACGGTTACATCGCCGCGCCCGGCGACGACCTCGGCTGGAGTGGCGGTGAGGGACCGGACTCGCCGCCGAGCGACGAGCTGTTCCAGTGGTGGTCCGACCGGGTGGCGGCGACGGGCCTGGCGCTGTACGGGCGCAAGCTGTGGGAGGCGATGAGTCCCCACTGGCCGACCGCCGACCAGCAGCCCGGCGCCACACCGGCGGAAATCGAGTACGCCCGCCGCTGGCGGGACATGCCGAAGGTGGTGTTCTCCTCGACGACCAACACGGTCGACTGGAACACCCGCCTGGTCACCGGCGACGCGGTCACCGAGATCACCCGGCTCAAGACGGAGGACGCCGGCCCGATGGACATCGGCGGCGCGACGCTCGCCGGGGCGGCGATGCGGGCCGGGCTGATCGACGAGTACGTGCTGGTCACCGTGCCGGTCCTGGTGGGCGGCGGCACGCCGTTCTTCACCGCGCTGGACCGCTGGGTGAACCTGAACCTCGTGGAGACGCGGACATTTCCCGGCGGCGTCATGCTGACCCGATACGAGACGAGGCGATGAGCACGGGCCGGTTGCCCGGTTCGTGAGGCCGGGTCGTCGACGACGGGGACCTGTCTGATCACAGCGTCGGGGGCAGGTCCAGCCATGGTTTGTCGGTGGCGTCGAATCCGGTGAGCTCGGCGATCTTCCCGTCGACGATGTGCAGGACCGCGATGTTGAACAACCGGTACTCCGGGTCGTCAGGGGTGCGGCGGTACAGCGCGGCGGCGGGCATGCGGTTGACCGTCGTGGCGATACAGCGCCAGTCGTCGTAGCCGGGCTGGAAGAGCCCACCGCAGACCCAGCCGTCCACCGCGTCCTTGGCCGTGATGACCGAGGTGCCCGCCTCGGGCAGCATCACGAAGCGCAGGTCGTCGCGCAGCAGGGACATCAGCCCGTCGAGGTCGTTGCGCTCATGGGCGTCGATGTACGACTTCACCACGCCGCGCTCGTCATTCGACAGCTCGTGGGCGGCGGGGCTCCGCCAGTCGAGGCGGCGGCCGGGCAGCTGCTCGCGCATCGTCACACGGGCCCGCTGCAGCGCGCTGGTCACCGATGCGATGGTCAGATCGAGGGCGTCGGCGGCCTTCGACGCCGGCCAGCCGACGACGTCGCGCAGGATGAACACCGCCCGCTGCCGCGGCGGCAGGTGCTGGACGGCGACGATGAACGCCAGCTCGATCGTCTCCCGCGCCACCACCGATTCCTGCGGGTCCTCGGGGAGCATCCGGTCGGGGTACGGCTGCAGGTACAGCACCTCGGAGCCGGCGTCCGCCAGCCCGGACGGTACGGGTGTGCGGTCGTTGCGCTTCTCCAGGAAGTCGAGGCAGACGTTCGTCGCGATCCGGTACAGCCAGGTCCGCAGCGCAGCGTGGCCCTTGAACGACTCCCGCTTGTTCCACGCTCGCAGGAACGTCTCCTGCGTCATGTCCTGGGCGTCCTCGTAGTTCGCAAGCATCCGGTAACAGTGCACCTGCAGCTCACGCCGGTGGCGCTCCGTGATGAGCGCAAACCGCGCCGTATCGCCTGAGCGAACCACCGCGATGAACGAGGCCTCGTCAGCGCCCAGCGGTCGAGCGTCGGTCATGGTCAGCAATCCTTCCACCGGTGCGAGGGGGCTGCCAGAACCGACGACGTGGCGGAGGAATTCTGATCGGTGAAGCTGGGTTCGCCGAGTTGGAGCGGTTGGTCGCCGAGCAGTTGGCGGAGCTTGACCGCGGCGGCCCCGGTCACGTCGTGGGTTCGTCGGGTACGACGACGAGGCTGACGACGCGGCGGATCCGGCCGCCGTCGCGGGTGTTGCCGACCCGGGAGACGACTGCGCGCTCGATCTCGGCGACCATCGCGGCGAACTCCTCGTCGGTCAGCCACACCACGGCCTGCCGGTAGACCACGCCGTCGCGGTGCGGGTCGACGTCGTCGTGGGTGAGGTAGCGGTCGAAGTCGCCCATCAACGATGCCGCGAACGTGGTGAACGCCCGCCGGTGATCGTCGCGGGTCATCGCCGCCCGGGCCGCAGGATCGATTCTGCCCTGGTCCTGGCTCACCCGGTAGCTGCGTTCCACGGTCCCGCGGACCCGCTTCTCGTCCACCACCTCCAGGACGCCCGCGTCGACCAGGACCGCGACGTGGCGGTACATCGTGGCCGGTGGGATGTCGGGCAAACGCTCACGCAGCTGGCCCGTGGTCATCGGGTCGGTGTCGAACAGCGCTTGCAGGATGCGCATCCGGACCGGATGCAGCAGGACGTCCGCATTTGCCATGACCCCATCTTCCCACATACGATAATGATATCGATTCTGATAATGTTCCTGAGAACGATAGTGACCAGGACAGATACATGGAAGGCGGGTCATGCCGGAAGTCGAGATGACGGCCGAGGCGCACGACGGACTGCTCCTGGCCGGCACGCTGACCCTGCCCGGCGGGCCCGGCCCGCACCCGGCCGTCCTGCTGCTGCACGCCTCCGGCCGGCTGGACCGCGACGGCAACACCCGCCGGCAACGGCTGGAACTCGGCCCGCCGCTCGCGGCCGCGCTCGCGCAGCACGGCATCGCGACGTTGCGGTACGACCGGCGCGGTGTCGGAGCCACGCCCGGAGACTGGCGAGCGACCGGATTCACCGGCACGCGCCGCGACGCCGCCGCCGCGCTACGGGCCCTCGCAGCCCGGCCCGACATCCAGGCGGACGCCGTCGGTGTCGTCGGGCACAGCGAGGGTGCCGTCCATGCCATGGCGCTCAGCGCACAGTCCCTGGGTACGCGTCCGGCAGTCGCGGCGGTGGTGCTGCTGGCCGGATTCGCCCGCACCGGTGAGGACGCGCTCCGCCGCCAGGCGGACATGATCGCCAGCAGTCTGCCCACGCCAGTACGAAAGCCGCTGTTGGCTCTGTTCACGCGGCATCTCGCGCGGGTCAAGGCGACCAGCGCCGACGTCGCCCGCGTCGCCGGCATGCGGGTCAACGCCCGCTGGATGCGCGAACTGCTCACCCATGATCCACGGCTGGACCTGGCGAACATCCGGGTCCCCGTCCTGGCCGTCACCGGCGGCAAAGACCACCACCGTGACGTGCTGGCTCACCGCGATCGTCATCGGCGGCGAGCCGACGAGCTTCCCCACCGCCATCCCGTACCTGCTCGGCGGCTTCGGCCCGGTGTACGGCGCGATCGCGGTCCGGATCCTCCGGGCCCGCCGCCGCGAACCCGTCCCGGCCCGCACCGTGCGGCTGCGGCAGGGCGGACGACCGCTGTTGGCGCTGCCGCTCCTCGTCCTGGCGGTGGCGACCGTGGTGGGTGCCGCACTGCTCGCGGCCGCCCTGGGCGGTCCCGCGGTGGACCTGGCCGAGGGCCGCGACCTCGTCGCCACGGCCGGTGGACCGGTGCCGTTCCTGATCAGCATGCTCATCGCCGGGCCGATCGCCGAAGAACCAGGATGGCGGGGCACGGCGTACCCACGTCTGCGCGCCACGATGAACCGTCTCCAGACGGGTCTGGTGCTCGGCGCCGCCTGGGCGGTCTGGCACCTGCCGCTGTTCTTCATCACCGGTACCGTGCAGAACGAACTCGGTCTGTTCACCTGGAGCGGGCTGCTGTTCACGCTCAGTGTCTTCCCGATGGCCCTGCTGACCGGGTACGCGTACGAGGTGGCCGGCGTCGTCGCGTCGATCGCGGTCCACTTCGGCGTCAACACCACGATGGCGCTGCTGACCGTCAAGTCACCCGCGACCCAGGCAGCCGTCCTCACGGTCCAGATCATCGTGGCGGCCGTGCTCCTGGCTTCCTGGCGTGGCCGTCCTGCGACCGACCTGCCCGCTCATGCGGGCCACCGGGACCGCGCGCTGGACGGTGTGCGCTGACCGGTCGGATCGCCTGGATCGGGCTGCGCCGCCCGACCGGGTTGCTCTCCGTCACGATGGGCAGCCGCGTACAAGTCGCAGCAACGCGGCCGTCCCGCGTTATCTCGCCGAGGGTGTTTGCATGCCGTAACCTGCTCGCCGCGCCGGGCGGACTCGACCACCACGGTGAGTCCGCCCGGGCGCCGCATGGTGCGGACGATGTACCGGTCTCGTGCGTCAGATCCGGTACGCGTGCAGGACCGTCACCGACGCGGTGTTGCCGTCGCTGTCGCGCAGCGATGCCCGCAGCGAGACGAAACCGCCGCCCGCCGGGTGGCGGACCAGGGCAACCCCGGCAGCGTACGGCGCCCGGGTCCAGGTCGCGCCGTCGTCGTAGGAGACGTCGACCGTCACCTCGCGGAGCTTGCCGACCTGCGCACCGGCCGCCGGGGTCAGCACGACCGGGATCACGAAGTCCCGCCCGGCCGGGGCAGTGTTGTGCTCGTCGAGGCGCGGGGCGAACCGGATGCCCCACAGCGGCAGCGGCCGGTCCTGCGCGGTCCGCGCCGAGCGGAAGCCCCAGCTCGCGGTGACGCTCGTCGACAGGGCGTAGGGGGAGCCGCGCTGGCTGCGGGCCTCCAGCCGATACCGAGCGCCGGCCGGCGGGACGGTGAACGTACCGATGCCGCCCCATTCCTCACGGCCGGCCTCAACCCCGTCGCGGAAGAGCACGGTGGTACCCGCGTCGCCGCTGTCACCGGCCCGTCCCGCAGCACCGTCGCTGTACATCGGCAGGTCGACGGAGATGACGTCGCCGGCCCGGCTCACGGTGCCCGGCGACGGCGAGAACACGGCACGGTTCCACGCCTCGGTGACGGCGGTGCCCGGCCGGTACGTCGTCCAGGCGCCGGTCGTGACGCTGCACCCGAAGCAGGACTCCGCGACCTCGTACACCCGGGAGCGCCACTGCACCGCGCCGCCGTCGTTGTTGAAGTACCGCACGACGGTCGACGGGAGCTGCACCGGCAGCCCGACGGCGGCCGGGTGCACGTCCTGGCCGGGCAGGCGGCTCACCGCGTACCAGGACCCGCGCATGCCCTGCTCGTTCCCGGCGGCGTAGGTCATCGTGACGGTGGTGAGCTCGGCGGGCCGGACGGCGCGCTGATAGCCCGAGATCATCGTGCCGTTCCGGTTGTACCGGATGTTGTACGTCCTCGTCGCGTTCTGCGTCGACCAGACGGCGCTCACCGAGGAAGCGAACCCGTCGACGGGCGTGGCCGGCCCGAGCTGCGCGGTGTAGAGCTGGTCCAGCCAACTGCCGGCGACGCCGATCTCCGCCGTCCCGGCATCGGTCCGGTACGTGAAGCCGACCGACCCGAGCACCTCGACGACTTCGGCGTCCGGGACGCTGAGCGAGCTGAGCTTCCCGGCCCGGGCGTCGAGCACGACGGTGATGTCGCCGGTGACGTCGAGGACGGGCTGAACCAGGAACGCGGCCCGCGGGTCGGCGCGATCGTCCGGCGAGATGGCGCTGGAGAGCACGTACCGGCCGGCCGGCACGCTGATCGTCTCCGTCCCGTCGGGGTCGTAGGCGAAGTACTCGGTCATGTCCCCGGCGAGCAGGGACGTGTTGTGGAACCGGGCCGGCTGGCCGTCGAAGCCGAGGTGGACGAGGGTGACCTCGTGGATCGGCGCCGTGCGGGTGGCCCTGGCCTCGGCGGGCGCACCCGCCTGGAAAACCGCCGGGGACTGCGGCGCGTCGGTGGCGGCGACGCTCACGCGGCCACCGGCGGAGCGGGTCACGAACGGCACGTGCTGCCGACTGGCGGCGCGTTCGATGATGGGTGAGCCGTCGACCATGGACACCAGGTCGCCGGTGGGGAGGATGACGGCCACGTTCGGTGCCGGCCGCGGATCGGCGTGCGCCGGGACGGGGAAGGCGGCCAGCACGGCCAACGCGCCCAGCACGGTCAGGAAACGCCTCATGGATCGTCCTTCGCAGGGCAGGGTCGAGCGTCGCGGGCGGCCCCCCGTGGGCCGACGTGCTGCTCGTCGGCCGCGACCAGGACCGCCTCGCCCGGGCCGCGGCGAACCTCGACGCCGCCGGCGTCGCGGCCTTCGACGTCACG
>NZ_JBEZDS010000070.1:0-42403 GCF_040648435.1 Dactylosporangium sp. NPDC049140 | reverse complement strand
AATCCACGTCGCTCATATCGTTCCCCCCTGGAAAGCCGCTGTCGACAAGAACACTAGGAGCCGGGCCGGAACACCGAATCCCGGAAACGTGCCACGCGGATCAGTAGGGCGCGGTGTAGAAGGTCTCCCAGATGCCGGCCGCCGTGCGGTTCGCGATGAGCGCCGCGTTCCCGCCGTTCTCCGCGGTCACGTAGTTGCCGTTGGCCAGGGCGCGCAGCGTCACGCCGCCGCCCGGCCCTACGGTCAGGGTGAACTTCTCCCACGGGCCGATGTCGGTGCGGTTGGCGATCAGCGGGGAGCCGCCGCCGTTCTCGGCCGTCACGAAGCGGTTGTTCGCGTGCGAGAACAGGGCGACGTACCCGCCCCCGGCGTCGACGATGTCGAACTGCTCCCAGACGCCGGCCTGGGTGCGGTTGGCGATCAGGGGCGAGTTGCCGCCGTTGTCCGCGGTCACGTACCGGCCGTTGGCGTTCGCGCGTACGGAGGCGCGCGCGTTGTACTTCGCGATGCGGTGGAACTTCTCCCACGCGCCGATCGTGGCCCGGTCGGCGGCCATGGGCTGCACGCCGTAGTTGCTCGACAGGTACTTGCCGGTGGCCACCGACAGCAGGCTGAACGAGCCGTCGGCGTTGTTCGACGAGCGGAAGTACGCCGCCGGGGTGAGCTGGAGGCTGGTCGCCCGCAGCGTGCCGTCGGCCCCGGGGACGACGTACCGGCCGTAGTAGCGCAGCGCGATCGTCGTGCCGTCGACCTCCACCACGTCGACCACGTCGCCGTTCGTGGTGCCGGTGCCCTGCAGGACGTTGTCGAGGCCGTTCAGGACGACGAACTTGTTGTTGCCGTTCGTCATCAGCACCTCGCTGTCCAGCACCCGGTTGACGGTGGCGGTCTGGACGCCGGTCGCGCTCAGGCCGTACTTGTCGGTGACGGTCAGCGTGACGGTGTACGTGCCGGTGGCGGCGTAGATGTGCTGGAGGTACCCGTCGGGCTCGCTCACCGGGGCGGTGCCGTCGCCGAAGTCGAAGACGTAGGACAGCGTCGAGAACCAGCCCGGGGTCGACCAGCCACCGCCCGCCGTGACCGTCATGTCCTGGACCCCGACGTCCAGGACGGCGGTCGGGGCGTAGGGGGCTGCCGTGGCGTAGGCCAGGCCCGTCACCGGGTAGGGCGCCGGCCGGGAGGTGACCGTGCCGGTCGGCAGGTCGATCCAGGCGAGGTGGGACTGGTCGGAGGCGACCTGCGCGAGCCGGCCGTCCGGCGTGATCGAGATCTCCGCCGGGCTGTCGGGGACGGCGATCGTGCGCGTCACCGCGGCGGTCGCGGTGTCCACGACCGACACCGACTTCGCCGCGTTGTTCGTCACGTAGACGGCCCGGCCGTCCGGCGTGACCGCCGCGCCGGCCGGGCGCGCGCCGACGGGCACGGTCGCGGTGACCGTGTTCGTCGCGGTGTCGATGACCGAGAGGGTGGCGTCGAGCCGGTTCGGCACGTAGGCCCGGCGGCCGTCCGGGCTCACCGCGACGGCGGCCGGCTCGTCGCCGGTCGCCACGAGGCCGAGCAGCCCGAGGCCGGCCGCGTCGACGACCGCGAGCTGGTCGGTGTCGGCGATGGGTGCGTAGATCCGGGCGCCGTCCGAGCTCAGGGCGAGGCCGCGCGCCGGGCCGGGGAGCGTCACCCGGGCGGTGACCTGGCGGGTCGCGGTGTCCACCGCGGCCAGGACGTGGTCGCCGTCGTCGGCGACGAACAGCCGCCGCCCGTCCGGGGCCACCGCCAGCGCGTACGGCTTGTTCAGGCCGGTGACGGTGCCGGCGACCGCGTTCGTGCGCGGGTCGAGCACCGAAACCGTGGTGCCGTTGTGGTTGGCGGCGTAGGCGGTGCGGCCGTCCGGGGCGGTCACGACCGCGCGGGGGTGGTCGAGGCCGTCGATCTCGTAGAGGACGTCGCCGGTGTCGCGGTCGGCGACGAACAGGCCCTCGTACTGGTCGTTGCCGAGGTAGACGACGGGGCGGGGAGTCGCCGGGAGGGTGGTGGCGGCGTGCGCCGGGATCGCGGCGAGGGCGGTCCCGGCCGTCACGGCGGCCAAAAGGCTTGCGAGCAGGGGATTTCGCATGTGTACCCCGTGAAAGAAGAGGAGCGGGACGGTCCACATTGTCCAGTCGAGCGGTCAGCCGCGGGGCTGCGGGGTGAGTAACGGGGGCGCCGACGGCGGATGGAACGGCGGCGGGTTCTCGACGCCCGCGGCGCGCTCCAGGAGGGCGACCAGGCCGGCCCGCGTCGCGACCACGACCATCGTGTGGGTGCGGTCCAGGGTCCGCCAGGTGTTCTGCTCCGGCGCCCAGAAGGTCTGGACGCCCACGCCCAGGCCCGCGCGGCCGGTCTGCACGGCCACCAGGCGGACCAGGCCCGGCTCGCTGACCCCGCGGAAGTAGTGCCCCTCCAGCTGGGAGCCCGCCCCGACCGGGACCTCGGCCACGAGCAGCACGCGGCGGCCGACCGGGATGGTGTCGATGACCTCGCTGCCGACCATCGACGCGGCGAAGGCGGGCGCGGCCAGGTACGACATGCTGCGTGAAAGATCGATGTCGAACGCGGTCTTGATGCGCTGCGCGAACTCCTCCTCGAAGAGCCGCAGCACGACCCGCAGCTTGGCCTCGGGGTCGGCGCGGCGGCACAGGTCGCGGCCCAGCAGGGCGGCCTCGAGGTTCGTGACGTCCGCCGTGGTGACCACGACCAGGCAGCGGGCGGTCGCCACGGACGCGGAGGTGAGCGTGTCGGGGTTGGTGACGTCGCCGATGATGACCGGCAGGCCGAGGTCGCGGCCGACCTGCACGCCGCGGGCGCGCTCGTCGCGGTCGACGGCGACGACGTCGATGCCGAGGTCGTGCAGCTCCTGGAGCACCCGGGTGCCGACGTTGCCGAGGCCGACCACCACCACGTGATCGGCGACGGGCTCGGTCAGGCCGCCGGCCGCGATCGCCAGGCGGGCCTTGATCACGATGCCGACGACGGCGGCGGTGATCGCCGGGATGACGGCCACGCCGACGACGACCAGGACCAGGTCGACCGCCTGCGACGGGACCGAGGCGTCGTCCTGGGGGTTGGCGCCGCCGAGCGCGGTGAGCACCGCGAGGTACATCGCCTTCCACACGCCGACGTGGCGCACGGTGGCCACCGCGACCGTGCCCAGGGCCAGCACGGCGACGATGCTCGCCAGGATCCGGCGCAGGCCGCCGCCGATGAGCAGCCGGGACAGGCGCATCGGGTGGCGGCGGCGCCTGCGGCGCGGCTCGAGGTCGCGCCGGCCGTACACGCTGGTGAGCACCAGGTCGGCGAGCCCCTCGTCGGCCGGCAGGCTCTCCCCGAGCGCGGTGATCGCCAGGCCGCAGCGGATGTCGCCGGGGTTGGCCAGGGCCCGGTCGACGGCCATGAGCTGCTGGCCGTCGGAGAGGCGGATGGTCGTGGGGTTGCTGTCGCCCAGCGCGGCGGCGACGAAGGCCGGCGCGGCGATCTCCGAGGCCGACAGCACCGCGCAGTTGGACAGCCGCTCGACGACGCCGGCGCCGAGGCGGGTGTTGAACATCCGCAGCACGACCCGGATGGTCGGGTCGACCTCGCGGGCGATGAGCGCGGCGTCGACGTTTGCCACGTCGTCGGTGTCCACGAACGCGATGGCGTCGGCGTCGGTCAGGTCGGCCGTCTCGAACACGGCCCGGGTGACCTTGTGGGCGGCGATGAGCACCGGGCGGCTCAGCGGGTCGTCGTCGGCCCGGATGTCGGCGATCTCGCGGGCCTGGCCGGCCGCGAGGTCGGGCACGATGACCGTCACCTGGGCCGAGTACGTGTTGATCAGCTCACCGACCAGCCGGCGGGCGAGCGCGTTGTCACCCCACACGACGAACTTGCGCACGGCGCCGATCGTAACGACGAAGTGCTACCCGCAGGGAGGCGGAAAACCCTGCAGCAGATTGACGTTGTACAGCAGGATGGCGTACTTCCCGACATCGTGGCGCTCGGCCGGGGCGCCCCACATGTGCTCGGCCTGCTCGGGGGTTCCGTAGAACGGGCGGTCCTTCTCGAACACGACGAATCGGGCGTCGTGTGCGGCCGCGTCGTACATCGTGTTCCTCGACTGCCAGCAGAAGGGCACGAGCCGGTCCCCGCCGCCGACGACGGGCGCCACGACGACCCGGTTCTCGGTGGTCACGGTGATGTTGTTCGAGGCCCAGTACGCGCCCAGGCCGTAGGACAGGCCCCGCTGCCGCAGGAAGTCCGCGGCCTCCTGGGCCTCGGACGGCTCGGCCCGCGGCGGCGAGTAGACGACCACGGTGAGCGCGAAGACCGCCAGCACGGCGGCGAGGGCGCCGCGGCCGAGCCTGACCCCGCGCGCGGAGGACGCCAGCCAGGGACCGGCGAAGCGCCCCGCCAGGGCCGCGGCCATCGGCAGGATCGGCGCGATCTCCCGGGCCGCCATCAGGTCGACGGAGATGGTGGAGACGATCTCGGCGCCCAGGTTGCAGGTGATCGCCGCGATCATGACCGAGTCCACCCGGTCGGCCGTGCCGCGCACCGCGCGCACCAGGGTGACGACGAAGGCGGCGAGCGCCACCGCGAAGCCGATCAGGTGCAGCAGCGAGAGAAGGATCTCGAACGCGGCCGGGTGCCAGCCGGGCCGGTGGGTGCCGAAGATCACCCCGGCCATGCGGGCCGTCATCCAGGCCCGGTGCGGCCAGTCCGCCAGCGGCGCCAGCTCGATCGGCGGGTGGGGCGACTGGAAGGCGCCGAGCGCGTCGAGCAGGTGGCGGAAGCCGCGGGAGACGACCACCGAGACCACGGCCGCGGCGACCAGGGACAGCTCGTAGACGCGTTCGCCGGAGCCCGCGCGCAGGGCTCGGTAGGCGCAGACGACGGCCAGCGGTACCGCACCCACGAACGTGATGAGCGGGTCGCCCATCGCGCCCCAGCCCAGCAGCAGCGCGACCAGCACCGGGGTCCACACGCGGTGCCGGAGCCGGTCGAGCACGAGCCAGGCCAGGACCAGCGGCACCCCCGAGCCCGTGTGGTTCGGCGAGGAGAGCAGCGTCTGGTACCCGGTGCCGGGAACGGGCAGGAGGAGGATCGCGACCGCGACCCCCACGCGCAGCCACGCCTCGCGGCCCGTGGCCCGGCCCTTGGCCAGCGCCGCGGCGAGGAACAAGATCATCGTGTAGGTGATGGCCGCCGTCACGTGCACCTGGTCGGCCGTGACCCCGGTGAACCACTGCACGATGCCGTACTGCACCAGCTCCGTCGGGTAGAACGACACGTCGGAGAGGGCCCAGCCCTTGAGCAGCGGGTTGCCGTGGAATATGTCCCAGGCCTGCAGCGCGTTGCTGGCGCCGTCGCCGTTGATCGGGAACGCGCGGGCCATCCGCAGGTACGCCAGGACCAGCCCGACGGCCACGACGACGCTTCCGGCCCCGATCAACACCCTCTGACGCACCCGGGCAGGGTATCCGATTACTCGTATTCGTCGGCCAGCTCCCGGTATGCGGCGAGCACCACCTCGGTCCGCGACACCAGGTCGGGCTCGGGCCGCGAGCGCAGCGAGCCCAGCAGCGCCTCGGCCGCCGTCACCCGCAGCCGCGCCCGGGTCTGGGCGGCCCGCTGGTCGAGAAAGTCCTGGCAGAGCCCGGCCAGCCGGCGCAGCTGCCCGGCCCGGCGGCGCACCTCGGCGTCGACGTCGGTGAGCCGCTGCCCGATCTCGGCCTGCCGGTCGGTGACCGTGCTGAACAGGCTGCCGGCCCCGATCGGCTCGCCGACCGAGGCGCGCAGGTCGCGGTCGGCCGTGCGCAGCTCGCCCCGCTCGGCGAGGGCCTGGGCCAGGTCCCACAGCGCCCGCTCCAGCGTCCGGGTCGGGTCGTCCGGCTCGGCCAGCCGCTCCAGGGCCGGCCAGGTCAGCCGGATGCGGTCGGCGTTGGCCGCGGCCGCCTCGAACTCGGTGCGGTCGCGCGGGTCGGTCAGGTACCGCCGCAACGCCGCCCCGCGCCGTGTCGGCGCGCGCACGAGCGCGTAGCCGGCCAGCAGGAACACGGTCGCCGCGACGATCGCGAGCACCCCGCGCAGGGCCGCGGGCGGGGCGAACCAGTGGATGGCCAGCGCCACCGCGGCCGCCGCCGTGAGCGCGGCCGCATAGAGCGCGTGGACCCACTTGTCGACCGGCCAGAAAGGGCCCGCGGGTGTACCCGTCGAGCCCGGCCGGGGCCCGGTCTCGTCCCCGATCGCGGCGAGGCTGCGCTCCACCGCGTTCCCGCCGCGCTGCAGCACCCCGACGCGGAACCCGCGCAGGTAGTCGATCACCGCGCGGCCCGCCGCTGCCGGGTGCGGGCGGCCAGGCTCGCGACCACGAGCGCGATCAGGGCCCCGAGCACCCCCCAGGCGACCCCGCCGAGCACCGCGGCGGCCGACGCGGCCGGGATGGACAGCGGGCCGAGCCGCCCGGGCAGGTGCTGCGCGGGCGCGGCGGCGAGCGTGACGAGCGCGGCGGCGGCCAGGCCCAGCAGCGGGGCGTACGGCTGCGGGACCAGGGCCGCGAGCACGGCCGTCAGCAGCACCCCGAGCAGCGGACCGAGCCACGGCAGCACGGTCAGCAGGCCGACGGCGACCGCCGCGGCCTGCGGGTGGCCGACCCCGCACGCGGACAGGACCGGCCAGGCCACCGCCGCCGCCAGCGCGCCCCACAGGCATCGATGGGTGGCGGCGGTGGCGGTCCCGGCGACCCGGGCCGGCCGCGAGCCCGAGCGCAGGATCAGCACCGGCTCCGGCATCGGCTCGACGACCCGGACAACCGCACCCGCTCTCACGCCGCCACCTCCGCAAGCTCCGGCGGCGGCGCGAAAGAGCTGTGCCTGTGGTGGACGGCCCCTCCGCTCCGCTCCGGACCGCTCACAGAAGCCTGAGTTCCCGCGCGCGCTCGACGGCCTCCCGCCGGCGGCCGGCGTGCAGCTTGCGGTAGATGTTCTTGACGTGCGTCTTCACGGTGTTGACCGAGACGTACAGCGTGGAGGCGATCTCCAGGTTCGACATGGTGCCCTGCAGGTAGCGCAGCACCGTGAGCTCCCGCTCGGTCAGCGGCTCGACCAGGTTGGCGTCCCCGCCGTTGCGTGAGCCCCCGGCCAGCGGCGACGAGCCGGCCGCCAGCTCGGCCGCGAGCGGGTGGTAGACCGGCAGCAGCGGCGCGAAGTTGGCCAGCAGGTCGCGCACCGGGTGCCCGCCGACCAGGAACGGGCGGCGGAAGCTCTCCTCCTCGGCGATGTCCAGCGCCACCTCCAGGCCGCGCAGGACCCGGTTGCGGTCGCCCAGCGTCCGCCCCGCCAGGCTGGTCAGGATGGCCGCCTGCACGGTCCAGGTCAGCGCGGTGTCGACCGACGGGGTGGCGTACTGCGCGGCCGTCGTCGCCGCGGCCGCCGCCTTGCCCTCGATGAGCGCCGCGGACGCGTCCACGCACGCGGCCCAGCCGGCGAACACCTCCGGGTCGCCGCCGGTGGCCACGAGCCGCCGGGCCGCGCCGAGGTCGCCGCCGCTGATGCGCAGCTCCGCCTCGGTCAGCGCGAGCCCGCGCTCGACCGCCGGGGCCAGCGCCGCCCCGCCCAGCTCGCGGCGGGCCGTGTGCAGCACCTCCAGCGCCGCGGCGAGCCGCCCGGAGCCGTGGCGCAGCTTCGCGCGTACCGTTGCGATCGACACCAGCAGGTCGGGGTCCCCGGCCGCCAGGTCCAGTGCCTCGTCCAGCAGGCGGTCGGCCTCCGCGATGCGGTCCCACTCGCCGTAGACGCCGGCGAGGGCCATGCGCACCCAGCCCAGGTCGGTGGCGTCGGTGATGCCGAAACGGTCGGCGGTCACCAGCGCCTGCCGGCCCAGCCGGGCGCTGGCCCGCAGCCGGCCGCGCATCGACTCGAGCACCGCGAGCTGGGAGGCCGCGCAGACCTGAGCCTGGGCCAGGCCGGCGCGCTGGGCCAGCACGAGCGCGCCGTGCAGTGGGGCCCCGGCCGCGCCGAGCTCGCCGAGGCGCAGGCGGGCCTCGCCCTCATCGAGGAGCGTCAAGGCCCGGGTTTCATCGTTATTTGGCGATATTTCGGACACCTCGGCGAGCATCCGGCGCGGGTCGCCGCCCAGCCACGCCTCGG
This sequence comes from Dactylosporangium sp. NPDC049140, assembly GCF_040648435.1. Taxonomy (NCBI): domain Bacteria; kingdom Bacillati; phylum Actinomycetota; class Actinomycetes; order Micromonosporales; family Micromonosporaceae; genus Dactylosporangium; species Dactylosporangium sp. NPDC049140. The sequence continues at coordinate 34,244 of NZ_JBEZDS010000070.1, read as the reverse complement.
CCGCGACGAACGCGCGGAACATCGGCGTGGTGCGGTCCTCGCCGCAGCGGCGCAGGAAGTCGCGGGTGCCCTCCAGGTCGCCGACGCGCAGCCGCTCGGCCGCGAATGCCAGCGCGAGCCGGGGGTCGGTCGACTCCTCGGCCGCCGGGGCGTGCGGGGCGGCCTCGTGCGGGCGGTCGTACCGGACCCCGCCCACGATGTCCGGCCAGGAGCGCTCGAGCGTCTCGACCGCCCCGGTCCAGTCCTCGGCCAGCAGCGCGTGGCGCAGCGCCTCGGCCGGGATGCCGTAGGTGCCGTGCCAGGCGGCCGCCCGCCGGTGCAGGTCGGCGACCCGTTCCGGGCTGCGACGCAGCAGCTCGGCGTGCAGGGTGCGGGCGAAGAGGGGGTGGAAGCGGTACCAGCCGCCCGGCCCGGCGTTGCGGGTCAGGAACGCGTTGGAGCCCTTGAGCTCGGCCAGCACCCGCGCGCCGTCGTCGCGGCCGGTGATCGCCTCGACCAGCCCGGCGTTGAGCCGCGGGGCGATCGCCGTCTCCAGCAGCAGCCGCCGCGTCTCGATCGGCAGCGGTTCGATCACCTCGCCGGTGAGGAAGTCGCCGACCGCGCTGCTGAACGCGCCGCCGTCGTCGAGCACCCGCTCCGGCTCCGGGTGCCCGCGCATCGCCATCGCGGCGAGGCGCACGCCGGCCGGCCAGCCCTCGGTGATCGAGTGCAGCGAGTACAGCGTCGCGCTCGGCAGCACCACGTCATGGGCCGCGAGCAGCTGGGCGGTCTCGGCGATGGTGAGCGACAGGTCGCCCGTGCGCATCTCGGTCAGGGAGCCGTCGACCCGCCAGCGGTACAGCGGCAGGGAGGGGTCCCGCCGGCAGGACAGCACCAGGCGCAGCTTGCCCATACCGTGGCGGACCAGCGCCTCGAGCTCCGCCAGCGCGTCCGGGTCGCTGATCTCGCGCACGTCGTCGACGACCACCACGTGCGGCCGCTGCAGCGAGTCGACCACCCGCAGCAGGTTGTCGCCGTCGCTCTTGCCCCCGGGCGTGTCCGTCGACTCGGACAGCGCGCCGAGCAGCTGGCCGGGCACGTCCGCGCCCCCCTCGACGTGCGAGGTCACCCAGCGCACCACCGGCAGCTCGCCGGCGTCGCCGATGCGCACGGTGCGCGCCCAGGCGACCAGCGCCGCCGTCTTGCCCCAGCCGGCCGGCGCGGTGACCAGCGTCAGCGGCGCGCGCACCGCGGCGTCCAACTGCGCGACCACCCGCTCCCGCAGCACGTACCCCGGCGGAAGATCCGGCACCGCCACCGACGACGACACCGCGAAATTTCGGCGATCCTGCTGTACCAACGCTTGTGACACCCGTGCCCCCCGATATCGCTTTCCCGGCCCTGTTTCGACGCGGATGGCTCGCAGTTTTTCCACTCGTCTTTCATCCGGGCCAAACGTCACGAGCAAAGCATCGGCGCACGCTGCGGCGCCTCACCCGGCCCGGGTGGTCCACCCGCCTCAAGCCCAGCGATTTCCCTTACGTGCCAACGGTTCCATTGACACCATTGCACCGCCGCGCGGGGTGCCGGAGGCTCACCCGATTCGGATGACGCGCGCTCACCACGGTCGTCGGCAGCGTTGAGCGCTGCCGCCCGTCATTCGCAACGGGCTTGGGGAGGAGGACCAGCGAGCATGAGCGCGGTTGTGGGCGAGATCGAGCTGAGCCCCGCGAACGGATTCGAGCTGAGCCTGAGGGGCTACCACCGCCCGCAGGTCGACCGGTACATCGCCACCTTGCAGATGCGGCTCACCACCGCCGAGACGGAGCTGGCCGCGGCCCGGTACCGCGAGCAGCAGCTCAGCGGCCGGGTGGAGCGCCTCGGGGCCGAGCTGGAGGAGTGCCGGGGCGCCGACGAGTCCTCCAAGGCCGTCGGCGGCCGCATCCAGCGGATCATCGAGCTCGCCGAGGAGGAGGCCGGCGCCCTGCGCACCCAGGCCCGGGAGGACCTCGACGGCGCCCGCACGGCCGGCGAGGCGCTGCTCGCCGACGCCCGCAAGCACGCCGAGGACGCCATGCGCGACTTCCAGGCGGCCCTCTCCCAGCGCCGCGCCGAGGAGGCCCGTGTCGAGGCGAACCGGCGGGCCCAGTGGGACGCCCGCCGCCAGCGCCAGCGCGAGGCGGCCGAGAACCTCCTGGCCACCACGCGCTCGGTCGGCAACGACACGGTGCAGGTGACCCGGCGGCTGCTCGACGCGCTCATCGCCGAGCACAGCAAGCTGCTGGCCGACGTGGAGACCGCCGAGAAGGAGATGGCCAACCTCTCGTCCGCGTGATGGCGATCGGGCAGGTGCTTCACCCCGGCCGGGTGAGGACGGATCACTCCGGTACCGGGCAGGATCTCTTATGTGACAAGGCAAACGACGGACGGACCGGGGCCGATGACTGCTGCATCGTCCACTGTGGTCTGTCCGGTCCCGCCAGCCGCGGGCGTCGCGTCGTCGGTGGTCCCCGACGCGACGAACCCAGCTGGGCCGCTCGGTGAAAACCGTTGAGCAGGGGGTACTCAACGGTCCCAGGAGTCAGTGGTGAAGATGGCCCACGTCCTGAGCACCGGTCGGCCTTCAGCGAGGGCGGCGGGAGCCGATGGGTGGGCGGCTGATCCGGAGGAGGCCGCCCACCCATCGCAAGTCACACCATGAACCGGGGCGGCGCGCTCCCAGGCCCGCGCCGTCCTTTTTTTCTGCCATCGTGAGGGCATGGCGTCCTCGCTGATCCATCGGCTGCGGCACATGCTCACCCCGCACTCCCATGACGCGGCGGACAAGTTCGACCCGGCGATGGAGGGCTCCCGCGAGGGACTCCGGGCGCTGTGGGTCTCGCTGGTCGGCCTGGGGGCCACCGCCGCGCTCCAGGGGCTGGTCGCGGCCTGGTCCGGCTCGGTCGCCCTCCTCGGCGACACCCTGCACAACGTGGCCGACGCGCTGACGGCGGTGCCGCTGGGCATCGCCTTCCTCGTCGGCCGCCGCCCGGCGAACCGGCGGTACACCTACGGCTACGGCCGTGCCGAGGACCTGGCCGGCATCGCCATCGTGCTGACCATCGCCGCGTCGGCCGCGCTGGCCGCCTACGCGGCGGGGGAGCGGCTCCTGCACCCGCAGCCCGTGAGCCGGCTGCCCTTCGTCGCGGCCGCCGGCCTCGTCGGCTTCGCGGGCAACGAGCTCGTCGCGCGGTACCGCATGCGCGTCGGCCGCCGCATCGGCTCGGCCGCCCTGGTCGCCGACGGCCTGCACGCCCGCACCGACGGCTACACGTCCCTGGCCGTCCTGCTCGGCGCCGGCGGCGTCGCCCTCGGCTGGGCCTGGGCCGACCCCCTGATCGGCCTGCTCATCACGCTGGCGATCCTGTTCGTGCTCAAGGATGCGGCGCGGGAGGTGTACCGCCGCCTCATGGACGCGGTGGACCCGGCCCTCATCGCTGACGCGGAGGCGGCCCTGGCGGCGACGCCGGGAGTTGTACGCGTGGCGGCGCTGCGCATGCGCTGGATCGGCCACCGCCTGCACGCGGAGACGGACCTGGTGGTCGGCGCGGACCTGTCCCTGACGCGGGCCCACGAGATCGCGGTGGACGCGGAGCACCGGCTGCTGCACGCGGTCCCGCGCCTGACCGCGGCGACGGTGCACCCGGACCCGGCGACGGCCCACGCCCACGACCCGCTGGACCACCACCGGGACCCGTCGGCCGGGCCGGCCCCGGACCACCCGGACCTGGACGCGCCGGAGCACGGACACTCACACAGACACTGACACGCGAAAAGTCCGGCGACCCCGCGGGAAGCCGGACTTTTCGGTGGGCTGCGATGGTGTCAGCGCGGGCGCGTGCCCGGGCCCGACGTCGGCGTCGTGGACGACGGGTCCTCGGCGCGGTGGGACGCGGACGTGTGCGGTGTCTCGCCCGCGTACGGCGGCGGGGCCGTGCGGTCCGGGCCGACCTGCGGTGCGCCGCCCGTGTACGGGTGGGGCGCGTCGGTCTGCTGATCCTCCGGGACCGGCCGGGGCTGGTTCATCGGGAAGCCCGTGTCGCGGGCCTGCTGGTGGTCCGCACGGTGGACGCCGCCCACCGGCGCGGCCGGCGGGAGCTCCTCGCGGGGCGCCCAGTGCACCGTCAGCGCGAAGAGCACGATCACGTCCAGGGTGATCATGAGCAGCGACCAGACCGGGTACGCGCCCAGCCAGGCGATCTGCGACAACGCGTGCAGGGAAACGATCACGATTGCGGCGACGCGGGCCGCTGCGCTGCGCAGGAGCAGGCCGATGCCGCACAGGGTCAGGAGCGCGCCGAAGACGATCATCACCACGCCCACGCCGGTGAGGTCCACCACGACCAGGCTGTCGCCATCGATGAACGTGACCTGGTTCTCCAGCAGCGCCACGAGCCCCTCGAGAATGTTGAGGACCCCGAGCACCGCGAGCAGGACGCCCGCGAACGTGATCCAGCCGGACCAGACGCCGGCTCGGCGGGTACTGGTGTCAGCCATTGCTTCTCCTTCTCGAATGAGGTCGCCCCGGGATGGGCCGCGGCGGACAAGAGAGGAGGCGCCGCGGCCGGATCCGGCGAAACTCGTGTGGCGACCTCCCTCCCTTGGACATGCGGTTACCGGTGCTTTTGCCTGTGATCGTTCGGCTTGCCCGGATGATGGGGCATCACCCGGTGCGTGTGAAGGGCTCCGGCGCCGGGGCGTCCGCCGGGCCTCACCCGGAGTGGGTGAGGCCCAGTCACCCGCGGCCGTCCGCACAATGCGGTCGTGGAGATGGCCTGGATCCCCGGTGGCACCTTCGCCATGGGTGCCGAGGGCTTCTATCCGGAAGAGGCGCCCGTACGCAAGGTCGCCGTCGATGGGTTCTGGATCGACTCGCACCCGGTGACGAACGCGGAGTATGCGCTGTTCGTGCAGGAAACCGGGTACGAGACGATCGCGGAACGGATCGACGAGCAAGGCCCGCCGGGCTCGATGGTGTTCGTGCAGCCGCCCGGCCCCGTGCCGCTGCGCGACTGGCGGGTGTGGTGGGAGCTGCGGCCGGGTGCGTCCTGGCGGCAGCCCTTCGGCCCGGGCACCGACATACGCAAGCGTTCGGCTCACCCCGTGGTGCACATCGCCTACGAGGACGCCGCCGCCTACGCGCGCTGGGCCGGCAAGGACCTGCCGACCGAGGCCGAGTGGGAGTTCGCGGCGCGCGGCGGGCTCGACGGGGCGCCGTACCCGTGGGGCGACGACCCGGAGCCGGGCCGCGCCAACATCTGGCAGGGGATCTTCCCATGGCTGGACCGCACCGACGACGGGCACGGCACCAGCCCGGTCGGCGCGTTCGCGGCCAACGCCTACGGCCTGTTCGACGTGGTCGGCAACGTGTGGGAATGGACCTCCGACTACTATCGCTCGGGCAACGCGCGCTTCGGCGAGGTCGAGGGTGAGATCCCGCAGAACCCGCGCGTCGACTCACCACCCGGGGCTACCGTCTTCAGCAGCCGAGTGCTGAAGGGTGGTTCCTACCTCTGCTCGACGGGGTACGACCACCGCTTCCGGCCCGCCGCGCGCCAGCCGGAAGCCATCGATAACGGTAGTTGCCATGTCGGCTTCCGATGCGTACGGCGACAGGCCCCCGTAGCTGCGACAACAGCCGGGTGACCACGGATAGTATTTTGTTCACCCCCTACGGGTGAGGCGACATCACCTTTTGTCGCCTCACAATCCCGTGGTCATCCGCCGTGCTGCGGTGGGTGGGAGGGGGCGAAATACGTTGGGGCAGAAAACGCTCGTTGACACCATCACCCGTCCCGCACTGCACTTCGCAGTGCCTGAGCCGCCCCGCTATCACGTGCCGCGACCGCGTCTGCTGGACGCCTTGGATCGCGCCGTTGCGGGGCCTTTGACATTGATTTCCGCTCCAGCGGGGTGGGGCAAGACCACCCTGCTGGCCGAGTGGGTGGCGGCCGGGCGAGCACCCTGGCCGCTGGCGTGGCTGACCGTCGAGGCGCACCACGGCCCACGCTTTTGGGAGCACGTGCTCGATGCGGTCGCCCAGGCCACCGGCGAGGAGCCGGCCGAGAGCGGCGCGGACGGGCCGGGTGAGGCCCTGGAGGCGCTCGTCACCCTGCTGCGCCGGGCCGGACCGCCGGTGGTGCTGGTCCTGGACGACCTCCAGGAGCTGTCGGTCCCGCGGGTGTGGGGTGAGCTCGAGACGCTGCTTTCCCAGGCGGGTGACCGCCTGCGTCTCGTGATCTCCTGCCGGACCGATCCGGCGCTCACGCTGTACCGTTTCCGGATCCGCGGCGCCCTGAGCGAACTGCGGACCGGCCCGCTCGGCTTCACCCTGGACGAGACCGCGCAGATGCTGAACGCGCACGGCGTCCGGCTGGCCGAGTCGGCCCTCGTCGAGCTGCACGCGGTGATGAAGGGGTGGGCCGCCGGCCTGCGCCTCGCCGCGCTCGCGGTGCAGGGTCACCCGGAGCCGGACAGTCTGGTACCGCGGTTCGCCCTGCAGGACCGGGCGCTGGGGGAGTACCTCGTGGGCGAGGTCTTCGACACGCTGCCGGAGGACGTCCGCGAGGTCGTGCTGTGCACCTCGGTGCTCGACCAGGTCAGCGCCGAGCTCGTGGAGGCGTTGACCGGCCGCGTGGACGGGGCCCGCATCCTGGGCCAGCTCGAGCACTCGAACCTCTTCGTGGTCCAGGGCAGCAGCAATGCGGGGATGTACCGCTGTCACCCGCTCTTCGGCCTGATGCTCTACGACGAGCTGCGGCACCGCCGGCCCGAGCAGGTACGCCAGCTGCACCGGCGGGCCGCCGACTGGTTCTCCGCGCACGACCAGCCGGCGGACGCTCTTCGCCATGCCCTGGCCGCGCGCAACTGGAGCCAGGCCTCGGACCTGCTCGCCGCGAGCTGGCAGGAGCTGGTACCGGGCGCCCGGGTGCGGACCATCAAGGAGCTGGTGCCGCCGCCTCCGCAGGAGGTGCGCAACGATCCGAAGCTGGCCCTGGCCTTCGCGGCCGAGCGGCTCGACGCGAGCGACCCGCAGGGCACGGAGACGTTCCTGCACCTGGTCGACCGCTCGCAGCACACGCTTGTCGAGTCGGCGCGGGCCGAGCTGCGCCCGATCGTCGACAGCTTCCGCGTGGCCGAGGCGCACCAGAGCCAGAAGCCCGAACAGGTGCTGGCGACCGCGCCGCTGCTGCTGCGCGAGGACACCGGCCTCGACGACCAGGACACGGCCCGGATGCGGGCGCTGGCCCTCGTCGCGGTCGGCGGCGCCCGGCTCATCCAGGGCGATCTCGTCGCCGCCGAGCTGGCGCTGCAGGAGTCGCTGAGCCTGGCCCGCCGCTGCGGCGGCGTGCAGTCCCAGCTCGCCGCGCTGCGCCAGCTCGCGCAGCTCAACGCGGCCCGGGGCCGGCTCACCGCGGCGATGCGCTACGGCAAGGAGACGCTCGCGCTGGCCGACCGCGAGGGCCGCACCCAGGGCAACGACGTGGTGTGGGCCCAGCTCACCGTGGCCGAGGTCTGCTACCTGCAGGCCCGCGTCCGGGCGGCCGAGCACTACCTCGACCGGGCCCTCGACGGCGGCGGCCTGGCCGACCCGGCGCTCGTGGCGGTGGCGACCATGACCCGCGCCCACATCCGGGCCGCGGCCGGGGATGCGCGCGCGGCGTGCACGGAGCTGGCCGCGATCCGGCGGCAGCTGGCCGACTGGCGGTACACGCCGAGGATGCAGCACTGCGTCACGCTGGCCGAGGCCGAGCTCCGGCTCGCGGCGGGCGACACCGAGGCGGCCAAGCGGCTGCTGACCCTGGAGCCGGTCGAGATGCTGGCGCCCTGGCTCGGTGTCGTGCGCGCCAAGGCCCACCTGGCCGAGCGCCGGCCGGCCGCGGCGCTGGGGGCGGTTCAGCCGTACCTGGAGCACACGGTCGGCTCGCTCGTGTGGACGGTCGACGCGAACCTCACCAGCGCCCGGGCCCTGCGTGCCCTGGGCGACCGCTCCAAGGCCGGACGGGCCCTGGAGCAGGCCCTGCGCCACGCTGACGACGAGTCGATCCGCTGGCCCTTCGTCGCCGGCGGCCAGCCGGTGCGGGAGCTGCTCGTGACGTACCTGCCGGCCGGCAGCGGCTACCGCGGCCTGGCCGAGGACATCGCGCAGGAGCTCAACGGCTTCGGCCGGCCGCCGGCCGCGGCGGGGGAGCTCGCCGAGCCGCTGACCGAGCGGGAGCTGGCGGTGCTGCGGTACCTGCAGGGGACGCTGTCGGCGGGGGAGATCGCCTCGATGCTGTACGTCTCGGTCAACACCGTGAAGACGCACATGAAGAACATCTACCGCAAGCTGGGCGTCGGCCGCCGGCGGGAGGTGATCGAGCGCGCTCGTGAACTCAATCTCCTGTAGCACCAGCCGCCTTTAGGAGCGCGAACCCACAGCCGGGTTCGCGCTCCTTTGTGTTTGGTGTTTGGTGTTTGGTGTTGTGTTCGGTGCGGGTGTGCGGGTGTGCGGGCATGAAAAAGCGGCGGCGGCCTCCCGGTGGGGAGGACCGCCGCCGCTTTTCCGGCGGGGTGAGACGGCTCAGCGGTTGACGTACGGCCGCGCGCCGATCGCGGCCAGCTCCTCGGGCTCGCCGCCGTCCACGCTCTCCGCCGCGATCGCCGCCTCGCCGGCCAGCACCAGCGGCAGCGGGTCGATCAGCGGGTCGAGGGAGTCGAGGGAGGCGCGCTGGACCGGCACGTGCGCGTCGGCCGGCGGCACGGTGGCCTGGCCCACGGCGCGCACCCAGACCGACGGGGTGTCGCCGACGAGCTCAGCCTCGACGGTCTCCTCGACGGGCGCCGAGGCCATCGGCGCGCCGACGGACGCGGTCACGATCACGGTGTCGTCCTGCGACCCGACGCCGACCGTCCGCAGGTGCTCCGACAGCGCACGGGTCGTCGGGTCCTCGATGACCTCCGGCGGTAGCAGGTCGATGGTGATGATGTCGTCGCGGGAGACGCTGTGGCGCACGGGCGGACGGCCGGCCTTGTGGCGCCCGTGGTACGCGTCCGAGCGGCTGTTGCGCCGCAGGGTCAGCTTCGCCACCGGGACCGGGCGCAGGGGCCGGACGGGCCGGATGGCCTCGTCGTCCTCGGCGGCCACCACGCTGCCGCGCGGCACCGTCAGGATGAACAGGATGATCACGTCCAGCGTGACCATCAGCAGCGACCACGCCGGATAGGCGCGCAGCATGGCCAGCTGCGAGATCGCATGCAGCGCCACGATGCTCGCCGCCACCGCCTTCGCGCTCGGGCGGCCGGCGCGCAGCACGAGGCCCGCCACGGCCAGCAGCGCGCCGAGCGTCGCCGTGGCCGCGGCCCAGGTGCCGGCGCTGGTGAACGCCACATCGTTGCGGTCGAATCCGACCTTGTCGCCGGCAAATGCCACCAGCAGTCCCTGCGAGACGTTCAGGGTGCCCACCAGCGTGAGCATCGTGGTACCGAACGTCCGAAATTCCTTGACCCGCATCCGCCCGACTTCTCCTCGTTCTAAAAATGACGGCAAACAAACGTGAGGCCGTGCCGGTCCCCGGTCGAAACCAAGGACCGGCACGGCCTTATATCCCCCGTAAACGCGAACCCGGCCCTCTCGGACCGGACCCGCACTTTTGTTCCCCCCGGAACAGGCCCGACCCGTGGTGTCCGGTCCCGCCGCCCGCGGCACCGGACACCGGCGCAGACCCCTCCACGCCGGTCGCGGGGGCGCCGGCTGGCCCCTCCCGCGGACGTGGGTGGGTCTCCCGGCCTCCCCGTTCCCGGACTTCGGCGCCTGCCCAAGTCGGCAACGTGTCGTGCCTGAGAACATGATTCGAGCGAGCCGGGTGAATGGGGATCACCCTCGATGGGTGAACGGCCGGGTGGCGTGCGGGCACACGCCGGAGGGCCGGTGCTACACGGGCTCGGCGGCGAGCAGGCAGGCGTCGTCGTCGGGGTTGCCGCGGTGGGCGCAGTCCAGCGCCGTGCGCAGCCGCTCGCCCGGCGCCGAGGCGCGCACGGCCACCCCCACCTCGTCGGCGAGGCCCTGCACGCCCTGGTCGATCGCGCGGTCGCGGCGCTCGACGACGCCGTCGGTGTACATCAGCAGCAGGTCACCCGCGTCGACGACGATGGACGCGGTGGCGTAGCGCGCGGCCGGGTCGACGCCGAGCGCCATGCCGAACGGCTGGGCCAGCGCGCTCACCCCGGCCGTGGTGGCCCGCAGGATCGGCAGGTGCCCGGCCCGGGCCCAGGTCAGCGAGTGGTCGGCCGGGCGGAAGCGGCCGCACACGGCGGTGGCCAGCACGGTCGACGGGCGCCGGCAGAGCATCCGGTTGAGGGCGGCCAGGATCGCGCCCGGCTCGTCCCCCGCCAGCGCCAGCCGGGTCATCGCGGCCCGCAGGCGCAGCATGGTGGCGGCGGCGGGGCGGCCGTGGCCCATCACGTCGCCGACGGCGAGCATGACATCCCCGCCGGGCAGGGGCGTGCTGAGGTACCAGTCCCCGCCGACGGGTCCGGCGTGCCTCGCGACGGCGTACCGCACGCCCACCCGCACGCCGTTGACCTGCTCCCGTAAACCAGTCATGGGCCATATCGTGTCCCCGCCCCGGCCCCGGGCGACTCGCCTGCGGCGGGTGAGGGCCTAGATGAGGCTCAGCTCGCGGCCGCGTCGCACAGCGTCACGGCGGCGGCTGACACCTAGCTTGCGGTACACGTGCCGGACATGGGTCTTGACGGTGTTCGCCGAGACACTGAGCACCGTGGCGATCTCGGCGATGGACAGCATGCTGCGCAGGTACTGCAGCACCAGCGTCTCGCGCTCGGTCAGCGGGTCGGTCATGTGCTCGGCGGCCACGTCGAACACGTCCTCGGCCGGCTCGGGCTCAGGCTCGGGCTCGGGCTCCTCGTCCCGCCCGGTCTCCGCCGGCCCCTTCAGCAGCCCGGCGATCCACGCGCCCTGGCCGAGGAACGGGGCCCGGATGCCCTCGGGCGCGGCCACCCGCAGCGCGAGCTCCATCTGCTCGAGCGCGCCCGCGGTGTCGCCGAGGCGGTGCAGCGCCTGGGCCAGCAGGACCCCCGCCACGACCGCCACCGTCAGCGCGGGCGACGGCTCGGCGAGCAGCTCCTCCAGCTCCCGGGCGGCCGTCTCCGGGCGGTCGCGGGCCAGCGCCGTCCGGGCACGGGCCAGCGCCACGGCGGGGGAGCCGGGCACGTGCCGGTCGAGCTCCTCGAGCACCGCGAGGGCCTTGTCCGGCTGTCTCTCGGCCAGGTACAGGTCGGCCTGCAGGACCCGTGCGGCGATCTCGGCCGTCGGCGGCAGGGCGCCGATCCGGCCGCCCAGCAGCGGCTCCACGACCTCCGCCGCGCCGGCCAGGTCGCCGCAGTCGAACTGCAGCAGGGCCAGGCTGAGGATGCCGCTGAGCCAGCCGTGCGGGTCGGGTGGCATCTCGGCGGTGATGCTCTCGTCGAGGTGGTACCGCGCCTCGTCGAGCTGCCCGCGCAACCGGCACACGGCGGCGAGCACCAGCCGGGCGTAGCTGATGTTGCGCGACTCCGCGATGCCCGCGTCGCGGCTGCCGTCGAGCACGCGGCGCGCGCACGCCGCGGCCGCCGACAGCCGTCCACGGTGCAGGTGCACGAGCGCCTGCTGCCGGTTCGCCTGCACGATGAGCAGGTTGAAGCCGGACTTGCGGGCCAGCGCGGCGCCGCGCTCCAGGGCGGCGTCGGCGTCCTCGATCGCGCCGCCGGCGATCGAGGACCCCGCGATCGTGAGGTGGGCGGCCGCGCGGGCGCCGTCGGCCGCGTCGGCGTAGAGGTGCTCGCCGGCCGCCTCGTCGGTGCGCTGCAGCAGGCGCGCGGCCGCGTCCGCGGAGCGGCCGGGGTCCTCGGCCGTGATCGCCTCGGCCAGCCGCACCGCGGCCAGGATCTCGGCGTCCAGCGGGGTCGGCGCCTCGCCCAGCGCGCGCTCGCCGAGGCGGATGAACGCCGACATGCCGGCCGTGTCGCCGGTGTCGCGGCAGCAGACGGCCAGCGCGAAGGCGAGCATGGGGCGCTCGGCGATGTCGCGGGGAGGCTGCGGGCCGGTCCGCAGCGCCATCGCGCGCGGCCCCGACCCGCAGAGCTCCGGCCAGTACTGAAGAAATAATCGTTCGGCGCTCACCCAGTCGGCGCCGAGCACGGCGTGCACGACGGCGTCGCCGGGCAGCCCGTTCGCGGCGTACCAGCCGGCCGCCGCACGGTGCAGGGCGCCCTCCTCGGCGGCCAGCACGGTGCGCACCTCGGCGCGCAGCACCGAGCGCAGCAGGCGGCGGTAGCGGTACCACGAGTGGGAGCCGCCGTAGAACGTGGCCAGGGCGTTGGCGCGGCTCGCCTGGGCCAGCTGGCGGGCCCCGTTGCGGCTGCCGGACAGCGCCTCGACCAGGCCCGGGCAGACCGTCTCCACGATCGAGGTGCGCAGGATGACCTCGTAGACGTCCGGGTCGAGGTGGGCCAGGATCTCCCGTTGCACGTACTCGGTCAGCCCGACCTGCTCGTTCAGCCCGGCCTCGCCGGCGAGCAGGTCGGTGACCACCCGCTCGGGCTCGTGCCGGCCGACCATCGCCGAGAGGGCCACCGCCACGGCGGCCGGCCAGCCCTCGGTGACATGCCAGAGCGCGTGCCGGAAGTGCTGGGCCAGCCGCACCTCGAGCCGCTGGGCGAGCCCGGTGACCTCGGTCTGGGCGAAGGCGAGGTGGTCGGCGCGCAGCTCGGTGAGCTGGCCGCGCACCCGCCAGCGGTACAGCGACAGCGGCGGCTCGCTGCGGGCCAGCAGCAGGAAGCCGATGCGCTCGCCGAGGCGGGTCATCAGCCGCTCGACCCGGCGCAGCACCGTGCGGTTGGTGACGTTGTGCAGGTCGTCGAGGACCACCACCGGGCGCTCGGGCAGCCGGCCGTTGTTCCACGCGTAGGTGGCGGGGTCCAGCGCGATGCCCGCGGCGTTCAGCGCGGATGTGAGCTGGCGCCAGGCCGCGGCCCCGCAGTTCGGCTCGAACCGCACGTAGGCGGTGCGCCCGGGCGGCCGTCCGGCGCGGATCCACGACGCCGCGAGCACGGTCTTGCCCCAGCCCGTCGGCGCGCAGACCAGGGTGACCGGCTGCTGCATCGCCGTGTCGAGCTGGTCGAGCAGTCGTTGGCGCTCCAGGTGTACCGCGGGCAGGCCCGGTACTTCCCGATCGGGCACGATTTCGGCGGGTTCCGGCCGTACCTCCAGGGACCGCGCGGTGCCGGCCCACCCCGCCGAGCCCAGGAACCGGTCGGCGGCGTCGTTGTGCGCCAATCTGTCAAGCGTGGTTTCGCCGTGGTGGCTGCTATGCACCGTCACTCCCGAAGATGCGGGTCTACGACGTGCCCGGATTGGCACCTTTCCCGTGCTGATTGGCCGTGTTCGACGTCGAACACCATAGAACCCGGAGCCCGTTTCGTGGAGGGTTTCATTGAATTTCGTCGATGTGCACAGGCGTGGAGGATCCCCCGTTTTCTCATTTTGAGCCCGACTGCAATAGACGCACATCGATTTATTGCAGGGGTGCAGCCAACCGCGAGTATGCAATTGCGTGGGCGAATGGGGGCTTTTGCCCAATTTTGCTGTCGGCGTGTCTTGGTACAAGCCATGCACCGATTACGGAGTGTGAGCCACCACTGTTTACGCTTGGGTAGCCCGGTGTTGGCCGGGGGTGGTGCCGCGGGTGAACGACCCCCTGGCACGGCCTGGCCCCCGGCTCTTGCGGAGAGCAGCGGCGTGTCGCACGCCCAACTGCGGAGTTTCATTTCTGATCTTACTCAACGGCGGGGCCGGAGAAATGACGATCTTTCTCATAATTACAAGCTTGTCATCAGTGAAATTGCTCTGAGATTTAGATCGGCTTACTCAATCAGGTGCCAATCTGCAATTTGCACTCGTGAACTTCGGACGATTCCGGCGAATTCGGTCAGTCGGGTATGGCGGTGACGAACGTCGATCGGATAGCGGCCTATCCTGCATATTCCCCGTCGGGGGATAAATCCGCAAAATCTGGTCAGCGAACCTTGCATTTCCCGCCTGAACTGGGCAAACGCGGGTCAGCTGGCCTGGGCGGCCGCGTCGTCCTCGGCGACCGGGACTCCCGACGCCCGCGAGAAGGCCGACAGCCCCTGCAGCAGCGCCACGCGGTCGTCCGGCGCCATCCGCCGCAGAACCGTCGCGATCGTCTCCTGCCGCTGGCGCCTCAGGCCGTCGAGCAGCCGGCGCGCCGTCGGGGTGAGGACCAGCCACACCTCGCGGCGGTCGCGCTCGTCGGCGGTGCGGCGCAGGAGGTCGGCGGCCTCCAGGCGGTCGCACAGCCGGCTGGCCGAGGACGGCGCGGTGTGGAGGGCGACGGCGAGCTGGGTCAGGTTGACCGATCCGGCCTGGTCGACGACGCCCAGCACGCGCAGCTGGGCGGCGGACACGCCGGAGTTGTCGTTGGCCGCGCTCGTCGCGAGGACGAGGGCCTGGCTCGCGGCGTCCGCCAGGGTCGCCGCGTGCGCCAGGTCATCGTGGCTCGACGGGTGCGGTGAGGGTCGGCTCCGCACTTTGTCCTCCGTGTGTCGCGGCGGTCACGGGTCGGCTCGGGGCGACCAGTCCAGGCAGATGATCAGGGCGTCGTCGGCAAGCTCGGCGCCCGCGTGATAGTCACGAAGGCTCCGCATGACACTGCTGATCGCCTCGGCCGGTGGTTGCAACCGGGTCGATCGTATGGCACGGCTCAACTCCCGCTCACCGAACGTCGCCTCGTTCGGCCTAGTGGCGGCATGCACCCCGTCACTCACTACGAAGAGACGATCGCCAGGGTTCAACCTGGTGTGCTCCTCCACGTACCGGGTGTCGCCGAACATGCCCAGCGGCAGCTGTGCGTCCAGGACCATCTCGCTCACCTGCCCGTTGCGGACCATGATCATGCGCGGCGACCCGGCGTCGATCATGTGCAGCTCGCCGGTGACGGTGTTGAGCGCGAGCAGGAGCGTGGCCACGTGCCGGGCCCCGCCGTACTGCGAGAAGATCGCATCCGCCGCGAGCACCGCCTGGTCGGTCAGGTCGCCGGGGTGGCCCTGCCCCGAGGGGATCGAGCGGCGGGCGTTGCGCATCGCGTTGACCGCGAGCGTGGTGAGCAGGGCCGCGTCCAGGCCGCTGCCCATCCCGTTGAGCGCGGTCACGGTGAGCCAGTCGCCGTTTATCGACCAGTCGAAGTGGTCCCCGCCGACGGCGTAGGCCGGCTCGAGCTGGCCGGCGAACTTCATGCCGGGTTGCTCGTACGCCCGCGCCGGCAGCAGGTCCCACTGCATCTCCGCGGCCATGGTCAGCCGCCCGCTGCGCCGCCGGTCCATGTAGTAGCGGTCGGTGCGCCGGTACGCGGCCGCCAGGGCCACCGCGAAGCTCTCCGCGAGCTCCTCCAGCCCCGGCCGCTCGGTCGGCACCCGGTCGGCGTCCAGCCCGACGCTGAGCACGCCGACCCGTTCGCCCCAGGCGGTCACCGGCAGGTGCAGCCGGGCGATGGCCTGCCCGTCGCGGGCCTCCAGCACCGGGGTCTGGCTCGCGAACGCGCGCATCGCCGGGCCGAGCTGCTCGCCGAGGAACTCGTCGGGCTCGGTGCCGCTCGGCGAGAGCGCCGTCGTGCGATAGTCGGCCAGCCACACCGTGCTGCTCTTCGTGCCGTGGTTCGCGCTCAGATACGCGTCGAGCGCCTCCACCAGGCGATCCGGTGGAGACGTGCGCAGTGTCTTGTCGAGGGAGCCAACGCGGGACATGCGAGCCTTTCGCCAGCCTTTGCTTGCCGTGCGGCAAACAATATAGGGCAGGCTTGTCGGCTAACTGGTACCCACTCCCGTCCGAGATTTACACCCAGCGCGATCCGAGCCACATACGTGAGAACCATTCGGTATACGAAATGTTCATTCCCGCGTAAATCGGATAGAAGTACGCAAAGCACGCGGCGACCAGGAGCATGTACGCGCCCACGATGATCGCGCCGATGAGCCGCTGGTCGCTGTTCGGCCGCAGGTGGCGGGCCGGGCCGAGGATCGCGCCGAGCACGTAGACCACGGCCAGCACCAGGAACGGCTCGGCCGGAAGGCAGTAGAAGTAGAACATCGTGCGGTGCTCGGGCATCTCGTTGAACCAGGGCAGGATGCCGGTCAGGGCGCCCGCCATGATCAGCCAGGCGCGGCCGTCGCGGCGGGCGACGGCCAGCCAGCCCAGCGCGATCAGCGCCGGCAGGAACGACCACCACAGCAGCGGCGTGCCGAGCAGCAGGATCTCCGAGGCGCAGCTGGGAGCGCCGCAGGGGCCGGACTGCTCCCAGTAGAAGGCCACCGGGCGGCCCAGCAGCAGCCACTGCCACGGCCACGACTGGTACTGGTGCTTGGTGCTCAGGCCGGTGTGGAACTTGTACGCCTCGCTGTGGTAGTGCCACAGGTTCACCAGCGGGTCGATGAACCGGTCGTGCGGCAGGCCGTTGGTCTCGGCGTACCAGTGGCGGAAGTACCCTCCGTCGGAGAGGAACCAGCCCCACCAGCAGTTGATGTAGACGACCGCGGCGATGGCGATCGTGCCCGCGAACCAGATGACGCCCTCGGCCAGGACGGTGTCGCGGATCCAGTGCTTGAAGCCGGCGCTGCGGCGGGCGCTCATGTCGAACAGCACCATGGCCACCGCGAAGATCAGCACGTAGTAGATGCCGCTCCACTTGACGCCGCAGGCGAGGCCGAGCGAGATCGCGCAGAGCAGGCGGTACCACGGGAAGCCCAGCCGGGCCCGCGCGCGCGGCCGGTCCGGATCGAACCCGTCGTCGAGCACCTTCAGCCAGCGGGCCCGGCGCTGTTCGCGGTCGAGCACCAGGAAGAAGAACGCGACAACGATCCAGAACATCAGGAAGATGTCGAGCAGGGCCACGCGGGAGAGCACGAAGTGCATGCCGTCCAGCGACATCAGCAGGCCGGCGGCGCCCGCGAGGATCGTGGAGCGGAACAGGCGGTGGGCCGCGATGATGATCAGCAGGATCGAGATGGCGCCGACGGTCACGGCCGAGATGCGCCAACCGAAGGAGTTGTACCCGAAGAGCTGTTCGCCGATCCCGATCATCCACTTGCCCAGGGGCGGGTGCACGACGTACTGCGGCGTATTGTCCTCGGGGTTCCACTCCACGCCCCGCTGGAGCAGGTCCTGCGCCTCGTTGGCGTAGTAGACCTCGTCGAAGATGACGTCCTTCGGGTGCGCGAGGTTGACCAGGCGCAGTACCAGCCCGACGCCGGTGATCAGCGCCGCGACCAGCCAGAAGTTGAGCCCGCCCTTCGGCGCGCGGGCCAGCCGGCGGCGGACGATGTCGGGAACCGCACGCGGCCCGCTGGACGGCACCGGGGCGGGGGCGGGGCTCTCCGGCTCGCTTTGTTGGGTCAGCACACCCGAGGTCATTGAGCGATCGTAGGGGTCGGGATGCCACCATCGCACATGTGCCGTTGATTCTGCTCGGAGCGCCGCTGGGAAATCCCGAGGATGCGTCCCCCCGCCTGCGTGAAACACTCGCAACCGCCGATGTCATCGCGGCCGAGGACACGCGCCGGCTGGGCCGGCTCGCGCAGCACCTCGGGGTCGAGATCACCGGCCGGCTGGTGAGCTACTTCGAGGGCAACGAGGAGCGGCGCACCCCGGACCTGGCCGAGGACCTGGCGGCCGGGCGCACGGTCGCCGTGGTGACCGACGGCGGCATGCCCAGCGTCTCCGACCCCGGCTTCCGGCTCGTGCGCGCCGCCGTCGCGCTCGGGGTGCCGGTCACCGCCGCGCCCGGCCCGAGCGCCGTGGTGACCGCGCTGGCCGTCTCCGGGCTGCCGTGCGACCGCTTCTGCTTCGAGGGGTTCCCGCCGCGCAAGCCCGGGGAGCGCCGCTCGTTCTTCGCGACGCTCGCCGCCGAGCCGCGCACCCTGGTCTTCTTCGAGTCCCCGCACCGCATCGCCGACACCCTGGCCGACATGGCGCTGGCCTTCGGCGAGGACCGCCCGGCGGCGCTGTGCCGGGAGCTCACGAAGACGTACGAGGAGATCCGCCGCGGCACGCTGGCCTTCCTGGCCGCGGACGCCGAGACCGCCCGGGGCGAGATCACGCTCGTGGTCGCGGGCGCGCCCGCCACCGCGGCCGAGCGCCCCTCCGGCGAGGCCCTGGCGGCCGAGGTGGCCGCGCTGGTGGCCGGCGGTACCGACCGCAAGCAGGCGACCCTGGAGGTGGCCAAGCGCCACGCCCTGGCCAAGCGCGAGGTCTACGCGGCGGTCATCGCTCACAAGTGAGCCCCCTTCTCAGTAGGCCGCGAGGACGATCGCGGCGCCGAGCACCAGCGGGGCGGCGGCGGTCAGGGTCCAGGCGACGAGCCGGTCGCGCAGCCGGCCGAGGCGCCAGGCGCCCGTCAGCCAGGCCAGCACGATGCCGCACAGCACCATCAGCCCGAGCCCGGCCGCCCAGCGCACCCGCAGCCCGGACGGGTTGCCGGCGTACGCGATCCGCCCGCCCGGCACCATCACCGCGGCCACCGTGGACCCGGCGGGCTCGTCCAGCCCCATCAGCCGGGTGCCGGCGACCTTCTCGGCCCCCGGACGGGTGAACTCGGCCAGGCAGCGGCGCAGCACGCCCGAGCCCTGGCAGGAGGTGATCTCCGCGGTACCCCGCACCCGGTGCCCCATGTCCAGCCAGAACGGCTCGGCGCTGGTCCAGGCGAAGAACCCGGTCAGCAGTGCCATGACGAGCATCGCGCTCAGCCCGGCGACCGGGCCGCGGGCTGGGCGCACGCGGCGCTGGCGGGGCCGGCGCTCGGGCGCGGTGCGGCGGTCGTCGCGGGGCCGGCGCATGACCCGCATGGCCGGCGGCGGCCACTGCTCGGGCCGCCCGGCCAGGTGGTCGGCGACCGCAGCGCGCCCGGCCTCGTGTGCCGCGGCGACCTCATCGGCAACGTCCGGCTCGACCTCGTGCAGCGCCACCGTGGTCGTCGTCGGCCACAGCGGGAAGTCCTCGGGCGCGGCCAGGGACGGGGCGCTGGGCCGAGCGGCGGCCGGCACCAGGACCCGGGCCGGGGGTATCCCCGCGGCCTGCCCCCGCCATCCCCGCCGAACTTGGTCTTCGCTCACGTTTTCATTGGACTACGGGCGATAGCCGACGTTTCGGACGTGGGGCGCGTGTCGGCCGAACTTATCCTGTTCGCGGAACACCGGGACGGGTCACTACGCTCAGGTCATGAGTCGTGTTCTCGCCGCGGTCGCCTGGCCTTACGCCAACGGACCGCGCCACATCGGTCATGTGTCCGGCTTCGGGGTGCCCTCCGACGTCTTCAGCCGCTACATGCGGATGGCCGGCCACGACGTGCTGATGGTCTCGGGCACCGACGAGCACGGCACCCCGATCCAGGTGCAGGCCGACGCCGAGGGCGTGACCCCGCGCGAGCTGGTCGACCGCTACAACCGCGTGATCGTCGAGGACCTGCACGGCCTCGGGCTCTCCTACGACCTGTTCACGCGCACGACGACCGGCAACCACTACCAGGTCGTGCAGGAGCTCTTCGCCGGGCTGTACGACAACGGGTACATCGTCGCCAAGACCACGCTCGGCGCGATCTCCCCGTCGACCGGGCGCACCCTGCCCGACCGGTACATCGAGGGGACGTGCCCCATCTGCGGGTACGACAGCGCCCGCGGTGACCAGTGCGACAACTGCGGCAACCAGCTCGACCCCGACCAGCTGATCAACCCGCGCTCGAAGATCAACGGGGAGACCCCGGAGTTCGTCGAGACCGAGCACTTCTTCCTCGACCTGCCCGCCTTCGCCGAGCAGCTCAACGCCTGGCTCGACACCCGCGAGGGCTGGCGGCCCAACGTGCTGAAGTTCTCCCGCAACCTGATCGGCGACCTCCAGCCCCGGGCGATCACCCGCGACCTGGAGTGGGGCGTGCCGATCCCGCTGGAGGCGTGGCGCAACCGCGACGACAAGCGCATCTACGTCTGGTTCGACGCGGTGATCGGCTACCTGTCGGCCTCGATCGAGTGGGCCCGCCGCACCGGCGACCCCGAGGCGTGGCGGCAGTGGTGGCAGGACCCCGAGGCCCAGGCGTACTACTTCATGGGCAAGGACAACATCGTCTTCCACTCGGTGATCTGGCCCTCGATCCTGCTGGGCTACTCCGGGCCGAAGCCGCAGTCCCTGGGCGCGCTGAACCTGCCGACCGAGGTGGTCTCCTCGGAGTACCTCACGATGGAGGGCAAGAAGTTCTCCTCCTCCCGCCGCGTGGTCATCTACGTGCGGGACTTCCTGGAGCGCTACGACGCCGACGCCCTGCGGTACTTCATCGCCGTGGCCGGCCCCGAGTCCAACGACACCGACTTCACCTGGTCGGAGTTCCGCCGGCGCAACAACGACGAGCTCGTGGCCGGCTGGGGCAACCTGGTCAACCGCTCGATCTCGATGGCCGCGAAGAACTTCGGCGAGATCCCGCCGGCGCTCGAGCTCACCGCGGAGGACAGCGCACTGCTGGCCGCCGTCCGGGCCGGCTACGACTCGGTCGGCGCGCTCATCGGCAAGCACCGCCAGAAGGCCGCCATCACCGAGGCCATGCGCATCGTCGGCGAGGTCAACAAGTACTTCTCCGACCAGGCCCCGTGGAAGCTCAAGGAGGACAAGGCCCGCATGGGCACGGTCCTGCACGTGGCACTCCAGGCCGTGCGCGACTGCAACACCCTGCTGACGCCGTTCCTGCCGCACGCTGCCCAGCGCATCCACGAGCTCCTCGGCGGCGCGGGCGTACACGCCCCGATGCCCGAGATCCGCGACGTCGAGGACCTGGACAACGGCCGCACCTACCCGGTGCTGACGGGCGACTACACCGTCGGCGCCAAGTGGGAGCACGTGGCGATCGAGCCGGGCACGAAGCTGGCCGCGCCGACCCCGGTGTTCAAGAAGCTGGACGAGTCCATCGTCGAGGAGGAGCTGGCCCGGCTGCAGGGCTAGCTACAGCTGGTACCAGTGATCGCTCTCGTGGGCGTCGACCACCTCGTTGGCCGGCGCCCACGCCTCGTACAGGCCCCGCTCGACGCAGTGCGCGCCCAGGCGGGCGACCTGGTCGCCGTCCGGGCGGGACAGCCGCAGCCGCAGCCAGTCGCCCTCCTGGCGGATCACCGTGCAGCCGGCGTCGCGCCACGTGGCGCGGGGTACGCGGCGGCCCAGGGACTCCAGCGGGTACCGCGCGGCCCGGGTCTTCGCGGCCACGCGGAACTCGCCAGGCGGGTCGACGATCGCCTCGAACAGGTTGTCGCGGTAGGTGCCCAGGTAGCGGGTCATCGGCGGGTCGACCGGGAAGTACTCCTGGTCGGAGGCGCCGGGCAGCAGGTGGCGCCACTGCGGGCCGTGCATGCGGCTCCAGGCGCGCTGCTCGGGCAGGTAGGTGTAGAGCGTGACCTCGGTGCCGTCGCCGGTGTAGGCGACCAGGGAGGTGTTCGCCGGCACGGGGAGCTCGGCCAGGTCGGCGGTGACGAACTCGGGCACGATGTGCTTGCCGCTGGGGGCGAAGCCGGTGCCGATCACGGGCGGGCCGAGGCGGTCGTGCGGGGGCATGGTCACCAGGCCGCCGTAGTTGCCCGCCAGCGGCACGTCGTAGTCGTCGGCGTCCACGGCCCGCCAGCGCACCGCGAAGACCACGTCGCCGGTGGTCTCGCCGGACAGGATGGCCAGGTCCTCGGGCGTCCGCAGGTGGGCCACGTCGAAGGCGCGGTAGCAGAAGCCGCTGATCGGCCAGCCCTTGAGGTAACCCTGCAACTGCCGGCCGGAGAGGAACTTGATCATCCGGGTGCCGCGCCGGACGGCGGCGGTGCGGCGGATCGGGGCGAGCGCGGACGCGGCGGCCGGGGTCTGGCTCAGGCGGTGGATCGCGGTCCAGTCCAGCGCCCGGGTGACGGGCATCAGCAGCGGCTCGTCCTCCAGCCCGTCCAGGGCGGAGGCCACCTCCGTGGCGTGGATGAAGCGGCGGTACGGCCACTTCGCGCCCGGTCGCGGGTTGGGCAGGAATCCAGGGGCCGCGCGCGTCGCGTAGACCTCGTAGGCTGCGCCCTGAGCGATCTCCTCGGCCGGGTAGCTGACCCCGTCGATCGTCACGCTGTGGGTCGCGGACCCTTCCGCGTGTCCGATTACCGTCACTTGCGCGACGCTAGGGCGGGGTGGTTGTGGCGAAGTGAACGGAACGTTAACTACGCATCGAGGATGGCATGCTTGACCCCGATGAGTGCCAGAAAACACAGTCGCCAGGGCGCGTTTCCGCCTGTACCCGAGCCGTTGCCGGTCGCGGTGCTCGACAGCCATACCCACATCGACATCACCCTTGAGGGTGAAGGCGCCGGCGGGCCGGTAACGGTCGAGGACGCGATCGCCCGTTCCGCCGAGGCCGGCGTCGACCGGCTCGTGCAGGTCGGCGTCGACGTCGGGTCGTCGCGCTGGGGCGCCGAGGCGGCCGAGCGCCACCCGGCGGTGCTCGCCACCGTGGCGCTGCACCCCAACGACGCGCCCCGGCAGGCCGACCTCGACGCCGCGCTGCGCGAGATCGAGGGCCTCGCCGGCCGCCCGCGGGTGCGGGGGATCGGCGAGACCGGGCTGGACTACTTCCGCACCGGCGAGGCGGGGCGCAAGGCCCAGCACGAGAGCTTCCGCGCGCATATCGCCATCGCCAAGCGGTACGGCAAGGCGCTGGTCATCCACGACCGCGACGCGCACGACGACATCCTCGCCGTGATCGACGAGGAGGGCGCGCCCGACCAGGTGGTCATGCACTGCTTCTCCGGTGACGAGGAGTTCGCCCGGGAGTGCCTCGACCGCGGCTTCCTGCTGAGCTTCGCCGGCACGGTGACCTTCGGCAACGCCGAGCACCTGCGCCGGGCCGCAGCGATCACCCCGCTGGACGCGATCCTGGTCGAGACCGACGCGCCGTTCCTGACGCCGGCGCCCTTCCGCGGCCGCCCCAACGCCTCCTACCTCATCCCGCTGACGGTCCGCGCCCTGGCCGAGGTCATGGGCCACGACCTCGAGACCCTGTGCGCCGCGATCTCCGCCAACGGCGAGCGAGCCTTCGGGAGCTGGGCGTGAGCGGTCCGGAGCGGAGCGCAGGGGCCGCTCACCAGGGGCACGGTGTTGTCGCGCCGGCACCGGAGCTTGCGGAGGTGGCGGCGTGACCCTCCTGGGCCCGGCCGACGTGCGGCAGCTGGCGGAGCGGCTCGGCATCCGCCCCACCAAGCAGCTCGGGCAGAACTTCGTGCACGACCCCAACACCGTGCGCCGGATCGTGCGCGCCGCCGAGCTGGCCCCGGACGACCTGGTGCTGGAGGTCGGGCCGGGGCTGGGCTCGCTGACCCTGGCGCTGCTGGAGCACGGCAACGCCGTCTGCGCGGTGGAGATCGACCCGCCGCTGGCCGCGGCGCTGCCGGAGACGGTGGCGCGGCACCTGCCGGAGCAGGCGGAGCGGCTGACCGTCATCGCCGGCGACGCGCTGCGGACCGACCTGTCCGCGGTCAAGCCCACGGCGCTGGTGGCCAACCTGCCGTACAACGTCGCCGTTCCGGTCGTGCTGCACCTGCTGGCGACCGTGCCGTCGCTGCGGCGGGGGCTGGTGATGGTGCAGAAGGAGGTCGCCGACCGGCTCACCGCCGGACCGGGGTCGCGGACCTACGGCGTGCCGAGCGTGAAGCTGGCCTGGTACGCGACCGCGCGCCAGGCCGGCAAGGTGCCCGCGTCGGTGTTCTGGCCGGTGCCGAACGTCGAGTCGGGCCTGGTGAGCTTCGCGGCGCTCGACGAGCCCCGGGCGGCCGACCGCGCCGGCACGTTCGCGGTGATCGACGCCGCGTTCGCCCAGCGGCGCAAGACGCTGCGGGCGGCGCTGGCGGGCTGGGCCGGCGGGCCGGTCGAGGCCGAGCGCATCCTGCGCGCGGCCGGGGTCGACCCGCGCCTGCGGGGCGAGCAGCTCACGGTGGAGGACTTCACTCGGATCGCGAGCCAACGCGGGACCGCGGACGCGCCCGGGTAGGGTGCAGCAGTGACCGAGCCGCTCTTCTCCGAGGACGAGGAGTTCGACCGGCCGCGCCTGGCCGCGCACGGACCGGTCCGGGTCCGCGTGCCCGCGAAGATCAACCTCCACCTGCGCGTCGGGCCGGCGCGTGCGGACGGCTTCCACGAGCTCACCACCGTGTACCACGCGATCGGCCTCTACGACGAGCTGACCGCCCGCCGCGGCGACACCCTGACGCTCACCATGGAGGGCGAGGGGACCGGCGAGCTGTCGCTGGGCGAGGACAACCTGATCCTGCGCGCGGTGCGGGCGCTGGCCGCCGAGACCGGGCACGACGCGCACGCGCGGCTGCACCTGAAGAAGCAGATCCCGATCGCGGCCGGGCTCGCCGGCGGCAGCGCCGACGCCGCCGCCGCGCTCGTGGCCTGCGACCACCTGTGGGGCACCGGGATGTCCCGCGACGACCTGGCCGCGATCGCCGCCACGCTCGGCTCCGACATCCCGTTCCTGGTGCTGGGCGGCACCGCGCTGGGCACCGGGCGGGGCGAGCTCGTCAGCCCCGTGCTCACCGGCGGCCACGCCTGGCACTGGGTGCTCGCCGTGGCCGACGAGGGGCTCTCCACGCCGGTCGTGTACCGCACCTTCGACGAGCTCGGCGGCCACTCCAGCGCCGGGCCGCCCGACGACCTGCTCGCGGCCCTGCGCCAGCGCGACCCCGAGGTGCTCGCCGGCCGGCTCGCCAACGACCTGCAGGCCCCCGCCCTGCACCTGCGGCCCGAGCTGCACGCGGTGCTTGACGCCGGGCTCGACGCGGGGGCCCTGGCCGGCCTGGTCTCCGGATCCGGCCCGACCTGCGTGTTCCTGGCCGAGGACGCCCGGCACGCAGCCATGCTCGCCGCCGAGCTGGAGTCGCGCAAGTGCTGCCGGGCCGTGAAGACCGCCGTCGGCCCCGTTCCCGGCGCCCGAGTTCTGTGAGGGCGTGAAGATGGCCAACATCGTCAGTCTCGACAAGGTCTCCAAGACGTACCCGGCCGGGCGCATCTTCGACGAGGTCTCCCTCGGCATCGACGACAGCGACCGGATCGGCATCGTCGGGCTCAACGGCGCCGGCAAGACGACCCTGCTGCGGATGCTCACCAAGGCCGAGGAGCCCGACGAGGGCCGGGTCACCCACCGCCGCGACCTGCGCGTGGCCGCGCTGCCGCAGGCCCTGGACCTGCCGCCGGCGGCGACCGTGCGCGACGTCATCCTCGGTACGGCCTGGCTGCCGGCCGGGTTCGCGGCCGAGCACGAGTGGGCCGGCGACGCGGGCGTGCGCACGGTGCTGGCCGGGCTGGGCATGCCGCACCTGGGCCTCGACGCGCCCGTCGGGCCGATGTCCGGCGGCGAGCGGCGCCGGGTCGCGCTGGCCGCGCTGCTGGTGCGCCCGGCCGACCTGCTCATCCTCGACGAGCCCACCAACCACCTCGACGTGGCCGGCATTGCCTGGCTGGCCCGCCACCTGCTCCAGCGCCGCGGCGCGCTCATGGTCGTCACCCACGACCGCTGGTTCCTCGACGCGGTGTGCACGAACACGTGGGAGGTCGCCGACGCGACCGTGCGGGCCTACGAGGGCGGGTACGCGGCCTGGACCCTGGCCCGGGCCGAGCGGGTGCGGGTCGCCGCCGAGACCGAGTCGCGCCGCCAGAACCTGCTGCGCAAGGAGATCGCCTGGCTGCGCCGCGGCCCGCCGGCCCGCACCAGCAAGCCCAAGTTCCGCATCGACGCCGCCAACGCGCTCATCGCCGACGTCCCGCCGGCCCGCGACAACGTCTCGCTGCAGCGCCTCGCCGTGACCCGGCTGGGCAAGCAGGTGTACGAGCTGCAGGGCGTGCGGCTCGAGGCGGGGGAGCGGACCCTGCTCGGGCCCACCGACTGGATCGTCGGGCCCGGCGACCGGATCGCCGTGCTCGGCGCCAACGGCGCGGGCAAGACCACGCTGCTGCGCGTGCTGGCGGGCCTCCGCGAGCCCGACGGCGGCCGCGTGGTGCGCGGCACCACGGTCCGCCCGGCGTTCCTGTCCCAGGAGCTGCGCGAGCTGCCCAACGACCTGCGGCTGCTGGAGGCGGTCGAGGAGGTCGCCAAGCGGGTCAAGCTCGGCGACCGCGAGCTCTCCGCGTCGCAGCTGGCCGAGGTCTTCGGCTTCACCGGGGCCCGCGTGTGGACCCCGGTCGGCGACCTCTCCGGCGGCGAGCGGCGCCGGCTGCAGCTGCTGCGGCTGCTGGCCACCGAGCCCAACGTGCTGCTGCTCGACGAGCCCACCAACGACCTCGACATCGACACCCTGGCCGCGCTCGAGGACCTGCTGGACACCTGGCCGGGCACGCTGATCGTGGCCAGCCACGACCGGTACCTGGTCGAGCGCGTCGCCGACGTCGTCTTCGGCATGCACGGCGACGGGCGGCTGCGCCACCTGCCGGGCGGGGTGGACGAGTACCTGACCCACGTGACCGACTCCGAGGGCTTCGGGTCCGGGCCGGTCACCCGCGCGCCGAGCACCGAGCGGGCGTCGGACCTGCGGGCGAGCGAGAAGGACCAGCGGGCGGCGAAGAAGGAGCTCTCCAAGATCGAGCGCAGCATCGACCGCCTCAGCCAGAAGGAGGCGCAGCTGCACAGCCAGCTCGCCGAGAACGCCACCGACTACTCGAAGATCACCGAGCTGGACGCCCAGCTGCGCGCGGTACAGCAGGAGAAAGCCGATTTCGAGGAGCAATGGCTCGCCCTGGCCGAGATCGCCGGGTGAGGTCATCTTAGGATTGGCGCATGGCCTCACACTTCCCGGTCAACCACCACCTCCGGCCGCTCTACCGGCTGCTGTGCGCGGTGGCGGGCCTCTACATGCTGGTCTTCGGCGTGGTCGGCTTCATCCAGACGTCCGGCTCGGACTTCTTCACGCGTGACGAGGCCGAGTGGGTGCTGGGCCTGCGCACGAACCCGGCCTTCTCCCTGCTCTCGATCATCGCGGGCGTGGTCGTGCTCGGCGGGAACATCGTCGGCCGCAACCTCGCCCACCAGGTCAACCAGCTGGCGGGCGTGGTCCTGACCGTGGTCGGCATGGGGTCGCTCGCCCTCCTGCAGACCGAGGCGAACGTGTTCGCCTTCTCCATGATCAACGTGATCGTCACGTTCATCCTGGCCGGCATCACCGGCACCGCGAGCCTCTACGACCGCGTCGGCCCCGTCGCCGCGGCCCACGAGGAGCGCCGGGCCGACGCCCGCGCCACCGCCTGACCCGTTCGAAGCAGGGTTTTCCCGGAGTTCGTACCGCCCACATGCCCCCGTACCCTCGCGGTGCTCTGGTGGAGGCATGACGGACGCGCTGCTGATCGCCGAGGGTGACCGGCCGCCCGCCGGGGGCGAGCTCCTGCTGCACGCCGACCTGCACAACCACACGCGACTGTCGGACGGGGCCGGCCGGGCCGAGGAGGCGTTCGCCTCCATGCGGGCCGCCGGCCTCGACGTCGCCGCGATCACCGACCACGCGTACGGCCCCAGCGAGCCCGACAAGACAATCGACGACGAGGGCTGGATCCGGCTCGGCAAGCTCGCCGACGCCGCCGACGAGCCCGGCGCGTTCGTGGCGGTGCGCGGGTTCGAGTGGTCGAGCACCTCGCTGGGGCACATGAACGTCTGGGGCGGCGACCGCTGGGTCGAGCCCGTGCCGCCGGACACCGCCGCCATCCCGGCCTTCTACGAGTGGCTCGCGGCCGGGGACGAGCTCATCGGCTTCAACCACCCGGGCCGCGAGCCCGGTCGCTTCGGGCTGTTCCGGTACGACCCACGCCTGGCCCGGCGCCTGGTCGCGCTCGAGATGTTCAACCGGGACGAGGACTACCTCTTCGAGGGTGTGACCGCCCGAGCGCATGCCGGAAGCGCTGCCGGGCAGCTCTCGCCGCTGGTGGCCTGCCTGGACGCGGGCTGGCGGGTCGGGCTGGCCGGCGTGACCGACGAGCACCGCGAGGGCTGGGGTTTCCACGAGGGCCTCGGGCGTACCGGCCTGTGGGCCCCCAGCCGCAGCCGCGACGGGGTACGGGCGGCGATGCTGGGCCGGCGCATGTTCGCCACCCGGGAACGCGGCCTGCGCGTCGACGCACGGCTGGACGGCACGGCGATGGGTGGGCTCTCGGGGTACCGCCGCCGGATCGGGGAGATCGAGCTGGACTTCGCGGCGCCGGACGAGTGGCGCGGGCACCCGCTGCGCCTGCAGGTGCTGCAGCGGGGCGAGCCGGTGCCGGCCGTGGTCTCGGAGCACGACTTCCGCGTCTCGGCGGGCCCGCTGCGCCTGCGCACGCCCATCGAGGAGGGCGACTGGGTGGTTCTGCGGATCACCGACCCGGCCCGCCCGGCGGACCCGCGGGCCGAGCCGCTGCCGGGCTACCGCTCGGCCGGGCTCGCCGTGGCCTACCTGAGCCCGTTCTTCATTTCCCCGCGCCGGTGACGAGGGTCGGCTTGCCCTCCATGTTGGACAGCCCGTTCCAGGCGAGGTTGACCAGGTGCGCGGCCACCACTTCCTTCTTGGGCTTGCGCACCTCCAGCCACCAGCGGCCGGTGAGCGCCACCATGCCGACCAGGGCCTGGGAGTACAGCTCGGCGAGCTTGGGGTCGAAGCCGCGCCGCTTGAACTCCGCGCCCAGGATGTGCTCGGCCTGGTGGGCCACGTCGTTGAGCACGCTCATGAAGTTGCCGCTCCCGGACATCACCGGGGCCTCGCGCACCAGCACCCGGAAGCCGTCGGTCTCGGCCTCGATGTAGTCCAGCAGCGCCAGCGCCGCCTGCTCGAGCAGCTCGTGCGGGTGGCCGGCGGTGAGCGCGTTGGTGATCCGGTCCAGCAGCGAGCGCACCTCGCGGTCCACGACCACCGCGTAGAGGCCCTCCTTGCCGCCGAAGTGCTCGTACACCACCGGCTTGGAGACCTTTGCGCGCGACGCCACCTCCTCGATGGAGGTGGCGTCGAAGCCTCGCTCGGCGAACAGTGCCCGCCCGATCGCTATCAGCTGCTCACGGCGTTGTGCGGAGGACATCCGCACCCGTGACTTGGCTGATACGACGGGCGGCGGCACCGGCGGCCGCGGTTGCGTGGTGTCATCCGGGCGCTCGGTCACCCGTTCATCGTGCCAGCCGCGACGCGCTTGGCGTCCAGCCGGTCGGGCTTGGGCCAGCGGACGTTCGTCGCCCACCCGAGCTTCTCGAAGATCCAGATCAGCCGCGCGTTGATGTCGATCTGGCCCCGGTCGACGCCGTGGCGGGCGCTGGTCGGGTCGGCGTGGTGCAGGTTGTGCCAGCTCTCGCCGAAGGACAGGATCGCCAGCGGCCAGAAGTTGCTGGCCCGGTCGCCGTCGCGGGTCTCGAACGGCCGCTCGCCGTAGACGTGGCAGATCGAGTTGATCGACCAGGTCACGTGGTGCAGCAGGCCGATGCGGATCAGGCCGGCCCAGAAGAACGCCGACAGCGCGCCCTGCCACGACCAGGTGACCAGGCCGGCGATGATCGCGGGCAGGGTCGCCGAGAGGGTGACGATCAGCGGGAACGCCTTGTCGACGCGCTGGATGTCCTTGTCGGCCATCAGGTCGGGGGCGAAGCGGTCGCGGTTGGCCAGCTCGCGGAAGAACAGCCAGCCCACGTGGGCGTAGAACAGGCCCTTGACCAGGCCGCCGAAGCTCTCGCCGAAGCGCCAGGGCGAGTGCGGGTCGCCCTCGCGGTCGGAGAACGCGTGGTGGCGGCGGTGGTCGGCCACCCACTGCGTCGGGTTGCCCTCGATCGCGGTGCTGCCGGCGATCGTCAGCGCGATGCGCAGCCCGCGGTTGGCCTTGAATGATCCGTGGGTGAGGTACCGGTGGAAACCGGTCCCGATGCCCAGTCCCCCGATGACGTAGAAGACGACGCCGATCACGACGTCGAGCCAGCTCAGGCCCCAGCCCCAGGCGACCGGGACGGCGGCGACCAGCGCCACGAACGGCAGCACCACGAAGGCCCACAGCGCGATGATGATGCTGGTCGGCTGCTTGCCCTCGGTCAGCGGCTTCGCCCCGCGATCGGGGCCTTCGGTGGACGTGGAATCAAGGACCGATACGGACATGGCACCTCTCAAGGGGACTCGGCGGGCGGGCGGGCTACGCCTACGTCACCGTAACTTACGGGGGCGTAGGTTGGCCATACGAAGCTCGTGTCAAGCCGATTACCGGCGACTCCATTGTGATCTTCGTCCGGCCGGGGACCGGCACGAACGGCTGAACTTGACGCGGCGCCCCTGGGGCAAAAGGGATCGACGCGCAAGTTAGGCTTCCCATGCGGCGGAATGGGGTGTGGGGTAACGGCAGCCCGCAGGCCTTTGGAGCCTTGCAGTCCTGGTTCGAATCCAGGCACCCCAGCCACCTGACTACGATGAGGCGCACCGACACCGTCGAGGAGCGCTCCGTGAGAAACGTGATCATCCTGGCCGCCGGCGAGGGCAAGCGGATGAAGTCGGCGATCCCCAAGGTCCTGCACCCCCTGCTCGGGCGCACCCTGCTCGGGCACGTGCTGGCCGCGGCGGAGCCGTTCCTGGACAGCGGCACCGTGACGGTCGTCGTGGGCCACGGGGGCGACCAGGTCCGCGAGCACCTCGCCGAGGTGGCGCCGCAGGCCCGGTCGGTCACCCAGGAGGAGCGCCGCGGCACCGGGCACGCCGTCCGCATCGCGCTGGACGCCGACCCCGACCTGACCGGCACCGTGGTCGTGCTCAACGGCGACATCCCGCTGCTGCGCGCCGACACCCTCGCCGCCCTCGTGCACACCCACGAGGGCACCAAGGCCGCCGCCACCGTGCTCACCGCCGAGGTTCCCGACCCCACCGGGCTCGGGCGCATCGTGCGCAACAAGGGCGGGGAGTTCGCGGCGATCGTCGAGGAGCGCGACGCGACGCCGGCCCAGCGCGCGATCCGGGAGATCAACTCCGGCGCCTACGTCTTCGACGCCGCCGCGCTGCGCGCGATGCTCGGCAAGCTCTCCACGAACAACGACCAGGGTGAGGAGTACCTCACCGACGTCATCGGCCTGCTGGCCGCCGACGGCGCCCCGATCGTCGCCCACCGGGCCCCGGACGCGACCGAGACCCTCGGCGCCAACGACCGTGCGGAGCTGGCCGGCCTGCGCGCGCTGATGCGCGACCGGATCAACGGCGACTGGATGCGGGCCGGGGTGGCCATCGTCGACCCGGCCACCACCTGGATCGACGTGACGGTGACGCTGGAGCGCGACGCGGTCGTCGAGCCCAACACCCACCTGCGCGGCGCGACAAGCATCGGGGAGGGTGCGGTCGTCGGCCCGGACTCGTCGCTCATCGACGTGGTCGTGGGCCCCGGCGCCACGGTCGTGCGCACCCACGCCCTCTCCTCGCACATCGGGCCGCAGGCCTCCGTCGGGCCGTTCGCCTACCTGCGCCCCGGCTCCGAGCTCGGGCGCAAGGCGAAGGTCGGCACGTTCGTGGAGACCAAGGCCGCGACGCTGGGCGAGGGCGCGAAGGTGCCGCACCTGACCTACGTCGGCGACGCCACCATCGGCGAGCACACGAACATCGGCGCCGCCTCGGTCTTCGTCAACTACGACGGCGTGCGCAAGCAGCGCTCGGTCATCGGCGCCCACGCCCGCACCGGGGCCGACAACATGTTCGTCGCGCCCGTGACCGTCGGTGACGGCGCCTACACGGCCGCCGGTAGCGTGATCATCAAGGACGTCCCGCCGGGCGCACTCGGGGTCTCCCGGGCCCAGCAGCGCAACATCGAGGGCTGGGTCGAGCGCAAGCGGGCGGGCACCGCGGCCGCCGACGCGGCCAGCGCCGCCCGAGCACGTGAAGAAAACCACGCCGGGGCCGGTCAGGTGGCTGAAACGGGTCTTCCCGACGAACAATGAGCGCAACCACGAGATCGGGAGCGGGCGACCCCAATGGCCAGCATCAGTTCGGAGAACCGCAAGAACCTCATGCTCTTCTCCGGCCGGGGCTTCCCCGCGCTGGCCGAGGAGATCGGCGCCGTGCTCGGGGTCGACCCGACCCCGATGGACGCCTACGACTTCGCCAGCGGTGAGATTTTCATCCGGTACCGCGAATCCGTCCGCGGTTCCGACGCGTTCGTGGTGCAGTCGATGGTCTCGCCGATCAACGACTGGCTGATGGAGACGCTGATCATGGTCGACGCGCTCAAGCGCGGCTCGGCCAAGCGCACCACGGTCGTGCTGCCGTTCTACCCGTACGCGCGGCAGGACAAGAAGCACCGCGGCCGCGAGCCGATCTCGGCCCGCCTGATCGCGGACCTGCTCAAGACCGCCGGCGCCAACCGGATCCTCACCGTCGACCTGCACACCGCGCAGATCCAGGGCTTCTTCGACGGCCCGGTCGATCATCTGTTCGCGATGAACACGCTGGCCGACCACATCGAGGCCAAGTACGCCGGCCGCCCGATCACGGTCGTCGCGCCCGACTCGGGCCGGGTACGCGTGGCCGAGCGGTGGACCGACCGGCTCGGCGGGTGCCCGCTCGCGTTCATCCACAAGACCCGCGACCCCAGCAAGCCCAACCAGGTCGTGGCCAACCGCGTGGTCGGCGAGGTCGAGGGCCGGGTCTGCCTGATCGTCGACGACATGATCGACACCGGCGGCACCATCGTCAGCGCCGCGGACATCCTCTTCGACGAGGGCGCCGCCGAGGTCGTGGTCGCCGCGACCCACCCGGTGCTGTCCGACCCGGCCTGCTCCCGGCTCGACACGAGCAAGATCAGCGAGGTTGTGGTGACGAACACCCTGCCCCTGCCTCCGGACCGTAAGGTTGAAAAGATCACCCAGCTCTCCATCGCCCCGCTGCTCGCCCGAGCGATCCGCGAGGTGTTCGACGACGGCTCCGTCACCACCCTCTTCGGTGGTTTGTCCTGAGTTTCGGCCGTTCGGCTCACGCGCATGCGTGATCTGCGCAATCAGACGGGGCACCCCGTGAGTGACGGTTCGTGCCTCGGGTAAGCTAGACCGGTTGCCACGGCGAGGGTGCTCCTTACGGGCCAGGCGTTGCGGTCTCCGTGTGACTGCCGGGTGTTCTAACCCCGACGGCCACACAGTGACCGGCACGACGGCCAAGCGGGCTCCGTGATCGACGCGGTGCTCAGGGCCCGTGCCCCAAGCGCCTCTCGCCCGAGCGCCGCACATAGACAACTGTTACCGGTCGCGCAGGCCGGTGCCCGCCGCACAACCGCATCAGGAGTTCTGTCGTGTCCGAGGTAAAGATCAGCGCCGAGCCCCGCACGGAGTTCGGCAAGGGTGGTGCCCGCCGCACGCGCCGGGCCGGCAAGGTGCCAGCCGTGCTGTACGGCCACGGCGAAGCGCCCCGCCACATCGCCCTCCCCGCCCGTGAGTTCGCCGCGGCCATTCGCCACGGCGGCAAGAACCAGATCTTCAACATCGAGATCTCCGACGGCAGCACCGCCCTGGCCCTGCCCAAGGCGATCCAGCGCGACCCGATCAAGGACACCTTCGAGCACGTGGACCTGCTGGTGGTCCGCCGCGGCGAGAAGGTGACAGTCGAGATCCCCGTCCAGCTCGTCGGCGAGGCGGCCCGCGACACGCTGGTCATGACCGAGAGCAACACGCTCGCGGTGCTGGCCGACGCGACCAAGCTGCCCGAGCACCTGGAGGCCTCGATCGAGGGCCTCCCGGCCGGCAGCCAGGTCAAGGCGGCCGACGTCAAGCTCCCGGCGGGCGTCGAGCTCGCCGCGGACCCCGACCTCGTCATCGCGATCGTCTCGGCCGCGCAGGACCAGTCGATCGTGTCCGAGACCGCCGAGGAGGCTCCGGTCGAGCCGGCGCCCGCGGCCGCCGAGGCCTGATCGCCCCAGCGCCGTCACCTCCGCAAGCTCCGGTGTCGGCGCCAGCCCTGTGCCTATGGCGAGCGGCCCCTCCGCTTCGCTTCGCCCCAAGCGCCGACACCTCCGCAAGCTCCGGTGTCGGCGCCAGCGCTGTGCCTATGGCGAGCGGCCCCTCCGCTTCGCTTCGCCCCAAGCGCCGACACCTCCGCAAGCTCCGGTGTCGGCGCCAGCCCTGTGCCTATGGCGAGCGGCCCCTCCGCTTCGCTTCGCCCCAAGCGCCGACACGTCCGCAAGC
>NZ_JBEZDS010000069.1:0-45859 GCF_040648435.1 Dactylosporangium sp. NPDC049140 | reverse complement strand
TGCGCGGTGGCGGCGGCCTCGGAGCCGGGCGGCGGTCCGGCGGGTGTCGCGTGGGCGGGTGTCGCGAGGGCGAGCGCGCCCGCGGGTAACGCCAGGGCGGCGGCGAAGGCCGCGGCGAGCCGCGTGCGTGCGCGGCGGTGATGGGTTGGCATTCGGCGATCTCCTGGGTGTGCGGCCGACGGGGACCCGGAGTACGCCCCGCGGCCCAGCCCCGTTCCAGGCCGCGGAAATCGCGCAAATAATAGAGCCGCAACGATCAACGCCGTGGCCCGAAATCGTCCAGTGTGAATGATCGCTTACCGTCCAAGGTGGACATCTGCTCGGCCCTTACGAGAAGATCGGCAGCTCATCCGTCATGGGCCTACGGTCTGTGAGTTGGCCCACACGGAGCGGGCCTTCCATCTACCGTTCGCCCAGGCGTTGGTGCGCGCCACAATGTCCGCAGTCCACTGTGTACATTGGCGGTCCGTCGAGGGCGACGGGGGTTCCTGCGGGCGGTTCGGCACGCAATCGGATCTTGAATCCTCCGGGCGCCGTGACGACGTGATCCAATGGCGCGCATGACGGTGTACGAGATGGCGGCCCGGCTGCCCGGCCTCCAGGTGCTGCGTGACCGGTCCCGCGCGCTGGCGATGCTCGACGCGATCGTCTCGGCGGGGCACAGCTCGCGCCGCTACCACTTCAAGCGCGGATGGCGGCCGGGCACCGATCTGGCCACCATGAACGACGAACAGGGCGACGACTACTCGATCCTGTTCCGCGGCGATGCGGCGTTCGTCCGCGGATTCAGCCACGAGTCGCCCATGAGCCCGAGCGCCAATGACGACGAGGTCTGGCCCGGCCTCGTCGACGACGTTCCGGACGCCTTCGCCGACGTGTTGCAGGAGCCGGCCTTCCAGTACGAGGACGTCTTTTCCGCCACCTACTGCCTGTGGCACACCGGAGACGCCTGGCGGGCCGGCGACATCGAGTTCCCCGAGGAGGGCGACGACGACGTCGACGGCTCGCAGCGGCTCGCCATCGTCGCCGATGCGGGTCCCGGCGCCTACCTCGCCTTCGCGGCCGACTTCTACGGCACGACCGTCGACCCCGCGGCGGCGGCGGAGATCTGGGCCCTCACCCCGCTGTCCGAGTCGCTCGTGCGCCGGCTCAACCCCGCGGCCGACCCGGAGGCCGTCAACCGGCAGGCCGCGACGATCGGCTACCCGCTCGGCTGACCTCCGTCCGGCATGCTGGCTGTGCTCGCCGCCGGGGGCTTTACGTCGTGGGATGGACGTTGTGGCATATGGCGCCCAGGTGATGGTGATGTTTACCTCGCCGTGGCGCGGGCGGATCTGAGATCGGCCCGAAGGCCGGCCCGGCCGCGCCGGCGCCGACCGACGCCGGGGCCCGTCGGGCTGAGCGGCTGGGTGGAACGGCTTGGAACGCCGTCAGGGCATGACGAAGAAGACGTGGCTGGCCGGCGGCGCGCTGCTGGCCGTAGCACTGGCACCGGCAGCCGCCCGCGGCCTGCACCAGGACGGGGAGCCGGGCTTCGCGGGCCGGGGCGCGGCCCTGGAGGTCGACCTCGGGCCGGAGAACTCGCAGGCGAAACACCCCGGCGCCTACGTCATTGCGGGTGATCCCGACGACGGCGGTCAGCTCAACGTCGCCCCGGCGGCTCGGCGGGGCTGAGCGCCGTCACGGCCCGGCTCGTGGTCGCCGACATTGCTGCGCGTGGCATGCTCGCGGGCATGCATGAGCTCGTCCGGCTCGCCGGGTACTTCGCCGCGCATCAGGTCCGGAACCTCCGGAACCTCGACGACGGGGAGGTGCTGTTTCCGATGCTCGGCTACGAGCACGCCGAGCGCGGCCGCGGCATGACCGTCTTCGTCGGCAACCCCGGCCGGGACGCCTTCGCCGCCAACGAGCAGGGCGCGCAGCGGGCGGTGCTGCTCGCGGACGGCTACGTCGACCTCGACGCCGGGAAGTTCGACGCGCTCATCGTTGAAGGCGTCGAGTACGGGGACGACGCGGCGGCGCTGACGGTCGCCGTGCCGTACCGGCCGGTGGCGAGCCTCGCCGGGTTCGTCGTCCACCGGCCGAAGTTCTTCAAGCTCGACGGCATCGAGCGGGCCGGGCTCGGGGCGGCGTTCCGGGCCGGGGTCGACTCCCACCCCGAGGCGGCCGCGGTCTGGGACGCGCATCTGGATGAGTCGATCTAGGCCCCCCCGAGTTGCACCCGGTGCATCGTTGCACTTAGTGTAAGGCACCGTGAGTGATCACGGGGGGCGGCGCGAGGCGCTCAAGGCGCGCCACCGCGCGGCGATTCTCGCCGCGGCACGCGGGCTGATCGACGAGCGCGGCGGGGCGCAGTTCTCCGTGGACGAGCTCGCCGGGCGGGCCGACGTCGCGCGGCGGACCGTCTTCAACCATTTTGCCTCGCTCGACGACGTGCTGCTCACGCTCGGTACCGAGGTGCTCTCCGTCGTCATCGCCGACTTCCTCGCCCAGGTCGCGGCCGCCCCTGTCGGGGACGGCAGCCGGGCCTCGATGTTCGACGAGCTGGCCCGGACCCTGCGCGCGGCCGACCTCGCCGCGGCCATCGTCGCCGTCACCGCGATCCTCGGCGTGCCCGGCGAGGACGACCCGCGCTCGCCGATGATCACGCACACCGCGTTCCGGCGCACCGGCGGGGCGCTCGCGGCCGAGGTCACGCGGCGGTACACCGGCGCGCATCCGCTCGACGTCGAGCTGCTCGTGCACTCGCTGATGAGCGGCATCTCCGTGATCGCCGGCCGCTGGATCGCGCTGACCGGCCCCTCGCTCGACGACGCGGCCCGTGCCGTGTGGGACAACCTGCTCACCCGGCTGCTCGACAACATTCGCAACGGGTACCTGCCCGACTGAAAGGAAGTACCGCGGCAATGGCCGAACTGCTGTACCGGCTCGGGCGTTTCAGCGCCCGCCGCCACTGGCTCGTGATCGCCACCTGGATCGTGGTGATCGGCATCGCCGGCGGCTCCTACGCCATGTTCCACGGCTCGCTGTCCGGCGCGATCACCATCCCCGGCACGCCCACGAGCAAGGTGGCCGACGAGCTCGCGGCGAAGTTCCCGAAGGCGAGCGGTGGCAGCGGTACCGTCGTGTTCTCCACCACCTCCGGCTCGGCCTTCACCGACCAGCAGAAGGCCGCGATCGCCGCGCTGCTCAAGGACCTCGGCACCGAGCCGGGCGTGAAGGGGACCACGGACCCGTTCCAGACGGCCGCCGAGCGCGACGCCCAGCAGCAGAAGATCACCGACGGGCGGACCCAGCTGACGCAGGGCAAGCAGCAGCTCGACGGGGCCCAGGCGCAGCTCGACGCCGGCAAGCAGCAGGTCGGGGGCGCGCAGCAGCAGCTCGACGCGGCCAAGGCCCAGGCCGCGGGCTCG
Organism: Dactylosporangium sp. NPDC049140; assembly: GCF_040648435.1. NCBI lineage: Bacteria > Bacillati > Actinomycetota > Actinomycetes > Micromonosporales > Micromonosporaceae > Dactylosporangium > Dactylosporangium sp. NPDC049140. The sequence continues at coordinate 42,446 of NZ_JBEZDS010000069.1, read as the reverse complement.
GCGGCCACCCTGGCCCAGCTCAACGGCCGGCAACAGCAGCTCGACGCCAAGAAGCAGGAGCTGCAGGCCGGCCAGAAGACGATCGACGACAACCGCGCCAAGCTCACCGAGCAGGCCGAGCAGCTCGAGGTCGGCGCCCAGCTGCTCGACCTGGCCAAGGAGCTGCGCACGGTGTCCAAGGACGGCGCCGCGGCCGTGGGCGTCGTGCAGTTCACCACCCCGACGTACGCCGTACCGCCGCAGGTCAAGGACGACATCGTCCAGAAGGCCGCCGCGGCGCATATCGACGGCGTCGAGGTCAATGTCTCCAACGACATCGCGCAGACCGTGCCCAAGGTGCTCGGCCCCGGCGAGGTCATCGGCGTCGTCATCGCCGCGATCGCGCTGTTCGTGATGCTGGGCACGCTGCTCGGCGCCACGCTGCCGCTGCTCGGGGCGCTGCTCGGCGTCGGCGTCGGCGTGCTCGCCGCGCTGTCGTTCTCCGACGTCGTCACCATGATCTCGGTGACGCCTGTGCTCGGCGTGATGCTCGGCCTGGCCGTGGGCATCGACTACGCGCTGTTCATCCTCAACCGCCACCGCCGGCAGCTCAAGCAGGGCGTGCCGATGGGCGAGTCGATCGGGCTGGCCAACGGGACCTCGGGCAACGCCGTCGTCTTCGCCGGCTCGACCGTGCTCGTCGCGCTGCTCGCACTCAACGTCACCGGCATTCCGTTCCTGGGCCTCATGGGTACCGTCGGCGCCGTCTGCGTCGCCGTCGCCGTGCTCGTCGCGATCACGCTCACGCCGGCGCTGCTGTCCCTCGTGGGCATGCGGATCCTGAGCCGCAAGGAGCGGGGCCGCGCCGGTACCGCCGAGGCCCTGCCCGCGGTGCCGCAGGCGCCGATGTCCACGGGCCGGTCCGTGCTCACGCTCGTCGCGGGCGTGCTCGTGCTCGGCGTCATCGCGATCCCGGCGATGTCGATGCGGCTCGGACTTCCGGTGGGCTCGTCGGAGGCGCAGGACTCCCAGCAGTACAAGGCCTACAAGACGGTCGAGCGGAAGTTCGGCGCGGGGGTGAACGGCCCGCTGCTCGTGGTCGCGCACCTGCCGGGCAAGCTCACCGGCACCGGCCTCACCGCCGCCGAGGCCGCGATCGGCGCCAAGCTCGCCGCGGTGCCGGGCGTGGTCGCGGTCGCGCCGATCGGCGCCTCCGACGACGCGACCGTCGCGGCGTTCCAGGTGATCCCCACGGACGGCCCGTCCACCGAGTCGACCGCGCAGCTCGTGCGCGACCTGCGCGACATCTCGCCGCTGACGGTCGACGCGGGCCGGGTGGAGCTGGGCGTGGCCGGCAACGCCAGCGGCAACATCGACGTGTCGCAGAAACTGGCCGACGTCCTGCCGATCTACCTGGCGCTCGTCGTCGGCCTGTCGCTCATCATCCTGATCTTCGTGTTCCGCTCGATCCTCGTGCCGCTGACCGCGACCGCGGGCTTCGTGCTCTCCCTGCTGGCCGCGTTCGGCGGGCTCACCGCGATCTACCAGTGGGGCTGGCTCAGCTCGGTCTTCGGCGTGCACGACCCCGCGCCGGTGCTGAGCTTCCTGCCGACCATCGAGATCGGCATCCTGTTCGGCCTGGCCATGGACTACCAGCTGTTCCTGGTGTCGGGCATGCGCGAGGCATTCGTGCACGGCGCCCCGGCGCGGCTCGCGGTGCGCCGGGGCCTGCACGCCGGCCGGGCCGTGGTCACGGCGGCGGCGATCATCATGATCTCGGTGTTCGCGGGCTTCATCTTCTCGGAGTCGGCGACCATCCGGCCGATCGGCTTCGGGCTTTCCTTCGGTGTACTCGCTGATGCCTTCATCGTGCGCATGCTGCTCATCCCGGCCGCGATGCACCTGCTCGGGAAGTCGGCGTGGTGGCTGCCGAAGTGGCTCGACCGGATCCTGCCCGACGTCGACGTCGAGGGAGCGAAGCTCGAGCGCACGCACCCCGTCCACGGTCACGAGGAGGCGGCGCCCGCCGGGGTCGCGACCGGCTCGGCCTGACGGTCTGCTTCCGCCCGGCCGGCATCGGCCCGGCCGGGCAGGAGCAGCGAGAGCACCAGCGCGACGGCGGTGAAGCCGACGGTCCACCAGAAGGCGATGCCGAACGCGGACGCGAGCGAGCCCGTCCGGGTCGCCGAGGTGGCCAGGATGACGGCGAGCAGGGCCACCCCGACCGAGCCGCCCACCTGCTGGGCGATGCGCGTGACGGTGCTGGCGTGCGGCACCTGCTCGCGCTCCAGGCCCACGAACGCCGCGGTCATCAGCGGGATCATCACCATGCCCATGCCGAGGCCCCGCACGAACAGCGTCACCAGCAGCGGCCAGGTCGCCGTGTGGGCGCCCGCGAACGCGAACGGCACGGTGCCCGCCCCGACCAGCACGAACCCGACGATCGCGACCGCGCGGGCGCTGACCCGGTCGAGCAGCCGCGCCGCCGCGGGCCGGCTCAGCAGCGACCCGACGCCCTGCGGGATCAGCAGCAGGCCGGCGCCGAGGGCCTCGTAGCCGCGCAGTTCCTGCCAGTACAGCGGCAACAGCAGCATCGCGCCGTAGAGCGACGCGCCGGAGAGGAACATCAGCGCGGACGCGGCCCAGGTCGGGCGGGAGCGCAGCACCTCGAGGTCGACGAGCGCGGCGCCCCGGCGGCGAAGGGCCCAGAGAACGAAGGCCACCAGCAGTACCGAACCCACGGCGATCGGCGCGAAGACGTCGGCGCGGCCGAAGCCGCCCGGGCGGGTCACGTTCGAAAGGCCCCACAGCAGCGCGACCAGTGAGGGCGACAGCAGGACCAGGCCCACGACGTCGAGGCGGACGCGCCGCCCCGGCCCGTCGGCCGGGATCATCCGCCAGGCCAGCAGCAGCCCGGCCAGGCAGAGCGGCACGTTCACCAGGAACAGCCAGCGCCAGTCGCCGGCGCCGAGGATCAGCCCGCCGATCACCGGCCCGAGAATCGGGCCGACCGCGGCCGGCAGCGCCACGGTCGACATCAGCCGGGCGCGGTCCGGGCCCTGGGCGGCCTGCATGACCATCGTGGTCAGCAGCGGCATCATCACGCCGCCGCCGATGCCCTGCACCACGCGGAACGCGATGAGGCTGTATACGTCCCCCGCGAACGAGCACAGCACCGAGCCGAGCAGGAACACGGTCAGCGCGGCCATCCACAGCCGCTTGGCGCCGATGAGGCTCTGCAGCCAGCCGACGATCGGGATGACGACGCCGAGCGCGAGCAGGTACGCGGTGCTGACCCACTGCACCGTGCCCACGCCGGCGTCGAGGTCGGTGCCGAGCTGGTGCAGGGCGACGCTGACGATCGTGGAGTCGAGGATGACCGCGACGGCGCCCACGAGGACGGCGACGGCGGTGCGCATAGCGGTTCGGTCGGTCATGGAGTTCCCCACCTAAGATACGCGTGTGTACCTAATCGACGGTACGACGCCGTGGTAAGATACGCAAGTGCATCTAACGAGCCGCCGCCGCGGGGCCGAGCTCGAGGACGCGATCCTCGCCGCCGGCTGGGAGGTGCTGACCGAGCACGGCTACGGCGGCTTCACCTACGAGGCGGTCGCCGCGCGCGCGGGCACGAGCCGCCCGGTGCTGTACCGGCGGTGGCCCCAGCGCCACGACCTGCTGCAGGCGACGCTGCGCCGGAACTGGATGGCGCAGCCGATCGCGGTGCCGGACACCGGCCACCTGCGCGAGGACGCGATCGGCCTGCTGCGCAACGCCGACGCCGCCCGCTCGCACATGATCACGACGATGAGCGTGATGCTGCTGGAGTACTTCCGCGAGACGGGCACCAGCTTCAGCGAGCTGCGCGACGTGCTGCGCCCGCCCGGCCTGGCCACGCCCTTCGAGCGGCTTGTCGCCCGGGCCGTGGAGCGCGGCGAGCTACCGGCGGCGCCGCGCTCCTCCCGGGTGATCAATCTCCCCTTCGACCTCTTCCGCCACGAGATGTTCATGACCCTGCGCCCGGTCCCCGAGGAGACGATCGTCGAGATCATCGACGACGTGTGGCTCCCCCTCGTGGATCAGCGCAGCTCGTAGACGAACCTGCCCGTTCACCCGACGTCCGGGGCCCCAGCCGTATCCGGCCGCCCCGCCCGCCCGAGCCGGCGCGCCGCCCCGGCGCCGCGACGTGAACACCGTCACCGTTGACGGCAGGGGCTACCTGAACAGCTCCGGGTCGAACGCCGCGGCGATCACCTCGTGGCCCGCGTCGTTCGGGTGGACGCCGTCGGCGGACAGGAGCCCGGCGCGCACCCGTTCCGGTGCGGCCGGGTCGCGGGTGGCCGCGTCCAGGTCGACCACCGCGTCGAACTCGCCGCCGCCCCGGATCCAGCGGTTCACGTCCTGGCGCATGCGCTCGAGCTCCTCGGTGTGGAAGGGTGCGCCGCCGATGGGCGGCAGCGTGCAGCCGACGACCCGCACGCCGTGCGGCCGTGCACGGCCGATCAGCTGGCGGTAGCCGGCGATGATGTCCCCGGCCGTGGCCCGCTCGTGGTCCGGCGCGCCCGGCACGAAGCCGAAGAACAGGTCGTTGAGCCCCTCGGACAGCACCACCCAGCGCACGCCCGGGCGGCCCAGCACGTCGCGGTCGAAGCGCGCCAGCGCTCCCGCGCCGAGGCCGTCGGTCTCGCGCAGGACCCGGTTGCCGGCGATGCCCATGTTGATGACCGCGCGCGGCGGAAGGTCCGCCCGCGCGGCCAGCCGGCGCGCGAGTACGGACGGCCACGCGGCATCCGCATCGGGCGTCGTCTCCAGCCCGTCGACGAGGGAGTCGCCGAACGCGACGACGGTGGCGGCCGCGGGCGCCGCCAGCACGTCGAGGCCGGCGAGCCACAGGTAGGAGCGGAACTCGGTGGCGTCGCGCAGGGCCGGCGCCGCGGTCTGGTCGCCCGGCGCGAGCCAGGCGGTGCGCAGCCCGACCGCGTGCGTCGTGGGCGTGACGTCGTCGTCGGGGAGGTACAGCGACACGGTGAGGTCGGCCCCCGCGGGCACCTCGAGCTCGACCGGGTCGCTGTGGATGAGGGCGCCCGTCGGTACCACGACCGTGTCGCGCCCGCCGAAGGTCAGGGGGTGCCCGTCGAGCCGCGCGGCGCCGATGCGCACCGGCGGGCGGTTGAAGGCGTTGGACAGGGCCACCCTCGCCGCGGTGCCGCCCGCCGTCGCCCGGGCCACCATCCGCACGGTCTGGGCGCCGAGCCTCGTGGGCCTGCTTGTGGTCTCCGCCTCGTCGTCCGGCAGCTGCGGGCCGCCGCCGGGCTCGGCCGCCTGCGCCAGCTCCTGGGCCGTGCCCCAGGAGCTGATCCAGGTGCTCCGGCCCGGGTCGCGGCGGGGGCGTCCGAACCAGTCGCCGGCGGCCCGCTCGAACGCCGCCCGGTCGGGGGCGTGGCCATCGGCCCAGGCGACGACGCCGTCGGGCCGGACGAGCGCGGCCCCGTAGCCGAGGTCGTGCTCGGCAGGCCCGTGGACGTACCGGATCCGGTGCTCCCATGGTGTTGCCGGATCGTGCAGGCGGCCGTCGCGGGTGAAGTCGAGCAGGACGCCGCGCCCGTCGCGCAGCAGGTCGCCGAGGCGGGTGCCGTCGCCGAGGCGGAAGTCCGGTGCGTCGCGGCCGGTGAGTGGCTCCGCATCCCCGAGGTCGTAGCGGATCGACGAGCCGGAGACCTTCTGGAACACGTACGTCGTGCCGTCGCGGGTCCCGAGCAGGTCGCGGACCACCCCCTGGATCGCCTGGGCCGCCGGGTCCGGGCGCATGACGGCCGCCTGGGCGCGGGTCCAGTCGAGCGCCCAGGCGCCGACCGGGTGCCGCTCCCGGGTGTACGTGTCGAGCAGGCCGTCGGGCGCGTCGCCGCGTACCGTCGCCGCCAGCTTCCAGCCCAGGTTCAGGGCGTCGCCGAGACCCAGGTTGAGGCCCTGCGCCCCGAGCGGGGAGTGGATGTGCGCGGCGTCGCCGGCGAGCAGGACGCGCCCGCGCCGGTACGCGGTGGCCTGCATCGCCCGGTCCGTGAAGGTCGACACGAGCCGCACGTCGCGCAGCGTCACACTTGTGCCGGAGACGCGCCGCAGCACCGCCTGGAGGTGCTCGAGCGTCGGCCGCTGCGAGCGGTCGAACGCGCCGCCGTCGAAGTCGAGCAGGCCGACGTAGCCCTCCGCGGGCGTGCGCAGGTACATGCCCGCCGGGGTCAGGTTGAACCCGGGGCGCAGGCTTTCCGGATCGGCGAGCGTGGCGAGCATGACGTACCCGGTGAACTGCGGCCCGGTGCCGGCGAACTCGAACCCCGCGAGGCCGCGGACCGTGCTGCGGCCGCCGTCGCAGCCGACGAGCCAGCGCGCCTCGTACCCGTGCCCGCCGGCCCGCAGCACCACCCGGTCCTCGTGCGGCTCGACCGCCTCGACCTCGGCGCCGCGGCGGATGTGCACACCGAGCCCGGTCGCGCGCGCGGCCAGCACCGACTCGACCGCCTCCAGGTTCGTCAGCACGCCGTCGAGCGCCGGGCCGGGGAGCCGGAAGGGCAGCGCGGTCACGTCGACGGCGGCCGGGTCGAGCATCATGCCGGCGAAGTGGCCCGCGCCCCGCGAGGGCGCCGTGTGGTCCGCGCTCAGCAGCGCGTCCAGCAGGCCCCGGCGGTCGAACGCCCCGGCGGAGGCGGCGGACAGGCCCCGCAGGCCGAGCGGGTCGGACTTCCACGGGGAGCGGGGCTGCGGGTCCCGCTCCAGCACCAGTACCGAGCGGCCGGCGAGCCCGAGCTCGCAGGCGAGGAACAGGCCGACCGGGCCGGCGCCCGCGATCGCAACGTCATACATGGGAACGAGCCTGGCGCGGGCCCCTCACACGGGGCGCACACGGCGCTCACACGCCGGGTGCGAAGATCGGATCATGCAGGGGGGTGGCCGGCTTCGTGTCACGCTGCTCGGCGACCTCCGGGTGTCCCGCGGCGACGCCGCCCTGACCGTGGCCGGATCGCGGCTGCGCGGCCTGCTCGTCCGGCTGGCGCTCGCGGGCGGTCGGGCCGTCGAGCCGGGCACCCTCGTCGACGCGATCTGGCCCGAGACCCCGCCGGACGACGCCGCGCACGCGCTGCAGGCCCTGGCGTCGCGGCTGCGCCGGACCCTCGGCCCGGCCGGCAGCGTCGCGTCCGTCGCGGGCGGCTACCGGCTCGACGTCGACCCGGCCGACGTGGACGCGCTGCGGTTCGAGGAGCTGGCCACGGCCGGCCGGGACCGCCTGCGCGCCGGCGACCCGGCCGCCGCGGCCGCCGCGCTCGGCTCCGCGCTGGCGCTGTGGGGCGACCGGCCCGGCGCCGGGCCCGCGGTCGTCGCCGCGGTCGCGCCGGGCATCGCGGTCCGGCTGCGGCTGGCCTCGGTCGAGGCGGTCGCCGACCTCGCCGCCGCCGAGCTGGCCCTGGGGCGGGCCGCCGCGGCCGCCGACCGGCTCACCACCCTGCTCGCCGGGCACCCCGGCGACGAGCGGGCGGCGGGGCTGCTCATGGACGCGCTCGCGGCCGAGGGGCGCGAGGCCGAGGCGCTGGGCGTGTACGAGCGGGTCCGCGCCGCGCTCGCCGACGAGCTCGGGGCCGATCCGGGGGCGGCGCTGCGCGAGCGTCATCTGCGCCTCCTGCACGCCGGGGGACCGGCGCCGGCAGTCATGGGAAATCTGCCCGCGCCGGTCACCAGCTTCATCGGCCGCGACGACGACCTTGCCCGCCTCGACGCGCTGCTGGCCGCGGGCCGCCTCGTCACGGTGGTCGGCCCCGGCGGCGCCGGCAAGACCCGGCTCGCGGTGGAGGCGGCCCGGCGCCGCCGGTACCGCGACGGCGCCTGGATGGTGGACCTCGCGGGCGTCACCGAGCCGGGCAAGGTGGACGCGGCCGTGCTCGGCGCGCTCGGGCCGCGCGGCGCCGCCGGGTCCGACGTCTTCACCGAGCGGCTCGCCGGCCGGGAGATCCTGCTGCTGGTCGACAACTGCGAGCACCTCGTCGAGGCCGTGGCGGGGCTGCTCGCGGTACTGCTGCCGCGTTTCGCGGGGTTGCGGGTGCTCGCCACCAGCCGGGAACCCCTCGCGGTCGACGGCGAGGCGCTGGTGCCCCTCGGCCCGCTGGCGGTGCCCGGCCCCGGCGACGGCCTGGAGCCGGCCCGGCGGGCGGCGTCGGTGCGGCTGTTCGCCGAGCGGGCCGCGGCCGTGCGCCCCGGCTTCGACGTCGACGAGACCACGCTGGCCGACGTCCGGCGGGTGGTCCGCGGGCTGGACGGCCTGCCGCTGGCCATGGAGCTGGCCGCCGCCCGGCTGCGCACGCTGTCGCTGCCGGAGCTCGCCGACGGGCTCTCCGACCGGTTCCGGCTGCTCGGCACCGGCCGCCGGGCCGCGCCCCGGCACCGCACGCTGCGCGCGGTCATCGCCTGGAGCTGGGAGCTGCTCACCGAGGCCGAGCGCACGGTCGCCGAGCGCGTCGCGGTACTGCCCGGCGGCGTCACGTCGGCCTCGGCCGCGGCGGTCTGCGCCGGTACGGCGGTGCCGCCCGGCGAGCTTCCCGAGCTGCTCGCGGCCCTGGTCGACCGCTCCCTGCTGCAGCTGGCGCCGGAGCCCGGCCGCTACCGCATGCTGGAGACGCTGCGGGAGTACGGCATCGAGCGCCTGGTCGAGGCGGGCGCCCTCGACGCCGTGCGCGACCTCGCGGCCGGCTACTTCGCCGCGCTGCTGGCCCGGGTCGACCCGCAGCTGCGCGGCCCCGGCCAGCCGGGCGCGATCCGGACCATCCGCGCCGAGTACGACAACGCCCTGGCCGCCCTGCGCCACCGCCGCGCGCTCCGGCTCGCCCTCGACCTGAGCTGGTACTGGCACATGTTCGGCCGCGACGCCGAGGCCGTCGCCTGGCTGGGCGAGGCGCTGGCGGAGCCCGGCGGGACCGCGGCCGAGCGCGACTGCGCGGCGGCGATCCTGGCGCTGCACGGCGCCGGTCCGGCCCCGGACGGCCTGGCCGGGCGGCTGCTGGCGTACCCGGCGCGGCCCGGCCCGTTCGCCGTGCTCGCCGCGCTGCTGCAGGAGCCGCCGGCCGTGCTCGCGACCCTCGACCGGCTGGCGGCCGGCGACGACGTGTGGCTGTCCGGCCTGGCCCACCTGTTCCGGGCCCAGACCGCCGAGAACGCCGGCGAGCTCGGCACCGCGCGGGCCGACGTCGAGGCGGCCCTGGATCGGTTCCAGCAGGCCGGCGACCGCTGGGGCCGGGCCACGGCGCTGCCCCTGCGTTCGCTGCTGCGCCAGTACGACGACGACCTCGACGGGGCGCTGGCCGACCTTCGCGAGGCCCGCTCCCTGGCCGCCGAGTTCGGCTCGCTCAGCCTCGGCGACGAAGTGTTCCGCGCCCTGCGCTGGATCGATCTGTACCTCCGGCGCGACGACACGGACCGCGCGGTCGAGCTGATCGAGGCGACCCGGGCGCAGGTGCTGCGCGCGGCCTCGGAGCCGATGCTGGTCCTGGTCGACGTGCGCGAGGCCGGGTTCCGGGTCCAGCTGGGCGATCCGGACCGCGCGCGGGAGCTGCTCGAGGACGCCGAACGGCGCCGGCCCGGCGACACCCCGTTCTCCGGCGACCACGTGCGGACGCTGATCGGCAGCGTCCGGGCCGCGCTGCTGCTCGAACTGGGCGACCGGGCCGGCGCCGCGCGGACGCTGGCCGAGGCGTACGCGGCGGGCCTGGCCAGCGGGGACCGGCCGATCCTGGCCGTGGTGGCCGTCGGCGCGGCCGCGCTCGCCGGGCCGCGCGAGTCGGCCTACCTGCTCGGCGCCGCCTCGCGCCTGCGCGGCGCGCACGACCGCACCGATCCGGCGGTGCGCGCGCTCACCCGCCGCGGGCGGGAGGCGCCGGGCTTCGCCGCCGCGTACGACGCGGGCTGGGGCCTGACCGCAGATGCGGCGGTGGCCGAGGTAGGCCGCGCCATCCGCGAGCTGGAGGCCGGCTAGTCGCATTCCACGGAATATTTGACAGCACCACACCCGGATCCTAACGTATTCCGCGGAATACTTCTCACCCCCGGAGTGGAGCGGACCCCTCATGTCGCTGTTCAGGTCCAAGACGTTGTGGATCACCGTCGGCGCCGTTGTCGTGGCCAACGTGGCCGTGTTCGGGCTGGCCTCACGGGCCGGGATCGCCGACGCGGCGAAGATGGCGGCCTCGGCCGACGCCAACCTGGTCGTCGTCGCGCTGCTCATCGGCGTGATCTGGTGGCTGACCCGGAAACGGGCCGCGGTCGACCTCGCCGCGCGGGCGCCCGAGCGGCGCCGGGCCGGGCGGGAGGTGGCCGGGGTGCTCGCGTACGCCGCCGCCGGGCAGGTCGTCGGGGCGCTGCTGGGCTGGCTGCCGGGCGAGCACCCGATCAGCTTCCACCTGGCCGGGACCCTGTACGGCCACCAGCACGTGACGCCCTACGAGGCGTACGTCTGGGCCGGGTACAACTTCGTGGTCTATGCCCTGCTGCCGTGGCTGTACTTCCGGCAGCGGTACACCGCCGAGCAGCTGAGCCTGCGCTCGTCCAACCGCCGCAACGACCTGCTCGTCATCGTCGTGGTCATGGTGCTGGAGTCGCTCAACGAGATCGGCGGGCTGTCCGACGCCATCCTGCACCTGAGCGCATCGCAGCTGCTCAAGGGCGTGCCGGCGGCGTTCGGGCTGTACCTGCTCGGCTCCGTGCTGCCCACGATGGTGCTGGTGTACTCGATCCTGCTGCCCCGGTACCGCGCGCTGACCCGCTCCGTTCCCGCCACCGTCGTGCTGGGCGGGCTGACCTACGCGCTGCTGCACTTCTTCGAGGCGTGGACGGTGCTCACGTCCCCGGCCGGGGCGGCGGTGTCGATCGGGCTGCTGCTGTTGCAGTACACCGGGCCTGGCATGGTGAAGAGTGTGCTGACGCTGCGCACCGGCAACGCCTGGGTCCACGTGTGGGCCTACCACGCCGTCGCGCCGCACACGATCGTCGACACCCCGCACGTCGTGGGCATCTTCAACATCAGGTAACCGTCACGCAGGAGGGGGCCGCATGGCCGCGCCGCAACGAGGGCAGCAGCAGGGGGCGATGGTGCGCGAGCTCGCGATCGTGCACCAGCTCATGACGACGCGCCTCAACCGGGCCCTGCGCCCCCTCGGCCTGACCATGACCCACACCAGCCTGCTGCTGCACCTCACCGGCCATCCGGACGGCTGCACGATCGGCGAGATCGCCGACGCCATGGAGGTGAACCAGCCGGCGGTGTCCAAGACGGTCAAGACGCTAGCCGACCGCGGGGCGGTGAGCGTGCACCTCGACCCGGCCGACGCCCGCCGCCGCACCGTCCGGCTCACCGCGGACGGGGGCGCGCTCATCGGCCAGGCCATGCAGGCCATGCACCCCGAGGCCACGCTGGGCCTGGCGGACTTGGACGACGAGCGCCTCGACACCCTCATCGGGCTGCTGCGCACGGTACGGGTCCGCCTCGACGAGGCCCGAACGCTCTGAGCCAACTCGCGTTCATCTTTCGTTCACCGTGCGGGCACGTTACGTTAACCGCATGTCCACTTCTGCACCGAACCGGCCGTCCCGGCGATGGATGGTCGTCACACTCGTTGCCGTGCTCGTGGCCGCGCTGACCGGCGGCGGCATCGCCTACGCGGCCGCCACCGCCCAGCCGGCGATCAAGACGTTCACGCCCCGCTCCGAGCGGGACATCGCCAACATCGACGTGCTCCGGCAGCAGATCCGCAACTACTACGGCGACCCGCTCGGCACCGGCGTCTCGCCCGCGGACAGCAACTACGCCAAGGAGGCCGGGGGCGTCGCCGCGGACGGGCAGCGCTGGCTCGCCGCGCACCACCGCGTCCGCGGTACCAGGGCGATCGTCCTCGACGTCGACGACACCTCGCTGCTGACGTGGAACTACGAGGTGTTCAGCAACTGGGCCTTCAACCCGGCCACGAACGGGCAGTTCGTCACCGAGCAGCGTTTCCCGGCCGTGCCCGGCATGGTGGACCTGGCGCTGGCGGCGGAGCGTGAGGGGTACGCCATCATCTTCCTGACCGGACGCGGCGCCGCGCAGGAGACCGCGACACTGGGCAACCTGACCGCCGACGGCGTGGGTGTCGACGCCGGCTTCCCGAAGCCCACCACCCTCAGCGACGGCGAGGACGGCCTGTTCACCAAGCCCGCGGTGGCCGACTACCCGGACTACCTCAAGACCGCGTGCGCCGCCGACCCGAACGGCTCCTGCACGACGATCCACTACAAGTCCGCGACGCGGGCGCACATCGAGTCGCTGGGCTACGACATCGTCGCGAACTTCGGCGACCAGTACAGCGACCTAGAAGGCGGCCACGCCGACCGCACGTTCAAGCTGCCCAACCCGAACTACTTCCTGCCCTGACCGGCCGGCCGCCGGGGCCGAGCGCGATTCGCAGCGTCGTCCGGACGCTCATCGTGCGGCTCCGGCGGCGCGTCGTCCGGACGCTGCCCGTGCGGCTCCGGCGGCGCGTCGCCCCGCCCGGCGGAAGACCCGGGGCGCCCACCAGTTCCACCGGCCGAGCAGCCGCATCGTGGCCGGCACGAGCAGGGTGCGCACCAGCGCGGCGTCGAGGACCACGGCGGTGATCATGCCGACGCCGATGAGCTTGGCGAACATGACCTGGCCGGCGGTGAAGCCGGCGACGACGAGGACGAGCAGCAGCGCGGCCGCGGTGATGATCCGGCCGGTGTGCTGCATGCCGGTGGCGACGGCCGCCCGGTTGTCGCCGGTGTCGTCCCAGGCCTCGCGGACGCGGGCGAGCAGGAACACCTCGTAGTCGGTGGCCAGCCCGAACAGCACCGCGAAGATGAGCACCGGCAGGGTCGGCTCGAGGAAGCCGGTCGGGGTGAAGCCGAGCCATCCGGCCAGGTGCCCGTCCTGGAACACCCACACGACCACGCCGAACGAGGCCCCGATCGACACCAAATTCATGAGCACCGCCTTGACGGGCAGCACCACCGACCCGAAGGCGAGGAACAGCAACACCGCCGTGACCCCGATCATGATGAGGGCGAGCCACGGCAGCCGCGAGCCCAGGTCGTGGACGAGGTCCAGATCCACGGCCGGACTGCCGCCGACGAGCAGGCGGGTGCCCGGGGGAGCGGGCAGCGCGCGGATCGCCCGGACGGTATCGTAGGCGACGGCGCCGCTCGGCTCGCCCGAGTAGCTGACGGTGATCAGCGCGGCGCCGTCGCGCTCCGCGGTGATCTCGGCCGAGGTGACCCCGGCCAGGCCGCGGACCCGCCCCGCGAGTCCGGCGGCCTGACCCGCCCAGGCCCCGTCGACGAACACGAGCACCGGCCCGGTCGGAGCGCCCGCCGGAAACTGCGCGCGGATGCGCTCGGCGACCGTCCGCACCGGCGTGCCGGCGGGCAGCACCCGTTCGTCGGCACCACCGAACCGCACATGGGCAAAAGGCAGCGTCAGCACCGCCAGCAGGGCCACGACCGCGATGAGCGTGAGCACGGGCCGGCGCATGACGGCGTCGGCCAGCCGCGCCCAGCCCTGCCCGGTCCCGTCCCGGCGGGGCAGCGCGATGCGCAGCGCGTAGGTGTGCGGGTCGGGCGGTGGGATGTGTGGTGCGTCGGTGTCCGGGTCGGGCGGTGGGATGTGTGGCGCGTTGGCGTGCGGGCCGGGTAGCGCGGACCGGGCCGGTCGGGCGGTCAGCGCGGCCAGCCGTGCCCAGCCCGTCCCGCTCCTGTTCCGGCGCCGGGGCGGGATGCGTAGCGCGTCGGCGTGGCGGCCGGGCGGCGGGGTGTGTGGTGCGTCGGTGTGCGGGCCGGGTAGCGCGGGCCGGGCCCGGCGGACGGTCAGCGCGGCCAGCCGTGCCCAGCGCGGCCCGGTCCCCTTCCGGCGGCGGCGGGGCAGCGGGATGCGCAGCGCGTTGACGCGCGGGCCGAGCAGCGCGAGCAGGGCCGGGAGCACGGTCAGCGCGGCCAGCGCGGCCCCGAGCACGGCCGCGGAGCCGCCGAGGCCCATGGAGCGGAGGAAGACCTGCGGGAAGATCAGCAGGCTGGACAGGGCGAGCACGATGATCGCGCCGGAGACGAGGACGGCCCGGCCGGCGGTGGCGATGGTGCGGGCGACGGCGTCGGCGGTGTCGTGGCCGGCGGCGAGTTCCTCGCGGAAGCGGCTGACGATCAGGAGTGCGTAGTCGATGGCCATGCCGAGGCCGAGCAGGGTGATGGTGTTGACGGCGAACGTGGAGATGTCGGTGACGGCGGCGATGAGCCGGGTCGTACTCAGTGCGGTGAGGATCGCGAGCCCGCCGATGAGCAGCGGCATGGCCGCCGCGACCAGCCCGCGGAACACGAGGACGAGAACCAGCAGGACCAGCGGCATCGCCAGGGCCTCGCCGCGGGCGATGTCGCGCTCGGTCAGGGCGCCGGCGGTGTCCATCAGTGCGACGGCGCCGCCGATCTGCGTGTCCACGCCGGCGACCGCGAGGGCGGGGCGCAGCGCGCGGAAGTCCCGCAGCCGGGCGTCGTCGGCGCCGGCGGCCAGGGTGATCGCCGCGTAGGTGGCGTGCCGGTCGGTCGAGATCAGCGCCGGCGCGCCGGTGCTGTAGTAGTCGACGACCCGGGCCACCTCCGGGCGGGCCCGCAGCTCCGCGAGCCGGGCGGCGATCGGGTCCCGCACCGCCGGATCGTCCAAAGTGGACGTCGCGGTGTAGAGCACGACGACGTCGGCGTCGGTGCGGCCGAACGCGGCGGTGATGCCCTGCGCCGCGCGGGCCGACTCGCTGCCCGGCGCGTCGAACCCGCCGCCGCTGAGCTCGCCGAACACCCCCGTTCCCCAGCCCGCGCCGGCGATCGCGAGCACCGCCGCGGCGGCCGGCAGCCACCACCGCAACCGCACCACCGTCCGTCCCCACCATGCCAGCACCCTCGGGCTCCTTTCCGGATCGTCGACCGGCCTCGATCGTTGCGCGATTTGCGGGGCTGGTCGTCGGTCGTGGATCGGCGGCGGGTACGGCAATGGACGGTGTTGCGGCCGCGCCGGCATACGTCACGTGACGTATGCGTCTCATGCCCGCGACGGATTCGCGAGCGGCGGCCGATCGCTACCATCGATGCATGGTCGGCATCCCTATGCGGCTGCGACCGCCCGCTTGGCTGCAGGACCTGCTGCTCGCGTTGTTCGTCGCGTACTTCCAGGTTCGCGGCACACTGCTGGTCGGCGTCGAGCCCGCAGACATTCCCTGCCTGCTGCTGCTGGCGGGCACAGGCATCGCTCTCGCGGTGCGCCGCCGCAACCCACGGGCGGTCTTCGCCGCCCTGGCCCTGGCCAGCGCCGGCTACTACCTCGCCGGGTACCCCGACGGGCCGGGCTGGGTGAGCCTGTTCATCGCCGCGTACACGGTCACCAACCTCGGCGACGGCCGGCGCTCCGTCGCGGTCGTCGGCGGCGCGTCGTGCGTGCTGACCATCCTGTGGCTGGCCACCGCCGACCTGTCGCCGCTCAACGCGGCCGGCTGGGTGTTCTTCCGCATCGGCGGCATCGTCATGGCCGCCGCGCTCGGCGAGTCGGTCCGTTCCCGCCGGCTGATCGCGGAGGAGGCGCTCGCGCGTGCCGAACGGGCCGAGCAGACCCGGGAGGCCGAAGCCCGCCAGCGGGTCGACGCCGAACGGCTGCGCATCGCCCGCGAGGTGCACGACACCGTCGCGCACTCCCTGGCCGTCATCAACGTCCACGCCGGGGTCACCGCCCATCTGCTCGACACGCACCCGGAGCAGGTCCGGGGCACGCTGGCCACGATCGAGCAGACCAGCGCCCAGGCCCTGCGCGAGCTGCGCAGCACCCTCGGCGTGCTGCGCGCCGACGAGCCGCGCACGCCGCCGCCCGGCCTCGGCGAGCTCGAGCGGCTCGCCGCCCTCGGCCGTGACGCCGGGCTGGGGGTCGTGGTCGACGTCGGCGGCGGGGTACGGTCGCTGCCTAGCCCGGTCGACCACGCCGCCTACCGGATCGTGCAGGAGTCGCTGACCAACGCGATCCGCCACGCCCCGGCCGCCCGCGTGACGATCCGCGTCCGCTACGACGACGAGCGCCTGCGCCTCACGGTCAGCGACGACGGCCGCGGCCGGACCGGTGCCGCGTCCGGCGGGCGCGGCGTACGGGGCATGCACGAACGGGCGGCACTGCTCGGCGGCCGCGTCGAGGCCGGCCCCGTCGCCCACGGCGGCTTCGAGGTGTACGCCGAACTGCCGGTGCGGTCGGCGGTGGAGCCCGAGATCGCTCCGCACGGCGACTTCGAGATCCCGGCCGAACTCCCCGTCCCGCACAGCGACTTCGAGGTGCACGCCGAGCTTCCCGTGCCGCCGGCCGCCGGGGTGCAGGCCGAGGTGCCTGAGTCGGCGGCGGCGGTGGAGGTGCCTGAGTCGGCGGCGGCGGCGGAGGTGCGTGAGTCGGCGGCGGCGGCGGTGGAGGTGCGTGAGGCGGGTCACGTCGGCTCCGAGGTGGACGCCGAGGTGCCAGTGGTGGAGGTGCGTGCGGTGCGACGCGGTGAGTGCGAGGTGCCGGCCGAGGTGCCTGTGCCGGCGGGGGAGGTGCGTGCGGTGCGGCGTGGTGAGTGCGAGGTGCCGGCGGCGGCGGTGGAGGTCCGTGTGGTGCGTGCGGTGCGGCGTGGTGGGTTTGAGGTGGGCGCCGAGGTGCCGGCGGCGGTGGAGGTGCGTGCGGTGCGGCGTGGTGGGTTTGAGGTGGGCGCCGAGGTGCCGGCGGCGGTGGAGGTGCGTGCGGTGCGGCGTGGTGGGTTTGAGGTGCCGGCCGCGGTGCCCGTGCCGCCGGCGGTGGAGGTGGAGGTCGACCCCGCTCCGCACGGCGGCATTGAGACCCGCGCCGAGCTGCCCGGGTCGCCGGGGCCGTGTGGCGGGTTCGAGGTGCGGGGCGGACGGCCTGCGGCGCCGGCTCCTGTTGTTGCGGTGGTTGAGGCGTGAGCGAGCCTGTCACCGTACTGATCGTCGATGACCAGGCGCTGGTCCGGGCCGGATTTCGGATGTTGCTCGACGCTCAGCCCGACCTGCGTGTCATTGGTGAGGCCGGGGACGGGGCCGCCGCGGTCGAGCTCGCCCGGGCGCATCGGCCGCGGGTGGTGCTCATGGACATCCGCATGCCCGGCGTCGACGGCATCGAGGCCACGCGACAGATTGCGGCCACGCGTGGGCTCGAGGCGGTGCGGGTGCTGATCCTGACCACGTACGACACCGATGCCAACGTGTACGACGCGCTCACCGCCGGGGCCGCCGGATTCCTGCTCAAGGATGCTGGCGCGGTTGAGCTGCTGCACGCCGTCCGCGTGATCGCCGACGGCGACGCGCTGCTCGCGCCGGGCATCACGCGCCGGCTCATCGGGCAGTTCACGGCGGTCCGCAGCGCCCATCGGCGGGCCGAGGAGCGTCTCGCCGTGCTGACCCAGCGCGAGCGCGAGATCGTGGCGCTGGTCGGTCAGGGCCTGAGCAACCACGAGATCGCCCACGCCCTGAGCCTGAGCCCGGCGACCGCGCGCACGCACGTCAGCCGGGCCATGATCAAGCTCGGCGCGCGGGACCGGGCCCAGCTCGTCGTGATCGCTTATCAGACCGGCCTGGTGACGGTCGAGGCGTAGGTTCGGCGGGCGTGGCCGTCGACCTGCTCACCGAGACCGTGATCGACCGCGGGCCGGCTCGGCGGTGGGCTTCGTGGCGCGGTTCCTCGGGCGGCGGCTCGCCTACACGTACGAGGTCGTCGAGCCGGTGCCCGGCGAGCGCCTCGTGATGCGGACCGCGCAGGCCCGTTCCCGATGGAGACGACGTACACGTGGACCGTGCTGGGCGTGTCCGCCGACGGACACCACCGGGCTCGACGCGACGCTGGAGCTGTCCGGCTACGGCAGGCGGTGACCGTGGAACGCCCCGGCGGCACCTTCGAGACGGTTCCCGGCAAGCGAGGTGAGGTACAGCTAGCTGTACCACGAGTGCGGTGGTCCGGGGTATCGGGCCGGACGCCCGCCGTGCCTAGCATCAATCGACGTGAGATCACCCAGCGCAGTGCGCCTCGAAGCGGTGTCGAAGGAGTACCGGTCGGCGAAGCACGCGGTCCGCGCGCTCGACGCCGTCACCGCCGACTTTCCGCGCGGCACCTTCACCGCCGTCATGGGCCCGTCCGGGTCCGGCAAGAGCACGTTCCTGAACTGCGCGGCCGGGCTCGACCGGCCGACGTCGGGGCGGGTGGTGCTCGGGGACACGGACCTGTCGGGCCGGTCGGAGCACGAGCTGACCGAGCTGCGGCGGGACCGGATCGGGTTCGTGTTCCAGGCGTACAACCTACTGGACGCGCTGAACGTCGAGGACAACGTCACGCTGCCGCTGCGGCTGGGCGACCGCCGCGCCGACCGGGCGTACCTGGGCGAGGTGCTCGCCGCGGTCGGGCTCGGGGAGTACGTCAAGCGGCGGCCCAGCGAGCTCTCCGGCGGCCAGCAGCAGCGGGTCGCGGTCGCCCGGGCGCTCATCACCCGGCCGGAGCTCGTGGTCGCGGACGAGCCGACCGGGGCGCTGGACCTGCGGTCCGGCCGGCAGGTGCTGGGGCTGCTGCGCCAGGTCGTGGACGCCATGGGGCAGACGGTGCTGATGGTCACCCACGACCCGGTCGCCGCGTCGTACGCCGACTCGGTGGTGTTCCTCGCCGACGGCCGGGTCGCGGGCGAGCTGGACCGGCCCACCCCGGAGCAGGTCGCGGCGCGCATGACGCACCTGGGCGAATGGTGATCCGCCGCCTCCGCCGCCTCCGGCGCCTGTCGCTGGCCTGGAGCACCGTCAAGGGGCGCAAGGGCGGGTTCGCCGGCTCCTTCATCGCGATCGTGGCCGGCTCGGCGGTCATCACCGCCTGCGGGGTACTGCTGGAGTCCGGGCTCGGCACCGGTGTGACCCCCGAGCGGTACGCGGGGGCGTCGGTGGTTCTCGGCGCGGAGCAGTCGTTCCGGCTGGACGAGTCCTCCGAGGTCCGCTACAGCGAGCGCGTCACGCTCGCCGCCGACCGGGTCGCCGCTGTCGCCGCGGTGCCCGGCGTCCGGTCCGCCGTCGGCGACGTCGGCGTCGAGGTCGGTGTGCTCGGCCCGGACGGCGCGGTGGTCGGCGGGCCGGGCGGCTTCCCGGTGCTCGGGCACGGCTGGTCGGCGGCGGCGCTCGCGCCGTTCCGGATGCGTGAGGGCCGCGTGCCCGCCGGTGCCGGCGAGGTCGTCCTCGACGCCGCTCTCGCCGCGCGCGGCCGCGTGGCGCCCGGGGCCACGGTGCGGCTCGTGACCGGCTCGATCCCGGTGTCGTACCTCGTGGTGGGCATCGCCGCCGCGCCCGGCAACGGGCTGCGGCGGCAGTCCGCCGTCTTCTTCACCGACGGGCAGGCGGCCGCGCTGACCGGCCGCCCGGACCGGGTGGACGCCATCGGGGTGCTCGCCGAGCCCGGCGCCGACCCGCGGGAGCTGGCCGGGCGCATCACCGCCGCGGTGCCGGGCGTGGTGGCCCACACCGGCGCGGGGCGCGGCGACGCGGAGTTCCTGGACGTGGGCGACGCGCGGAGCCTGGTGGTCGAGACGGCGGCGTCGTTCGGCGGCACGATGGTGCTGATCGTGGTGTTCGTCGTGGCGAGCACCCTGGCGCTGTCGGTACAGCAGCGCCGGCGCGAACTGGCGCTGCTGCGCGCCATCGGGGCGACGCCGCGGCAGGTCCGGGGCATGATCGGCGCCGAGATGACCCTGGTCTCGGTGGCGGGCGCGGTGGCCGGGGCGGTCCCCGGCGTGCTGCTCGCGTTCGCGATGCGCGGCGTGTTCGTCCTCGCGGGCGCGATGCCCCCGGATTTCCGGCTGCACGCCGGGCCGTGGCCCGTCCTCGCCGCGCTGGTGCTGTGCCTGGTCAGCGGCCGCGGCGCCGGGTGGCTGGTCGCGCGCCGGGTGGCCCGGGTCAGCCCGGTCGAGGCGCTCGGGGACGCCGCCGTCGAGCCGAAGCGGCTCGGCCGGGTCCGGCTGGTCGTCGGCGTCCTGCTCCTCCCGCTCGGGCTGCTGCTGGCCCTCGGCGACGTGGCCGCGCCGGGCGACTCGGCCGCCGACACCGCGGGCAGCGCGGTGCTGTTGTTCGTCGTGGCGCTCGGGTGCCTCGGACCCGTGCTGCTGCGGGGCGCCGTCGCGCTGTTCGGCGGGCTGCTGAACCGGCGCTCCACGGCCGGCGGCTTCCTGGCCCAGGCGAGCGCGCGGGCCGGCGCCCGCCGGCTCAGCGCGGCCACCACCCCGCTGGCCATGGGCGTGACCCTGGCGGCCGTGCAGGTGTTCGCCGCCTCGACCACGATCGCGGGGGCGCGGCAGCAGTTCGAGGACGGGCTGCGGGCCGACCAGGTGCTGACCGCGGCGGCCGGCGGCGGGGTGTCCCCGGCCGTCGCCGACGCCGTGCGCGGCGTGCCCGGGGTGGCCGTGGTGACGCCGGTGGCCCGGACGCAGGTGCTGCTGACGTTCCCGTCCGAGGACAGCACCGCGACCAAGGCCTTCGCGGCGCAGGGGGTGGCGCCCGAACGGCTCGCCGAGACCATGGACCTCGGCGTGACCCGGGGCGACCTCGCGCAGCTGCGGGGGGAAGCCGTGGCGCTGAGCCGGACCGCCGCCCGGACGGTCGGCGCGCGGCTCGGCGGGACGGTCGATCTGCGGCTCGGCGACGGCACCGCGATCCAGCCGCGGGTGGTGGCGATCTACGAGCACGGCCTCGGCTTCGGGGACGTCGTCCTGCCCAACGACCTCGTCGTGGCCCACACCACCGCCCGGGCCGACGCCGCGGTGCTGATCCGGTCCGCGGCCGGGGCCGACCCGCAGGCGCTGCGCGCCGCCGTCGAGCGGTACCCGACGGTCTGGATGGGCGGCCCGGAGGCGTTCCTCGCCGCGCCCGGGGCCGGCGGGTCCGGCGACTGGGCCCTCAACCTGCTGTTCCAGACGGTACTGCTGGGCTACATCGCCATCGCCGTGGTGAACACCCTGGTCATGGCGACGGCGGCGCGGGTCCGCGAGTTCGCGGCGCTGCGGCTCATCGGCGCCGGCCCGGGCCAGGTGCGCGCGATGATGGACGGCGAGGCCCGGATCGTGGTCTTCACCGCGCTGCTCTTCGGCCTGCTGGCGACGGCGGCGCCGCTGGCCGGCATCAGCCGCGGGCTGACGGGGTCGCCGGTGCCGAGCATCTCCCTCGCCGGGCTCGCCGCGATCGTGGCGGTCACCGTCGCGCTGGCGTGGGGCGCGACCCGGATGGCCACGCGGCACGCCCTGCGCTCATCGGCCCGCGGCGTTTAGGTAGGCCAGGACGGCGAGGACGCGGCGGTGGCCGCTGTCGGTCACGGCCAGGCCGAGCTTGGCGAAGATGTTGCCGATGTGCTTGTGCACGGCGTTGTCGCTGATGACCAGCCGCTCGGCGATGGCGTTGTTGTCGAGGCCCTGCGCCATCAGGCCGAGGACCTCGCGCTCGCGGGGCGTGAGGGCGGCGATCGGGTCGCCGGCGCGCAGCACGAGCTGGGCGATGACCTCGGGGTCCATCGCGGTGCCACCGGCGGCGACGCGGCGCAGCGCGTCGAGGAACCCGTCGACCCGGCTGACCCGGTCCTTGAGGAGGTAGCCGACGCCGCCGCCGGCGGTGGCGAGCAGCTCGGCGGCGTACTGCTGCTCGACGTACTGGGACAGCACCAGTACGGGCAGGCCAGGGTGCTCCCGGCGGGCCTGCAGGGCGGCGCGGATGCCCTCGTCACGGAACGACGGCGGCAGCCGGACGTCGACGATCGTGACGTCGGGCCGGTGCTCCCGCACGGCGGCGAGGAACCCGTCGGCGTCGTCGGCGACGGCCGCGATCTGGAAGCCGGCCCGGCCCAGCAGCAGCTCCAGCCCGGTGGACAGCAGCACGTTGTCCTCGGCGATCACTACCCGCACGGCAGCTCCAGCGTGATGGTCGTCGGGCCGCCGGCCGGGCTGTCGACGGCGACGGTGCCGTCGATGGCGAGCACGCGGCGGCGGATCCCGGCCAGGCCGGTGCCCCGCCGGTCGTCGGCGCCGCCGCTGCCGTCGTCGGTGACCACGACCGACAGCCGGTCCGCCGTGCGGCCGACCCGCACCCCGGCCGCGGTCGCCTCGCTGTGCTTGGCGACGTTGGTGAGCGCCTCGGCGACCGCGAAGTACACGACGGCCTCCACGGCCGCCGGCACCCGCTCGAGGTCGCCGAGATCCAGCCGGACCGGCACGCCGCAGCGGGTGGTCACGGCGGTCAGCGCCCCGGCGAGCCCCCGGTCGGCGAGGATCGGCGGGTAGACGGTCCGGATCACCTCCCGCAGTTCGGTCATGGCTTCTTCGGTACCTTCATGAGCGTCCCGGAGCAGCTCTTCCACGAGCTTGTCGTCCCGCGGGTGCTCGGCGAACGCCTGCCGGGCCACGGCCAGCCGCATCGCGATGGCGACCAGGCGGGCCTGGGTGCCGTCGTGCAGGTCCCGTTCGATCCGGCGCAGCTCCGCGCCGTGCGCGTCGAGCACGTCGGCGCGGGTCCGGGTCAGCTCGGCGACGCGCTCGGCGAGCCGCTCGTCCGCCGGGTACGCCAGCACGGCCAGGCCGATCCGGGCGTGCGCGCGGGCCAGCGGCGGGAACGCCAGGTACGCGACCGCGGCGAGCAGGACGATCTGCAGCGGGCCGAGGGTCAGCGCGGTCGCCCAGCCGGGCACCGCGACGTCGATGAACAGCCGCGGCCGCTCCGGCGGCGTGAACGCCCACCACAGCGGGGTCGCGATCAGGGCGACCACGATGTTGCCCGCGCACAGCAGCGCGGGCAGGCCGAACGCGAGCCCGCACACCACGTGCACCGGAAGCCAGAGCAGGGCGCGGGAGGTGGCCGGGAGCACTCCCGGCGGGGCCGGGGGCGTGCCGAGCAGCCGGCCCGCACGGTCGCGGTGCCGTCGCGCCCACAGCCGGGCGAGCCGCGGGTGCCACAGCAGCGGCAGCCCGAGCACCGTGGCGACGCCGGAGAGCAGCGAGCCCAGCAGATAGACCCCGCCGCGCCATGCCTGCTGCGTACCCGCCACGGCTCCGAGTCTGCCCGATGGCGGCGGCGGCCGGTCACCGGGGACGGATGAGCAAGATCACGGCGTAGCTCGGCTCCCCCGAAGTAGGTGGGCCGGCCGCTACCGTGGAGGGTGGCGGTACCGCCGCCGGGGCGATCGGATGGCGGTGTGTTGTCGCATCTCGGCCTGCGCGCGCGGATGGCCGTCTCCTATGTGCTCGTGTCGGCCGCGGCGGTCGTCCTCGTGGAGGTCGTGCTGCTCGCGGTGATGCTGCCGCGGGTGTGGGGCGCCGACCGGGCCGCGCGCGACGCCCAGGACCGGGCCGCGCAGGCCGAGCAGGCCCAGGCGCAGCTGACGGCCCGGACGCTTGCGCGCGACCTCGCCGCCGCGGTCGCCAAGACGGTCACCGTGAGCGGGCCGGCCGGCGGCGACGGAGCGGCGGTCGCGGGCTTCGCGCGGTACACCTCCGGCGGTGAGGTGCCCGCCGGCGAGCGGCTCGTGCAGGTGCTCGCCGACGCCGGCGGCCGGGTGCTCGCGGCCGCCCCCGCCGACGCGTTCCGGCCGGGCGCGGACCTGCCCGGGGCCGCCCGCACCGGCGCGTCCGGCGACGGCCGCGCCGGCGACCAGGACCGGGCCGTCTACTGGGCCGCGGTCCCGATCGAGCTCGCCGAGGCCGAGGGCGGGGAGGCGCACGTGATCGGCATCGCGTACGTCGAGGTGGAGCTCCGGGCCGCGCCCGCCGGCGGCACGGCGCCGGGCCACACGGTCGCCTCGCTCGTCCTGCCCGGCGTCGCCGTCCTCGTGCTGCTGGTGCCGGTCGGGGCGCTGTTCGGGCTGCTGAGCACCGGCCGGCTCATCCGGCGCATCCAGCGGCTGTCGGACGGCACGGCGGCGATGGCCGGCGGCGACCTGCGGGCGCGGATCCCGGTCTCCGGCGGCGACGAGGTCGGGCGGCTGGAGGAGGCGTTCAACACCATGGCCGAGCGCCTCGACGCCGCCCTCGCCGAGCAGCGCGCCGCCGCGGGGGCGGAGGCCCGGCGGGCCGAACGCGGCCGGATCGCGCGGGAGCTGCACGACTCGATCTCGCAGGACCTGTTCTCGGTGAGCCTGATCGCCGGCGGGCTGCGCAAGGCCCTCTCCCCGGGCACGGTGCCGCAGGAGCAGGCCGAGTCGATGGAGCGGTCGCTGGCCCGCACGATGCGCGAGATGCGGGCGCTGCTGCTGGAGCTGCGCCCCGTCCGGCTGGAGGACGCCGGGCTCGGGGCCGCGCTGCAGGAGCTGTGCCGGGCCTACGAGCTGCGGCTCGCGATCCCGGTCACCGCCGTCCTTGAGCCGGTCGCGCTCGACGCGGCGGCCGAGCACGCGGTGCTGCGGGTCGTGCAGGAGGCGCTCGGCAACGCCGTGCGCCACGGCGAGCCGGCCGCGATCGAGGTGCGGCTCGCGGCGGGCGACGGCGGCGTGGAGGTGACGGTGCGCGACGACGGCCGCGGCTTCGACCCGGGCGGCGCCGGCGACCGGCACGGGATGGGCCTGGAGCTGATGCGCGAGCGCCTGGACGAGGTCGGCGGCGCGGTGGAGATCGACAGCGGGCCGGGGCGCGGCACGACGGTGCGGGTGACGCTGCCTTCGCCGTGACGGCGGTCAGGGGGTCCAGGCGGAGCGCACGGCGTCGTCGAGGGTGTGGCCGGCCCGCCAGCCGAGCTCGGCGCCGATGCGGGTCACGTCGGCGACGACCGCCGCCGGGTCGCCGGGGCGGGGCGGGCCGGCGGTCCACGGCACCGGGGCGCCGGTCACCCGCTCGACGGCGCCGATGACGTCGAGCACCGAGTGGCCCGCGCCGGTGCCGGCGTTGTAGATGCGGGCGCGCCGGTCGCACGTGACGGCGGCCGCGGCGGCCAGGTGCGCGGCGGCGATGTCAGCGACGTGGACGTAGTCGCGGATCGCGGTGCCGTCCGCGGTGGGCAGGCCGGTGCCGGTGACCGTGAAGGGCTCGCCGGTGCGGGCGGCGTGCAGGACGCGGGGGAGCAGGTTCGCGGTGCCGCGGTCGGCGAGGTGGGCCGCGGCCGCGCCGACGGCGTTGAAGTAGCGCAGGGCGATCCAGGACACGCCGGGGGAGCTCGCGACCGCGTGCTCGGCGGCGAGCTTGCTGCGGCCGTACGGGTTGAGTGGCCGGGCCGGGGCGTCCTCGCCGACGCCGGCCGGTCCGGGGACGCCGTGGACGGGGAGGCCGTAGACGGCGGCCGAGGAGGAGAACACGAGCCGGGTGACGGCGGCCTCGGCCATGGCGTCGAGGAGCGTCTCGACGACCGTGACGTTCTGCCGGTGGTACCACCGCGGCCGTTCGAAGGATTCCGGGACGGACTTGCTGCCGGCCAGGTGCATGACGCCCGTGACCCGGTGCCGGCGCAGCACGTCGCGGATCGTGGCCGGGTCGCCGGCGTCGCCGAGCAGGAACGGCACGCCGTCGGGGACGCGGCGGGCGTCGCCGGTGGACAGGTCGTCGAGGACGGCGACCGGCTCGCCCGCGGCCACCAGCGCGGCGGTCACGTGGGCGCCGATGTAGCCGGCGCCGCCGGTCACGAGCCAGGTCATCGCTGGTGCTCGCGGAGGGGGCCGACGGCCAGGCCGTGTTCGCGGGTCCAGCGCAGCAGGGCCGGGAGGGCGGCGGCGGTGCGCCGCCACGAGCCGGGGGCGGAGGTGATGTCGGTGTCGTGCAGCAGGACCGTGCCGCCGCCGGAGAGGCGCCGGGTCACCGTCCGCAGGATCGAGTCCGGGGTGGCGCGGGCCTCCCAGTCGCGGCCCCACGCCGTCCACAGCACCGGGGTCAGGCCGAGGCGGCGGCTGGCCCGCAGGCCGGCGAGGGTGAAGACGCCGTACGGCGGGCGGTACCACCGCGGCGTCTGCCCGGTGACGGTGGCGACGAGCATCGTGGCGCGCGTGATGTCGAGGTCGGTGGCGGCCGGGCGGCGGCGCACCAGGCAGCGGTGGTGCCAGCCGTGCACGGCGACCTCGTGGCCGGCGTCGACGAGCTCGCGGCCGAGCTGCGGGTCCTCGGCGAGCATCGAGCCGAGGAGGAAGAACGTGGCCCGGACGTCGTACTCGCGCAGGATGCGCAGGATGTGCGGGGTGGAGCGGCGGTCCGGCCCGTCGTCGAAGGTGAGCGCGACGTGGCCGGGCCGCCCGATGCCCGCCAGCCCCGGCATGTACGCGCGCCGCAGCGGGGTGATCGCGGTGAGCGGCGGCGCGAACGTGGCCGCGAAGTCCATCGCGGCGCTCATCCGGCCAGCTCCAGGATGACGTCCTCGGCCCGCGCCGGGGCGGGGTCGAAGCGCGGGGGTCCGGTCATGGCTCGGCGCAGGCCGCCGGCGAGGCCGGCGCGGTCGCGGATCCACGGCACCCAGCCGATGCGGTCGAGAACCTCGGCGTTGGTGCGGCCGTGCCCGGGGATGCACCGGTACGTGAGCACCGGCAGCCCGGCGGTCAGCGCCTCGAGAGAGGACAGGCCGCCGGCGTTCTGGACCACGACGTCGCAGCCGCGCATGAGGGCGGGCATGTCGTCGACCCAGCCGAGCGTGACCGCGTCGCCCTGGCGCTCGACGCGCCGGCGCAGCCGATCGTTGCGGCCACACACGACGACCGGGACGGCCGCGCCGGTGGCGGCGACGTCCGCGGCCGCCCGCTCGATCGAGCCGACCCCCCAGGCGCCGGCGACGATGAGAGCGCGCGGGTCCCCGGTCCCGTCCGGTCGCGGCGCGGCGCGGAAGCCGGGCCCTACCGCGGGGGCGGTGACCCGGACGTCGGCCGCGCCGAGCTCCTTCGCCTGGCGGGCCGCGTCGTCGTGGAGCCCGATGTGGACGTCGACGCCCGGATGTATCCACAGTGGATGGACGGACAGGTCGGTGAGGTACGTGCAGACCGGCGCGGCGATGCGGCCCTGCGCGCGGAGCCGGCCGAGCGCCTGGCTCGCGAGCGGGTAGGTGGAGACCACCGCCGCCGTGCCGGGGCCGATCGCGTCGAGGAGCGCCTGGTCGGCCAGCGCGGTCAGGCGGGCCGCCGTCCCCGCCCCGGCCCCGGCGGCGGCGAGCAGCCAGCCCCAGGTGCGCGGGGCGGCGGTGAGCTGGCGGTGGTACCCCGCGCGCAGCACCCGGCCGAGCCGGCCCGGCACCAGGTCGACGAAGTCGTGGCGCTCGACCCGGCGGCCGCGGGCGGTCAGGCGCCGGGTCAGCTCCGTGGCCACGCCGTCGTGCCCGGCCCCGAAGCTGGCGGAGACCACCACGATGCGCTGATTCATGCGGCGAATGGTTGGACTACATACCTGAAAGAAGCCTGAACCCGCCCCGCGCCTGTCCGATTCATGTAGATAAGCAATTCAAGATTCGTTCAGGTGCCGCCGGGTAACGTCCGACGAAACGGTACCTACAACCTGTCGGAGGTCGGTGTTTTCGTGTCCGTGCTCGACCCGCAGCACCTCATCTCGGCGTTCGGGCTGTTCGGGATTCTCGCGATCGTCTTCGCCGAGTCCGGCCTGCTGATCGGGTTCTTCCTGCCCGGCGACTCGCTGCTGTTCACCACCGGGCTGCTGGTCGCCTCCGGCACGTACCTGCACCAGCCGCTGTGGCTCGTGTGCGGGCTCGTGTCCGTGGCCGCGATCGCCGGCGACCAGGCCGGCTACCTCTTCGGCCGCCGCGTCGGGCCGGCGCTGTTCCGGCGCCCGGACGCGCGGCTGTTCAAGCGGTCCCATCTGACCCGGGCGCAGGAGTTCTTCGAGCGGTACGGCGCCCGCTCGATCGTGCTCGCGCGCTTCGTGCCGGTCGTGCGCACGTTCACGCCGATCGTGGCGGGCGCGAGCCGCATGCACTACCGGACGTTCGTGCTCTACAACGTGGTCGGCGGCGCGCTGTGGTCGTGCGGGGTCACGGTCCTGGGCTATTTCCTGGGCCGGATCGCGTTCGTGCGCGACAACATCGAGCTCATCCTCATCGGGATCGTCGTGCTCTCCGTGGTACCGATCGCGGTCGAGCTGCTGCGCGCCCGCGCCCGGAACCGCTGACCCCGGGGCGGACGAAGGTCAGCAGCACCACCACCGGGGCCACGAACGCGCAGGCCCGGGCCGCCTGCGCCGGCAGTCCCAGCCGGCCGGGCCCGTACGGGCCGGGCGGGCCGGGGTTGAAGCGCAGCGTCGGGGTCAGGTGATGCCAGCGGAACACCTCGAACACCATGAGGACCCAGCTCCCGGCCCACAGGACGAGGCCGATCCAGCGGACCAGGCGCATGTCTCCTCCATCCACGTACGGATGCCCCGACGTTACTCGAACCGGGCGTTGTCGGGCTCGGTCAGCCGGCGCAGCAGCGGCAGCGCCGACAGCACGACCGCCAGCGCGGCGAGCAGGCCCGCGGCGAGCGTGGCGAAGTACCCGGGGCCGGGCCACATGAGCCCGTGCGCGCCCGGCAGCAGTGTATGCGTGACCGACGCGGCCGTGCCCGCGCCCGCCGTGAGCGCGACCGCCGCGGCGAGGGCCAGCGGCACCACCGACTCGAGCAGTACCACCCGCAGCAGGACGGGCGCGGGGGTGCCGGCCACGCGCAGCAGCGTGAAGGGGCGGCGGCGCTCGACGAGGCCGCCGCCGACCGCGACGGCCAGGCTGCACCCGGCGACGAGCAGCGTCACCGCGACCACGGCCAGGGCGGCCCGCTGGACCTGCCGGTAGAGGGCCTCGCGCAGCCGGATGCTCTCGCCGATCGTCTTCGGCGCGCTGGTGGCGCCGGCCTGCGCGGTGTACCCGCCGAGCAGCGTCCGGACCCGTTCGAGGGTCGCCGGGCTCGCCGTGCGCACCAGCAGCGCCTCCAGCGGCTGGGCGGCCGGGTCCGTGGCGTACACCGGGGTGTCGTCGCCGGCGAACGGCAGCGGCAGCGCGGCCACGTTGTCGTGGCTGAGGAGCAGCCCGAACTCCGGGCGGATGGCCGGCACGCCCGCCGGGCACCGGCCCAGCGCCGGGAACGGGGCCAGGTCGGCGCAGGCGATCGCCGCCTCGGTCGGGCCGCAGGCGTGCCCGCTCACGCAGGCGTACCCGGTCAGCTGCCGCTCGGGGGCGTACAGCGGCAGCACCGCGACGCCCGGCAGGCTCCGCAGCCGGGTCACCAGCGCCCGCCCGTCGTCGGGCGCGAGCCCCGGCACCGCGCTGTGGCCGTCGGGGTCCGGCTCGGCCACGAACGACACCCGCAGCACCTCGTCGAGCGTGCCGCCGCCGGCCGCGTGCAGGCCGGCGCCGATCGCGGGGACGACGCAGGCGATGACCGTGCCGACGTACACGGCCAGGACGAGGCCGCCCACCGACCGGAACGCGGCCTTCGGGTCGTCGGCGAGGCGCCGGGCCGACAGCAGCGCCGGGGCGCGCCGGGCCAGCCGGGCCACGAGGCGCGCGCCCCGGCCGGTCAGCCACGGTCCGGCGAGGACGAGGCCGAGCATGGTGAGCACGAGCCCGAGCAGGGCCAGGGGCAGCGCGGCGCCGCTCGGGCCGGTGGCGAAGCCCGCGGCCGGCGGGCGCGCCGGCTGCCGGTCGAGCACCACGGGTACCGCCGCAAAAAGCATCAGACCCACGAGCAGCGGGGCCAGGCGCCACGCCGACGGCGCCGGGGGTGTGACCCGGCGGCTGACCCCGAGGGGCGACATCCGCACCCGGCGCAGCGACAGGACGGCGGCGAGCGCGGCCGCCAGCGGAATGCCGGCCGCGACGGCGGCGTACTGGGCCGGGCTCGGCGCGACCAGCCGGCCGAAGTACGGGGGCCCGTCCAGCGCCAGCCGGGCGATCACCGGCCGCAGCGGCTGGAACAGGATCAGGCCGCCGAGCGTTCCCGCGGCCGCGCCCAGGAGCGCCTCCACCGAGGCGATGACGCCGACCTGCCGCGTGGTCGCGCCGACGAGCCGGAACGCGGCGAAGCGCTCCTCCCGGCGGGCCGCGGCCAGGCGCGTCGCGGTGCCGATGAGCGTGAGCAGGGGGAAGAGCAGGCCGGCGGCGACCATGCCGAGGCCGTACCGGTAGAGGCCGGTGGTGCCGTCGACGTGCGAGCGGGTCGAGAGGGCGTCCACCACCTGCGTGCCCGGCCGCGCGGCGAGGTCGCCGGGCGCGTGGCCGACGATGACGACCAGATCGCCGGGGCGGGTCAGGCCGCGGTCGCCGATCGTGCCGGCGAGCGTGCCCGGGAAGCGGTCGGCCAGCTCGTCGGGCGGTGTCGCGGCCAGGAGACGGGCCAGCGCGGGGGAGGCGTAGTACTCGCCGGGGGCGGGCATCCGGGCCAGGCCCGGCACCACCGGCGCGTCCGGCGCCGACACGGCGACGTCGAGGCGCTGCACGACCCGGCCGGCGTAGTAGTCCTCGCTGTAGTGCCACAGCTCGGGGCCGGACGCCGTCGCCGGGCGGCCGGTCGTGCACTGCCAGCACTGCGTGCCGGCGGTGGCCTGGAAGGCGTTGAGCTCGGCGAGGACGCCGAGCAGGACGGTGACGCCGGCGGCCACGGCGGCCGCGACCAGTACCAGGCGGATGAGGGCCTCCCGGCCGCTGCGCAGCGCGAGCCGCGCGCCGAGGCGGAGCATCATCATCGGCCGGCCTGCGCCTCGTTCGCCGCGTGCACCAGGCCGTCGCGCACGACGACGCGCCGGTCGGCGTACCCGGCGACGTGGCCGTCGTGGGTCACCAGCAGGACCGTGACGCCCTCCTCGCGGGCGAGGCCGACGAGCACGTCCATCACCGCGTCGCCGGTGGCCGAGTCCAGCGAGCCGGTCGGCTCGTCGGCGAACAGCACGCGCGGGCGGATCGCCAGCGCGCGGGCGATGGCGACCC
The DNA here is from genome assembly GCF_040648435.1 of Dactylosporangium sp. NPDC049140. Classification (NCBI taxonomy): domain Bacteria; kingdom Bacillati; phylum Actinomycetota; class Actinomycetes; order Micromonosporales; family Micromonosporaceae; genus Dactylosporangium; species Dactylosporangium sp. NPDC049140. The sequence goes on along the minus strand of NZ_JBEZDS010000069.1, from coordinate 11,516 downwards.
GCTGCGCCTGGCCGCCGGACAGCTCGCCGGTGCGGCGGCCGCCGAGCCCGCCGAGCCCGAGCCGCTCCAGCCAGCCCGCCGCCGTCGCGTACGCGGTGCCGCGGCGGACCTTGTTCAGCAGCAGCGGCAGGGCGATGTTGTCGGCGACGGTCAGCTCCGGCACCAGCTGGCCGAACTGGAACACGAACCCGAACGCGGTGCGCCGCAGCATCGTGCGGGCCGGCTCGGGCAGCGTGTCGAGCCGCCGCCCGTCGTAGTACACCTCGCCCCGGTCGGGCCGGAAGATGCCCGACAGGCAGTGCAGCAGGGTCGACTTGCCGGAGCCGCTGGGCCCCGTCACGGCGAGGATCTCGCCCGCCGCCGCGGCGATGTTCGCGCCGCGCAGGGCCGGTGTCGTGCCGAACGCCCGGGCGACGTCGCGGGCCTCGATCATGCTCATGCCCCGGAGGCTATGGGCCGCGCCCGGTGCCGCGCGTCGATCTGCGCTACGAAATCGGGCGGTCCGTCGGTACGACGATGCAGCGGCGTCATACCGGGGATGTACGACTCGGGGTCCGCGCGCGCTGCCGGACGGACGATGCCCCGGCCGGGCCGGTTTGCAAGACTGGTCCGGTGGGCCTGGCGACGATCCGCGAACGACTGCACACCGGCGCGGTGACCCCGCCGGCGCTGTCGCGCTGGGCGGTCGTCGCCGACGTCGTGATCGCGGCGGCGCTGGCGGGCGGGGCGTTCGTCGGCTTCGGCGCGCAGGTCGGCGGCGTCGGGCGGGTGACGGTGACCGGGGACCCGATCCCGCCCCCGCCGATCCCGCCCGGGGCGACCGGCGCGCCCGACCGGCTCGTGCCGTACTTCCCGTCGATGGCGTGGCCCCAGGTGCTGCTGTGGGGGCTGCTGGTCGCGCTGGCCACGCTGCCCCTGGCGGCCCGCCGGCGGTACCCGCTCGCGGTCTTCTGGGTGGTGCTGCTGGCGGTGCTGATGTACCATCGCTCGCCCGGCTTCGGCGACCCGCTGTTCACGTTCGCGGCGTGCGTCGTCGCCGCGTACAGCGCGGTGATGCACAGTCCGTACCGCGTCCCCGCCGCGGTCAGCGTCCTGCTCGGCGGCGTCGTGCTGGTGCTGCACCGCGGCAGCCTGCCGATCAACCAGCCCGCCCTGCTGCTCGTCCTGATCCTGGTGCCGGTCGGGCTGGCCGCCAACGCGGTGTACGCCCTGCAGCAGCGGGTGCGGCTGGCCGAGGGGCAGCGGGAGGCCGAGGCCGCGCTGGCCGTGCAGCGCGAGCGGGCGCGCATCGCCCAGGAGCTGCACGACGTCGTCACCCACAACGTCAGCGTCATGGTGGTGCAGGCGGTCGCGGCCCGGCGGGTGCTGAAGCTGGCCCCGGACAAGGCCGAGGAGGCGCTGGCGGCGATCGAGTCCGGCGGCCGCGCCGCGATGAACGAGCTGCGCCACGTCATGGGGCTGCTGACGATGGAGGACGAGCCGGGGGCCGACGAGCCGGAGGTCGAGCCGCCCTCGCCGGGCCTGGACCGGGTGCCGGCGCTGGTCGCCCGGGTCCGCGCCGCCGGCACGCCCGTCGAGGTCACCGTCCGCGGCGATCCGCGGCCGCTGCCGGCGGGGATCGACCTCGCCGCGTACCGCGTCGTCCAGGAGGCGCTCACGAACGCCGTGAAGCACGCGGCCGGCGCCGCGGTGCGCATCGTCATCGAGCATGCGCCGGCGGCGGTGCGGGTCGAGGCCACCGACGGCGGTGGCCCGCCCGGCCCGTCGGCGCCGGCCGGCAACGGCCGCGGGCTCATCGGGCTGCGGGAACGGCTGGCCGTGTACAGCGGCACCCTGGAGCACGGGCCGCGGGACGGCGGCGGCTACCAGGTGCGGGCGACGATCCCGGTGGAGCGCCCATGACCGGTCCGGAGCGAAGCGGAGGGGCCGGGCATCAGCTAGCTCAGTTTGACGGTCAGGCCGCCGACGAGCGAAGCGAGGAGGGGGCGTGACCGCGCCCGGCCCGCTGCGCGTGGTGATCGCCGACGACCAGGCGCTGGTCCGCACCGGGTTCGCGCTGATCCTCGGCGCGGACGGGATCGAGGTCGTCGCGGAGGCGGCCGACGGCGCGGAAGCCGTCGACGCGGTGCGCCGGACCCGCCCCGATGTCGTACTGATGGATGTCCGGATGCCCGGCATGGACGGGCTCGAGGCCACGCGCCGCATCCTCACCGGCCACCCGGACCCGCCGCGGATCATCATCCTGACGACGTTCGACCTGGACCGGTACGTGTATGCGGCGCTCAGCGCGGGCGCGAGCGGGTTCCTGCTCAAGGACGCCAGCGCGGGCCGGCTCGTCGCGGCGGTGCGCACCGTCCAGGCCGGCGACGCGCTGCTGGCCCCGAGCGTCACCCGCCGCCTGGTGGAGCGCTTCGCCCGGCACCAGGACGCTGCCGTGCCGCACCGCGACCTGTCCGCGCTGACCCCGCGGGAGCTGGACATTCTCCGGCTCATCGCCCGGGGCCTGAGCAACACCGAGCTGGCGGCGCGCCTGCAGATCGGCGAGACGACGGTGAAGACGCACGTCACCCGGGTCCTGGGCAAGCTCGGCGTCCGGGACCGCGCGCAGGCCATCATCGCCGCCTACGAGACCGGCCTGGTCGTTCCCGGCTCCGATAATCTGTCCGGGTGAGCGCGGAGCGGCGGGCCTGGGGCTCGCTCGAGTCGGACGTCATGGCGGTGCTGTGGGCCGCCGCCGGTCCGTTGCCGCCGGTGCAGGTGCAGCGGGAGCTCGGCCGCGGCCTGGCGTACAACACCGTCCAGACCATCCTCACCCGGCTGCTGGAGAAGGGACTGGCGCGGCGGCGGGCCAACCTCAACGGCGGCCGCGGCTACGAGTACTTCCCGGCCGAGGACCGCGAGGCCGCGGCGGCCCGGCGGATGCGGGCGGCGCTCGACGGCCCCGGCGACCGGCAGGCGGTGCTGCGCCAGTTCACCGCCGGCCTGGAGCCCGCCGACGCCGACCTGCTGCGGGCGCTCCTGCAGGACGGCCCGGCGTGACCTGGCTCGTCCAGGTTCCGCTGCTCCTGCCGATGCTGCTGCTGCCGGGGGTACTGCGGCCGCTGGCCCGCCGCGCCGCCCGGTCCGGGCGCCCCGAGCGGGCCGCCCGCGCGCTCGCGATCGGCGCGCTGGTCACCGCGGCCTGCAGCGCGGTGTGCCTCGTCCTCGTCGCCGCGACGCTGGCCGACGACCTGCCGGCGCTGGAGCGGTACGCGCACCTGTCCGGCGCCGGCGGCCGCCCGCTGCCCGAGCCCGTCCCGGACCCGGTCGCGGTCGCCGCGGCGCTGCTGCTGGGCTGGGCCGGGGGCCGGCTCACCGTGCGGCTGCGCCATCGCCTCGCCGTGGCCCGCGACCTGCACGCCGCCGGGCGCGCCGACGGCGGCCTGCTCGTCGCCGACTGGGACAGCCCGCGCGCGGTCGCCGTGCCGCCCGGCCGGGGCCGCCGCGGCCACGTGCTGGTGACCAGCGGCATGCTGCGCCTGCTCGACGCGCGCGAGCGGGCCGTGCTGTTCGCGCACGAGCGGGCGCACCTGCGCCGCGGCCATCACCGCACGGCGGCGCTCGCGGCGGTGGCGACGGCCGTCAACCCGCTGCTGGGGCCGGTCGAGTCCGCCGTCGGGCTGCTGGTGGAGCGCAGCGCCGACGAGGAGGCGGCCCGGGCGGTCGGGGATCGGCGGCTCGTCGCCCGGACGATCGCGAAGGTGGCGCTGGCCGCGCACGGGCCGGGGGTGGGGCTCGGCTTCGACGGCTCCAGCACGGTGCGGCGGGTGGAGGCCCTGGTGCGGCCCGGGTCCGCGGGGCGGCGGGGCGGGGGTCCGGCGGTCACCGGGTCGTCGGTGGTGGCGGGGCTGGCGCTCGCGGTGACGGTTGCGGCGGTGGTGGAGTTCGCCGAGCTCCTCCGCGCGTGGCTGCCGGTGGGCTGAGTCAGCGGGCCGGGCCGCGCAGGTCCTGGCCGGCGTGCAGGGCGACCGCGGCGAGGGCGGCCAGCACCGTGGTCACCAGAAGCCCGCCAGCGAGTAGGCACTGCGCGGCGGCGAGGGCGGTCCCCGCGCCGACGAGCAGGAGCGCCGCCCGCAGCCGGCGGCGGGTCGGCACGATGCCGAGCCGCAGGACCCGGGCGACGAGGGTGCACAGCCGCACCGCGATGAACGCCAGGGTGGCCCAGTAGTACGCGAGGAGCAGCACGGCGGCGAACCCGGCCGGCCGGTCCACCAGGCCGCTGTTGGCCAGCGCGATCAGGGCGAGGCCGCCCGCCGTGGGGGCCGCCATGGTCCGCACCGACGCGGCGGCGATCCCCGGCAGCGCCCGAAGGCGGGGCAGTGGCGCGGCGAGGAGGGCTCCGGCGAGGATCGGGGCCAGCCACCAGGCGCCCGCCGGGGCGGACGCCCGCAGCAGCAGGGCGACCGCGGCGACCACGGCGAACAGTGCCGCCGCGAGCACCCGGCGGGTCTGCCCGGCCGTGGTCTCCGGCCAGTCGCTCGGGTGCAGCCAGAGCCGCAGGGCCCCGCCGATCGCGTCGGCCCAGGAGCGGGCGCCGCGCTCGTCGATCTCGCGGCCGATCTCGTCGCCCCAGCGCTCCCGGACCGGGGGCGGGTACAGCGCCACGATGAGATCGGGGGCGGTCATGCGGGGTCCACTCCCAGGGCGCGCAGCCCGGCCCGGGCGACGCGGGCGAGCTGCTCCAGCTCCGCGCGCAGCGTGTCCCGGCCGACGTCGGTGATGCGCATGGTCCGCTGCCGGTCCGGCGCGGCGTCGTCGGCGACCGGCTCGATCAGGCCGCGGGCCTCCAGCCGGGCCAGCGCCCCGTACAGGCTGCCGGGCCCGAGCCGCCGGCCGGTGAGCTCCTCGATTGCGGTGTTGATGGCGTAGCCGTGCCGCGGGCCGTCCGCGAGCACGGTGAGCACGACCATCTGCGCGTCGGTGCTGTGCACGACCCCACCTTACTACACGTCGAGTACTACTTGCCATGTACTACGAGGCGCGTACTATGACCGACCATGAAGCTGATATGGGCGGTGCTGGCGCTCGGGGCGGCGTTCGAGGCGATGACGGTCCTCGCCACCCAGGACAAGGCCGTGCGGGCCGCCAGCCCGTGGCAGGACGATCCCCCCGACGTCTTCGTGTCGTTCGCGCTCTTCGCCGTGCCGATGCTCGCGCTGGCCATCCTCGTGCGGCTCGTGGCCCGTCGGGCTCCGAGCGGCCCCGGCCGCGAGGGGCCGACCGCCCGCGCGGCCGGCGCCCTGACCGCGGTCGTCGGCGGCACCCTCGCCGCCGAGTGGGCCGCCGTCGCCACCCGCGCGCACGCCCCGGCCTGGAACGGATCGACCACGGTCCTGATCGTCGGCCTCGCCGTGCTGTCGTTCGCGACCGTCGCGGCCGCGACGGCGCTGTGGCGGCGCCGGGCCCCGCGCGGCGCCGCGCGGCCCGACTGGCTCGGCGACGTCCCGCTCCTCGGCCCCGAACGCGCCGAGTGGGTCCGCGCGCACGCCACCGCCGTGTTCGTGACCCTGAGCCTGCTCGCCGCGGCCGCCGTCATCGGCGCCCAGGCGATCGGCGAGGGCTGGACGAACCCGCTGCTCATCGCCTGGGCGCTGCTCGTCGAGACGGCCATGAACTTCGCCTTCTGCGTCGTGGCCAACGCCGTCGCCGGGTTCATCGCCCGGCCCGCCCGCTCCCGCCGGGCCCGCGTGGCCGAGGCCGCCGTCCTGGCCGGCGCCGCCGGTCTCGTGCTGATGACCGCGTTCCGGGACCCGGTGTGGACGGCGGTCGCCGCCGGCCCGGTCGGCTCGGTGCCGCTGCTCGTCGCGCTGACCGTCGGGGCCGGGCTGGCCGCGGCGGCGGTCACCGCGGCCGTCATGGTGCGCAGGACCGCCGCATGATCCGGGTCGAGTCGCTGTCGAAACGCTATGGCCGCCGTACCGCCGTCGACCGGCTCAGCTTCACGGTCGAGCCCGGGCAGGTCTGCGCGCTGCTCGGGCCGAACGGGGCCGGGAAGACGTCCACGATGCGCGTGCTGGTGGGCCTGTCCACGCCGAGCGAGGGCCGCGCCGAGATCCTCGGGGAGCCGGTCGGGCTCGGCGCCGGCGTGCTGCGCCGCGTCGGGGTGCTCATCGACGGCCCGGCGTTCGTCCCGCACCTGACCGGCCGGGCCAACCTGCGGCTGCTGTGGTCGGCGACCCGCCGCGCGTGGCCGCCGCCCGCCCTGGACGAGGCCCTCGCGCTGGCCGGGCTCGGCGGGCACCTGGAGCGGAGGGTGCAGCGGTACTCGATGGGCATGCGGCAGCGGCTGATCCTCGCCCAGGCGCTGATGCGCGACCCCGAGGTGCTCATCCTCGACGAGCCGGCGAACGGCCTCGACCCGGCCGAGGTCCGCGCCCTGCGCGAGCACCTCGCCACCCTCGCCGGCCGGGGCGCCGCGGTACTCGTGTCGAGCCATCAGCTGGCCGAGGTGCAGCAGGTCGCCACCCACGTCGTCGTCATGGACCACGGCCGGCTCGTCACCGCCGGCCCCCTCGCGGCCCTGCTCGGCGACGGCGGCGCCTACCGCATCCGGGTCGACGCCGTCGGCACCGCGGCCGGCCTCCTGCGCGCGGTGCCCGGCGTGACCGGCGTCGCGCTCGACGGCGGCGAGGTCGTCGTCACCGCCCCCGGCGTGCCGGCCGGCGACCTGGTCCACGCGCTCGTCACCGGCGGCGTCCGGGTCGCCGAGGCCCGCCGGGCCGGCCGGTCGCTCGAGGACGTCTTCCTGGCCATCACCGAAGGGACCGCCGATGCTGCGGGTTGAGCTCACCACCCAGCTCCTGCGACTGCGTACCCTCATCGCGTTCGCCGCCCTCGCGGCCCTGCCCGTCGTCGCCGGGCTGGCCACCGCCTCGTCGGCCGGGAAGCGGCTCAACGGCCAGGACGGGCTGTTCGGCGCCGCACCGTACTCGGCCCTGAACCACGCCATGGCGAGCCTCGAGTTCACCGGCCCACTGCTGCTGCCGATCGTGGTGGCGATGCTCGCCGCCGCCATCGGGTCGGCCGATCGGGACTGGGGAATCCTGCGGTACCTCTACGTCGCCCCGGTCACCCGCGGCCGCCTGCTGGCCGGCCAGCTCGCCGCGGTCGTGATCGCCACCGCCGCCGCGGTCGCCTCGGTCTTCGCCGCGGGCGTCGTCACCGGGCTGGCCGTCTTCGGCTGGCACCCGTTCCACGTCGTCGGCGCCGCGAACCTGTCGACCGGCGCCGCGCTCGGGCGCGTCCTGGCCGCGTGCGGCTATCTCACGCTGTGCCTGCTCGGCATCGCCGCGATCGCGTTCGCCCTCGGCCTGCTCCTGCCCCGCGGCGCGGAGGCGGTCGCGGTGGCGATCGCCTTCGTGGTGGTGGCCAGCATCCTCAACGGCCAGGCGACCTCGCGCGGCGGGCTCCTGCACGCCGTCGCGGTGGCGCTGCCCGTGCACTACTGGCAGGACTGGCCGGCGCTGTTCGACCCGTCCGCCCCGGCGCACCTGGGCCCGGGCGCGGCGGTCCAGCTCGCCACCGTCGCCATCGCGGCCGGGGTCGCCGCCCTCGTCCTGCGGCGGCGGGACCCTGCCGCGTGAGGCTCTTACGAAACTCTTAACCGGCGCTCGTCGAACCTCTTAGCGCCGCGGCCGAGAGTGATCGGCGTGAGACGGTACTGGCGAACCGCACTGCTCGTCGTGGGCGTCGTGGTGGCCGCGCTGGAGCTGCGCGGCCACCTGCCCTCCCTGCCGGAGACGGGGCGGGCCCTGCGCACCGCCGGCCTCGGCTGGCTCGCGGCCGCCGCCGGGCTGGCGCTGCTGGCGATGGTGGCGTTCTCCGAGCAGCAGCGGCACCTGCTGGCCGCGTTCGCGGTGCGGATGGGGCCCGCGTCCTCGCTCGGGCTCACCTACACCCGCTCGGCGATGGCGGCCGCCCTGCCGGCCGGGTCGGCGGTCTCGGCCGGGTACGCCTTCGGCCGTTTCCGCGCCCGCGGCGCCCCCCGCGCGGTCGCGGCGGCCGTGATGCTGCTGTCCGGCGCGGCCTCGCTCGCGGGCCTGGCGCTGCTGTACGCCGGCAACCTGCTCGTCCTCGCCCGCCCGTCCGTCGCCACGCTCGGCATCGTCACGGCCGCGGCCGCCCTCGCGGTCCTCGTCGTCCTCCACGCCCGGGCCGTGCGCCGCGCCGGCGGCCCCGCCGCGGTCCTCGAGCCCGGCGTCGCCGCCGACGCCGGCCGGCTCGCCCGGGCCCGGGCCACGCTGCAGCACACGCTCGTCCTCGCCGGCACCGTACCCACCGGCCGCTGGCTGGCCGTTCTCGCGCTGGCCGTCCTGAACTGGCTCGCCGACGTCGCCACCCTCGTGTGCACCGTGCGCGCCGCCGGGCTGACCGTGCCCGCGACGACGATCGCGACCGGGTACCTGCTGGCCCAGCTGATCCGCCAGATCCCCGCGACGCCGGGCGGCATCGGCGTCATCGAGGCGAGCCTGCTGGTCGCCCTCACCGCGGCGGGCGCGCCGGCCGCTCCGGCCGCGGCGGCGGTGCTGCTGTACCGCATCCTGTCGTGCTGGATCGACCTGCCGATCGGCCTGGCCTGCTGGCGCTCGGCCAAGGCCCCCGCCGCCGGGCCCCGCCTCGTCGCGGCCGCCGGCTGAGGCGCATTCAACCCACTCTCAGCACCGCGGCACCAGAATCGGCGCCGGCTTCCCGCGCCGCATAGAAAGGGCCTCACCGTGCTGGTGTCCAGCCACCTGCTGTCGGAGATGCAGGCCCTGGCCGACGACGTGGTCATCATCGCCGCCGGGAAGCTGCTGCGGCAGGGCCCGGTCGTCGAGGTGCTCGGCGGCGACGCACGGGTGCACGCCCGCACGCCGGAGCCGGAGAAGCTCGGGGCGGCGCTGCGCCTGCTCGGGGCCGGCGTCACCGCGGACGGCCCGAACCGGCTGCGGGTCACGGGCATGGCCGCCGAGGCGGTCGGCGACGCGGCCCTGGCCGCCGGGGTCGCCCTGCACCAGCTCGCCACCGACCAGCCCGACCTCGAGGACGTGTTCCTCGACCTGACCCAGGCGAAGGCGGCCATCCGATGACGCGTCTCGTCCGCGCGGAGCTGTTCAAGCTGCGCACCACCAGCCTGTGGTGGCTCTTCGCCGCCGCCACGGTCCTCAGCACCGGCATCATGCTCGCGATCGACCTGGTCCAGGCGCACGAGCTGCTGCAGCCCTTCGACCGGTTCGTCGCCCTGCACGCGCACGGCCGGGACGTGGCGCAGATGCCGCCGCAGTTCCTCAACCGGCTGCGCGGCGAGTGGGAGCTGGGCCACAGCGCGGTCACCCAGGCCGCCACGATCTTCACCGCCGGGCAGCTCATCGGGGTGCTGCTGGCCTGCCTGCTCGGCGTCGTGCTCATCACCGGCGAGTTCCACCAGCAGACCGCCACCACCACGTTCCTGTTCACCCCGCACCGCAGCGCGGTGATCGCGGCCAAGCTCATCACCGCGGTCATCGTCGCGGCCGCGTCCTGGCTCGCCTCGACCGTGCTCGCGCTGGCCGCCGGGGCGATCTTCCTCGGCAACGAGGGCTACGGCACGCAGCTGGGCCAATGGGGCGTCGTCCGCGCGATCCTGCTCAACCTGGCCGCCTACGCGATCTGGGCGGTGTTCGGGATCGGCTTCGGCGCGCTCATCCGCAGCCAGCTCACCGCGACGGTCGCCGCAACCGTGCTGTACCTCGTCGGCGCCGCCGCCGCGAGCGGCGTGTTCGACCTGCTGTACACCTACGTCATCAAGAAGGACTGGATCCTGACCGCCCAGGTCGTCGTCCCGTCGGTGGCGTCGGCCGTCATGATCTCGCCGACGAAGACCTTCGACCAGAGCCCGCCCCAGTGGGTCGGGGCCGCCGTGCTGCTCGGCTACGGCGTCGTGACGGCGCTGGCGGGAACCTCCCTGTTGCGCCGCCGCGACATCTCCTGACCGGTTCAGCGCAGGGTGAGCCACGCCAGGCTGAGCAGGCCCGCGCCGATGCAGTACCACGCGAACGGCGTCAGCGTGCGGCGCTCGAAGTACCGCGTCAGGAACCGCACCGCCACATAGGCGGCGGCGAATGAGGCCACGCTCCCGGCCAGCACCTGGCCGTGGATGCCGGCGCCGAGCGGGCCGAACAGGTCCGGCAGCTTCAGCACGCCCGCGGCGAGGATGACGGGGGTGGCGAGCAGGAAGGAGAAGCGGGCCGCGTCCTCGTGCGACAGGCCCTTGAGCAGGCCCGCGCCCATGGTCGCGCCGGACCGGCTGATGCCGGGCAGCAGGGCCAGGATCTGGGCGCAGCCGATCTGCAGGGCGCGGGCGAACGACCCGGACGCGAGACGGTCGTCCGGGTCGCCGGTGGTGCGGTCCGCGGCCGGCGCGGCGCGGCGGAGCCGTTCGGCGCCGAGCAGGACGATGCCGTTGACGGCGAGGAAGGCGGCCGCGGGCGCGGGGCGGCCCAGCACCGTGCGGAACGTGTGCTCCAGGAGCAGTCCGGTGACGCCCACCGGGATGGTGGCCACGATGATCATCCACGCGAGGCGCTCCTCCGGGGTGACGATCCGGCGGTACCGCAGCGACGTCGCGAACCCGGCGAGGATGCGCAGCCAGTCCCGCCAGAAGAACACCAGCAGCGCGAGCGCCGTGGCCACGTGCAGGCCCACCACGAACGCCAGATACGGCGACTCGGGCGCGGACACGCTCAGGTCGCGGGCCCAGCGGCCGCCGATCAGCGCGGGCAGCAGGACGCTGTGGCCCAGGCTCGACACCGGGAACAGCTCGGTCACCCCCTGCAGGAGGCCGACGACGATCGCTTCCGGGTACGTCAACAGGTGCATGATCCGCGATGCTGACCGCGCGATGCTGAGAGCAGCTTGAATTCAGGCCCCGTTCAGGAGCGCGGCCGTAGCGTCGGGCCGGTGAGGAGGCTTGCGGAGCGGATTCGGCAGCGGCTCGGGGTGCGTATGCGCTCGGCGCTCGCCGCGTCCGCCGTCGTCGCGGTCGCGTCCGTGCTGACCGGGGTCGCGTTCGTGGTCGCCGCGCGGGTCATCCTCACCGGCAACGTCGACCAGAGCGCCGGCGACCGCGCCGCGCAGGTCGCCGGGGCGGTCGACGACGAGGCGGCGCTCGCGGCGGTGATCCAGCCTTCGCTGCGCGACCGTACCGTTGTGCAGGTCCTCGGCCCCGACGGCCGGGTGCTGCGCGCCTCGGCGCTGCTCGCGGGCGCGCCGCCGATCTCGTCCCTGCGCCCGCCGGCCGGTCGGACGCGCCGGGAGCAGCGGCGGCTGCCGGTGGCCCACGACGAGTACTTCCGCATCACCGCGCTGGGCCTGGCCACCGGCACGGTGCTCGTCGGGCAGTCCATCGACGAGATCGACGAAGGCACCGAGGCCGCGGTCGGCGCTCTTGCGGTCGGGTTGCCGTTGTTGACGGTGATCGTGGGTGTCGCGACGTTCTTGTTCGTGGGGCGGTCGTTGCG